>NZ_AP025514.1:0-316959 GCF_024347655.1 Vibrio toranzoniae | reverse complement strand
AATTTCATCCCCTAGAAACTAAAAAAGCTGCCTTATGGCAGCTTTTCAAATGGCAATGAGTTTAAATCCCAGAGCCATATTGCTCTCCATCATCTTCATGAAGGCCACATTCTCGTTTTAACCCATTAAAACGGGTTTCCTCTTCAGTCATGCCCGGTTCCCATTTCTTAGTCGTATGTGTATCTCCGACAGAAAGGTACCCCTGATCGCGAAGTGGGTGGTAACTGAGGCCATGCTCTTCTAAGTAATAATGAACATCTTTATTTGTCCAATCAATTACTGGCAAGAATTTAAACACACCATTTTGGATAGATAAGATTGGCAAGTTTGCGCGCGATTGAGATTGCTCTCTTCTTAACCCTGAAAACCAAGTCCCCGCCTCAAGCTCATCTAACGCCCGTCTCATCGGTTCAACTTTATTAAGTTTGTTGTACTTCTCTATCCCTTCTATACCTTGATCCCAAAGTTTTCCATATTGCGCTTCTTGCCAATTAGGGCTCTGTTGTGCGCGAAAAACTTGAAGGTTTAGTGTCAACTTCTTGCTTAACTCATCTATAAAGCGATACGTTTCAGGGAATAGATAGCCAGTGTCCGTCAGAATAACCGGAATATCTGGCTTTGCTTGAGTGACTAAGTGCAGCATCAACGCAGCTTGGATTCCGAAACTAGAAGACACCACATGTGTCCCTTCTAAATTTTCTAGAGCCCACTTAACTCTTTCTAATGCGGTTAGCTGTTCTAACTCAGCATTTATTTGACTAAGACGAAGTATCTGCTCCGTCTTAGTCAATGTGAGCAGATCTGCTAACTTCAGTTTTGAGGCGACAGAATTATGCATGTAAATCCCTCTTTGAAATGATCACCTCTTCGATGATACCAGTTCGGATTGTAAAATCGCCGAACCCTTCATTGTCTTTACGTTCAGTAGCCCAACGTCCCACTAGAGAATCAATCTCTTCTAAGATCTGAGCTGATGTGATGTTCTCTTTATACATCTTAGGAATACGAGTACCGGCCTTGTTGCCGCCTAAGTGCATATTGTAGCGACCTGGTGCTTTACCCACTAAACCAAGTTCAGCCAACATCGCGCGACCACAACCGTTTGGACAACCAGTGACACGAAGAATGATGTTATCTTCTTCTGGTAATCCATGTTTCTTCAGAATCTCTTCAACATCTGTCACGAACTCTGGAAGAAAGCGCTCCGCTTCCGCCATTGCTAAAGGACATGTTGGGAATGCTACACACGCCATTGAGTTTTTACGCTGCTCAGAAACGGAGTCGTCCATCAAACCATACTCACGGGCGAGTTTCTCAATTTTGGCTTTTTGACTGGTAGATACACCCGCAACAATCAGGTTTTGGTTTGCAGTCATGCGGAAATCGCCTTTGTGGATCTTCGCAATTTCAGCCACACCGGTTTTCAAAGCCTTACCAGGGAAATCAAGTAACCGACCGTTTTCAATAAACAGTGCTAAGTGGTGCTTACCATCAATGCCTTCCGCCCAACCAATGCGGTCACCACGACCAGAAAACTCATAAGGGCGGCTTTCAGAGAACTCTATCCCTGCACGTTTCTCGACTTCTGCTTTGAATACATCAATACCAACACGGTCTAGTGTGTATTTGGTTTTGGCATTCTTACGATTTGAGCGGTTACCCCAATCACGTTGTGTTGTTACAACGGCTGCCGCTACATCTAACGTTTTCTCTAACGGTACAAAACCGAAGTCGTCAGCTTTACGTGCATAAGTCGAGGTATCACCGTGTGTCATCGCAAGGCCGCCACCGACTAACACGTTAAAGCCCACCAGCTTTCCGTCTTCAGCGATCGCGACAAAGTTAAGATCGTTCGCGTGCACGTCTACGTCATTCTGTGGCGGGATCACCACCGTCGTCTTGAACTTACGCGGTAAGTAGTTACTACCTAGGATAGGTTCTTCATCTGTTGTTTCTAGCTTTTCACCATCTAACCAGATTTCTGCGTAAGCACGGGTTTTAGGTAATAGATGTTCACTGATCTTTTTCGCCCATTCATACGCTTCTTGGTGCAACTCAGATTCAACAGGGTTTGTGGTACACAAAACGTTTCGGTTTACATCACCCGCAGTCGCGATTGAATCTATACCAATATTGTTTAGCGTTTGGTGCATCAACTTAATGTTCGGCTTCAATACACCATGGAACTGGAAGGTTTGACGTGTTGTTAGACGGATAGAACCATAAGAGGTGCTTTCATCTGCGAATTTATCAATCGCTAACCACTGCTTCGGAGTGATGATTCCACCAGGCATACGCGCACGCAGCATGACATTATGCAAAGGCTCTAACTTTTGCTTGGTACGTTCATTACGAATATCACGGTCATCTTGCTGATACATACCGTGGAAACGGATCAGCTGAAAGTTATCTGCGGTAAAACCACCAGTGATGCGGTCTTGAAGATCTTGTTCAATCGTACCGCGAAGATTATTACTTTCACGCTTCAGACGTTCATTGTCAGCCAAAGGGCCAAGTACTTGACCTAGCACTTCTTGCTCTATTACTTGCTTGCTCATTAGTACACATCCCTTTGGTAACGTTTCGCTTTACGTAAGTCATTAATATATTGTTCAGCTTGTTCTCGGCTCTGGTTGCCATGTTTTTCAGCAATCGTGACTAGTGCTTCATGAACATCTTTCGCCATTCGGGTCGCATCACCACAAACATAAAGGTATGCGCCCTCTTGAAGCCATTGCCAAACCTGCTCTGCCTGTTCGATTAAACGGTCTTGAACATAAACCTTTTCTTTTTGGTCACGGCTAAAAGCAACATCCAATTTGGTTAACGCACCAGATTTAAGGTACTTCTGCCATTCAACTTGGTATAAGAAATCTTGAGTAAAAGTACGGTCACCGAAGAACAACCAGCTCTTGCCTTCAGCATCATTGTTTTCACGCTCTTGAACGAAACTACGGAATGGCGCAATACCAGTCCCCGGGCCGACCATGATTATTGGTGTGCTGTCGTCTTGTGGCAGCTTAAAGTTATTGTTGTTCTCAACAAACACCTTCACTTCACCGCCTTCTTCCAAGCGCTGAGCTAGGAAACTAGAGGCGCCCCCCAGACGAGACTCTTCACCTTTTTGGTATTCAACCAGACCAACCGTCAAGTGAACTTCTTCATCCACTTCTGCTTGGCTTGATGCAATAGAATAGAGACGTGGTGTTAACTTACGTAAAAGGCCGATCAACTCATTAGCTGATAGATTGGTTCTTTTTTCTGCTAATACATCGACGATTTGAGTGTTACCAGAGTATTCGCGAAGCTTGTCTTTATCTTCCACCAGCTTGATTAACTTCTTACTACCCGACAGCTCTGCAAACTGAGTTACAAGTTGAGGGTTTGACGTCGTAATCTCGAATTTACTGACGAGTGCACTATGGACAGATAAGTTTTCACCATCGACATCAACACTTTCAATACCAGACAACCCAACCTTAGAAAGGATCTGATTCGCAAGCTCTGAACTGTTTTCGTACCACACTCCCAGCGCATCACCTGGCTGGTAAGTAATACCTGATTCATCAAGATCAATCTCGATATGACGCACATCTTTACCCGAGTCGCGACCGGTGATCTTTTGACTCGTCAGTAATGTCGCTGTGTATGGGTTTTGTTTGGTATATTGAGAATGACCCGCGGCCACTTGACCAACTGGTAATTGAACGACATCGGCTTCTGTGCCTGTCGATAATGTCTCTTTTACTTGCTCTAATGCTTTAGCGCGCCATTCCGTTGCTGACTCTTCGTAATCAACATCACAATCAAGACGGTCAACAAATGATTTAGCGCCAAGCTTAGCGAGGAAGTTATCGAAATCTTTCCCGGTTTGGCAGAAGAACTCATAGCTTGAATCACCTAAACCAATCACACCGTATTGTAGGTTTGGTAATTTTGGTGCTTTCTTCGATTGAAGGAATTCATGCAACTCAATCGCGTTATCAGGCGCTTCACCTTCGCCATTAGTGGAAGCCACAAAAATCACGTGTGTCTCTTTGGCTAGGTTTTTACCTTTATAGTCACTGGCATCGAAAAGCTCGACAGCAATACCTAACGCTTTCGCTTCAGCCTCAAGCGATTCAGCAACACCTTTCGCATTCCCCGTTTGAGACGCGAAGATAATACTTAACTTACCCGCAGGTTTTGCGGCCACAGCTGCAGCGGCTTGAGCAATAGGTGCAGCGGCGCCCACAGGCTGAGCTTGGCTCACCCCCCAAAGGTAGCCACTGACCCATGCCAGTTGCTGAGAAGATAATTCAGAAACAGTTTGCTGAAGATGACCCAATTGTTGGTCATTAAGTGGAGCGGCGAGCCCAGGTAGCTCATTAGCCCCAGACTGTGCATTATTATTTTGTGAAGACTCTTTCTTATTTAAAGACATGGTCACGACATCCCTAATCATTGCGTGACCATAGATTAACCACTCCTTTTAATAACAAGAAAGAATAGAAAAGTATGTTTTATAACTTTTTGGAAGTAAAAAGCGATTGAACCGTAAATTGGCTACTGGTTTTCAATACGAACTTGCTGAAAACCAACGGCCATTGCCGACTTCGATGCTAAATCTAAATCAGCATAATGACACTCTTCACCATGAACATCGGTAAGCAGAACAAAACCACCTCCCATATGGCGAAACTCCACAACCCAAGCCCCCTCTTGAATCGAGGGCTCTATGACCGCTTCGACTAACAGATTTTCTCGATATAAATTTCGTAATTCATTGAGTGTCATATTCTATCCCTTGCTTTGACCTCACAACATAGACCTTATGAGAATAGACGCTAATCAGATCTCTATATAAGGATGGTCGAAAGTGATGAATGTGCTAACTAATTCCAGAAAGATATAATCAATAGATATAAAAAAACGCCACTTAATAAAGTGACGTTCTTAAAATTTATTTTAAATACGCTTAAATAACCTAGAAGCGCACTTCTGCACCAGCGAACCAACCATCGACCATAACAAAGCTCTTGCCTAGTTCAGAGCGAAAGAACTCATCCGAGTCTAAATCGATAACACGGTAACCACCTCGCAGTGCTACCTCAGTTTCTGCTACTGGGATTCGGTACTGAACGCCAGCCATCAAATCAGTACTCTTGATGCCACTACTATCACCGAACTCCATCGTACCAATGATATCGACGTTGGTGTCAGGAACGTTGATCTCTGCGTTACCGTAGAAACTCCAAGTCAACTCATCAAAGCTTGTTTGAGCGCCACCTGTTTTCGGTTCGATGTAATTCGAGTTTGAATACTGAGTAAACGTCACACCCGCATCAAAGTTCATCAGTTTGTGATCTAACAATGTGTAATAGAAGGTGTAGTCGTACTTATCGAAGGCCAATAAATCTGCATCGACAGAAGTATAGCGGACACTCGCGTTTGGTAGCATTGGGCCATTGTGCTCAAATGCGAAATATAACGAAGGAGAATGAACATCATCATTTTGTCTAACTTCGTTTAGCTTGGTACTTCCCCACCACATATCGGCACCGACTTTAGCCGTGTAAGAAAACCCTTCTTCAGCAAGTACTGCCGAACTTAAAGGTAGCATTCCCACTAAAGCAATTAATGGCATTTTATTCATTTGAGGTAGCTCCAATTTCATATCATTGTGCTAATTGTATGCACATTCATCGATTATTGGAGAAATTTTACCACACATCCTAAAGACTAAAACGATAAACCGCTGGCGAGCAAAAGTTTGACGGCACCATGACTTTAGTAACGCCTTTGGCTAGAACTGTGTACAAAGGTTTTGAAAAACCACACACCGATTGCAATCACAATCAACCAAGGCAGGAGTTTAAACACGACACCGATCATACCGAGTACTAACATAACGAGTAATGCAACCCCCGTTGCTGCTAAGACCGTCATAAACGTAATACCAGTAACAAGTAACGTTGCGACAAAAATAAGAACAAAGATTAATTCAAACATAATGGTCTCCTATTGAATTGATGACCTATCTTTATTACTTTCTAACATTGCAGCTTCCATACCAAGTTAGTACAACCAATAAAACCCTTATTTATCAGGAAAATAAAAAGCCACACATCTAAATGCGTGGCTTTTAAAGAAACTATCAATGGCAAATTTAGCCTCTAGTGGCGAATTTAACCTTAAGTTTTTAAGTTTGGTTTTTTAGCTTGGGCTTTTAAGCTCGAACTTTTAACCTCGAGGGAGGTTATACGTTTAGCTCTTTAGGGATCTTAGCCAATGCCGTTTGCATCACCTCAATACCCGCGCCTTTCTTATGCGCGTTCTCACTGATGTAGCGACGCCATTGTCTTGCACCCGGCATGCTTTGGAACAAACCAAGCATATGACGAGAAATATGTCCTAGACTTGCGCCATTTGAAAGTTCACGCTCGATGTACGGATACATCTCTTCCACAACTTGTGAGCGCTTTTTAATTGGCGTATCTAAACCAAAGATCTGTTGGTCGACTTCGGCCAAGATAAACGGACTATGGTATGCCTCACGGCCGATCATCACACCATCAAGGTGTTGCAAGTGCTCTTTCGTTTGCTCAAGAGTCGTAATACCACCATTCACAGCAATCACTAGACCCGAGAAATCTTTCTTAATTTGGTATGCACGATCGTAATCTAAAGGTGGGATCTCACGGTTCTCTTTCGGGCTAAGACCACTCAACCACGCTTTACGCGCATGGATAGTAAATTGCTCACAGCCGCCTTTTTCAGAAACAGTCGACACAAACTTAGTGAGAAACTCATAAGAGTCTTGGTCATCGATACCAATACGCGTTTTCACCGTGATTGGAATATCAGTGACTTCTTTCATCGCCGACACACAATCTGCCACCAGGTCTGGCTCAGCCATCAAGCAAGCACCAAAACGGCCATTTTGAACTCGGTCTGAAGGACAACCTACGTTGAGGTTAACTTCATCATAGCCACGCTCACCAGCAAGCTTGGCACAAGCCGCTAAGTCAACAGGATTTGAACCACCAAGTTGAAGTGCAAGAGGATGTTCTTGCTCGTTATATTCTAGGAAGTCGCCCTTACCATGTAAGATCGCGCCCGTTGTAACCATTTCCGTGTACAAAAGAGTCTGCTGAGAAAGCAAACGGTGAAAATAACGGCAGTGGCGGTCGGTCCAATCGAGCATGGGTGCAACGCTGAGACGAGAAGATGGAAAGTTCATAATTAAAACCTTAAAAATCAACAATATAGAAATATGTCATGTGTGTTTTGCAATGACCTATTTCTGCATATTTTGTCCGGTTTTAACTTAAAAAGTCCCTAAAGGGATCAATTTGGGGACTTTTAGGGACACGAAAAGCAGAAATCTTCATGCGAATTTGGGTCGGGGATTATACAGCCAAGGTCACATTTCGCAAAATCTGTACCGCCACCATTGCAAGAGTCTTTGCCACAACCTGACCAAAGGAAATTAATGTGGCAACGATTAGTATTGAAAAAGTAGCAAGTAAACAGGGGACTCGATACAAAGCACGGGTGAGAGAAGCAAGAAACGGAAAACGTCTGTTCGAAAAATCTAAGACATTCGGCAAAAAGACAGACGCGAATAAGTGGGCAAAGCAGTTAGCTAAAGAGCTACGAGAAGATGGCATCCCCTCACTTGAATCTAGTTCAAAAGAAATTTTGATTGGCGATTTAATCACGCTCTACCTTGAAGATCCCATTACCTCACGAGATCTGGGACGCTCTAAATCCGCGGTGCTGAGAAGATTGCGCTCTTACGACATTGCGCTTGTTCCTGCACATCTGTTGACCGCAACACATTTGGTACAGCATTGCCGAGTAAGGTTAGCCGAACCAACCGCTCCAACACCACAGACGGTTTATCAGGACATCACTTACTTGCGCAGCGTAATCAACGTGGCTGGGCCAATGTTTGGCTACAACGCTAACGTACACGCACACAACGAAGCAATACCTACCTTAATTAAATATCGCCTCATTGGTCGCAGTGAGAAACGAGATCGACGCCCAACGTCAGTTGAATTGAACTTAGCAGAACAAGGGCTTAGAAAACGAGAAAGTCACCGCGCCTCATCCATACCACTGGTCGATATTTTCCACATGTCACTTTCTACTTGTATGCGCCTTGGAGAAATTACACGGATCAGATGGGAAGACTTTGATGAGAACGCAGGTACGGTAATAATTCGAGATCGTAAAGACCCTCGTAAAAAAAAGGGCAATCACTGCACTATCCCTCTATTCAGTGATGCCATTGAAATTATAAAACGTCAGCCAAAAATTGATTCGTGCATTTTTCCCTACAAATCAACTTCGATTGGTGCTGCTTGGCAGAGAATGTGTCATGAACAAGGTATTGATGACCTCCATTACCATGACTTACGAGCTGAAGGAGCGTGCAGGCTGTTTGAACGAGGACTCAACATTGTTGAAATATCACGTATTACAGGGCATCGCGACATCAACGTTTTGAATAATATTTACCTGCGCTTGAGTGTTGAGGATATTCACCAACGCATCAACTAACAAACGAGTGGCTCTGTCATGATTGAAGAGCCACACCTATTGTTACATATCGTTACATTTTCAAAGGCATGATTTGTTTTTTGACGAAAAGGAGCGGAATCATGGACTCAAAATTTCTAACTAATTGATAAATAGATCCCATCTAGAAAAACCAATAACCCCATGCACTAATATAAATAAAAGTATTTTACAATCAACAAGTTAAAACAAACCACCGTCGTATTTACAATCAAATCCAAACCATTACTATCGACTCAAACCAGTTAAAAAAGAGTCCAAAAATGGCAACAATTAGTATCGAGCCACAACATCTCAAATCCGGCATGTCTTACAAGGTCAGAGCAAGATCAGGCAAAAAAGACCCTATTAAATTTTCCATGTCTCGCACATTTAAAAAACAGTCACAAGCTGCGCGACTTGCCAAAAAAATCTCAGCGCAGCTTAAGGAGAACGATTTTAGTTTTCTTCATTCAAAGCCTATTGCTCTTGCTGTTAGCGATGCCCTAACCCAATTTCAATCTTATGTGTCAGCGGATGAAGAAATGGCCTCCAAATACAACAAAAATATCTCAACCGTCATTAAGCGTTTTATTAACTCTTCATTAGCAGATCTGCCAATCGATTTGATTACACCTAGGGATATCATTCAATCAATGAGAGAGATTCAGGAAAATTATCAACTTTCACCCTCAACGCTAGGCTTTTATCTAAGCGCACTATCCACGGCGTTTTATGATGCGAACACGCTATTAGGATTCAATTTCAATACAGATGCACTGCGAGATGCGAGACCAACGTTAAAAAGGCATGGATTGATAAGTCGGAGTCATCCTCGCAATCGAGTTTTATCACTTGATGAGCTGAATCGCATTACTGAATACTATGACAAAATGGAATTAAGGGGGCGCTCATCAATCCCGATGATAGACATTATGTGGTTTGCATTATATGTCTGCTTACGACAAGGTGAAATTTGTCAGAAACTCCAATGGAAGCACTACGATGAAACGACACATGTCCTTACCGTCGATAAGCGAAAAGATCCGACAGATAATAAAAACAAAATCACTAAAATCACGCTCAATGCTGCCACCATTGCCATCATCAACAAGATGCCAAAAGGGAGGCCAACTGATCCGATTTTTCCATTTAATCCAAAATCAGTGAGTACATCATGGACGAAAGCAATGAAGGCGCTCGGTATTGATGATCTGCATTTTCACGACCTACGAGCAACTGGCTCGTCTGAACTATACAAGCACGGCATGGATCTTTATGGTGTGTCCAAACTCGCAGGGCATAGCTCGGCTGAGATGCAACTCACACATTACCTGCGTAATATCCCTGTTGTTTTGCCAGAAGATCACATCAAGCTCAATTAGAGATTAATGTTCGCTGTGCCATTGAATGTCAGGAAGTAAAGGTTAGCGATGAAACATATTGAAGATTTAATTTTTGAGGCGAGCCTCTGGACACTGAACTTCCATAATCAATATAAGATTGTTGGTAAGCCGCACCCTGATGCATTGATTTATCGTGGCTTTATTGATTATCACTTGGAGGGTAAACGTGTAAAACTGGTAGTTAATAAAGAGAGCTACGACTCTTTCTTGTGTAAAATGCAACACCATGAAAAAGCGGTTGATTTTGCTAAAAATTGTCTAACGATTATGACAAGGATGCATAAAAATAGCTCTAGCAGCCACCTTTGATCCACTTCAAGACAGTCTCCATACCAATAAAGCCATACAAAACAATATATTGCTGTTTATAATCTTGCATTAAAATACATTTAATTGCACAATCGCTCCATATAAGCTTATGATTTTTTTATAAAAAATGAAAGACAACACTAACAAAAAAATGCACCCAATCCCGAAACTTATTAATCTAATCTTGACGCTGATTGCTTTAGTTGGCTTTACATATGCTACCGCTGAATTCTTAGCCAGCAGTTGGTGCCAAAAAGCTTACGGTATTGGCGTTAGCGAACAATCTGACTGGAAAGTAAAAGCTTGCGCTAAGTACTATTGGGATATGGACTTAGAAAATCTAGGTCGCTGGTAAATCAACTCTAAAAACCCGATTTCAAGCAACGTTCAAACGGCTTAAAAGAAAAATAAACGGAGATACCCATGTCAGATGATTACATTTCAATAAAAGACAGAATGAAAAGCTTTGCGGTTGGTTTAGGTGTCATGATGGTCATTGCCTTCTTACTTCTGAAGGGCGGTGATTTGATCGGATACCTAGCAGAGTACTACGACTTGTAAGAAAAAGAAGAACAACGAGCCTCCATTAATATGGGGGCTTTTTTATGGAGACGATTTCAACGGGCATGGTAATTAAATGATTGAATTTTCTTTCTTTACTATTTATAGTCCTGTACAGCTCTCTCAGGCTAATGGTGCGTTTGCTGTAAACTGAGATCATTTTTAAGTACTCATTTAATATTGCTACGACTAGATGCTGGTCATTGGCAAACCAACAAAATCAAACGCGGTGTGTCAAAAAATCCAGCATGATATCGAGGCAGTATGAACGCTAATGCTTATTCTCAATTTTCAGAACTCACTCCAGTACAGTTACTTTCAGTCTTTAAAGATGAGTATAGAACCATCGCCAAAGACAATCGCACATTATCTCTTAATCAAGGCTACCAAGCCCTAGCAAAGCACGCACAGTGCAATAGCCTTGAATCGATGAAGAGCCAGTCGATTATTCTAATTAAAGTCAGCGAATTTATTAACGCATTGATCGCTTGTGGCTTACCTGTTTCAAAAACCACTAATACCGCAAGGTTTGAAAGGCTACTAAAATGCGATGTGCTTTGCCCGCCTTTGAGCGGAGGCCTTTGTGTCGCAATCACTAATGATGGTTTAGTCCTTGAAACACCTTATCTAAGTAATCCTACTCCGTACATTGCTGGCTCTGAGATTTGTCATTTGCAAATCGATATGGTTGATGGAGCTTGGCTTAGCAATGAGGAGTGGGTCAGTTTTGTGAACAACTTAGAAGATAATTTGGATTTAGATGGTGATATTCAGCAACAAGCAACTGAACACTGGAGCGAAGTACATGCTGAAAAAAATGTACTAACCCTAGACCCCACTCCCGACTATGAAGAGATGGCGACTTGGTCTGAAGGTCGGTTTAGGCAGTTTGTTCTAGAACACTCTCTATATACACATGTAGATACTGTATACAACTTCTTCGACGAAGAACGTAAAAGGCAATTAGCTTAACCCTAGAAAAAAGGCTTCGTCCCTTAAATAAACGAAGCCTTTCCGGCTATCCTAGATAAATACCCTAAGAAACATCTTTATAACGGGTACCTCGTTTACGATTACTTCACCCCACTCAACAATCCTTGTCATCTTTTCTAGTGGCTTTATTTTTGATTTAAAGCTGAAAATAAGAAAGCACTGCGACAATGGTTAGTGGAACCCTTCAACAAAAGTTTCTGCGAAGCGTTTTAACCGCTCAGCAATACGAGGAATAATAGTCCGGCGGGATCGGAACGTCATTTTCTCTGTGGTCAGCTTGGCAATATCATCCGATTTGAGGTCGTCGACTTTCAAGCCCTGCTCAATATCAAGAATAATTTCTTTAAACTTATTGCCATCAAGCTTTTCTTCCTCTGCGAGTTGACGCATTTCTTTTTGCTTCTGCTCTTCGATGTACTCATCAAATTCAGCACCTTGCACTAAGCCTTGCATGCTCTTCTCGATAAAGCCTTCGATGAGAGAACGCTTACTGTACAGAGTTGGCTCAGTCGCTAACAAGTTAGCGATGACTTGACGCTTTTTGTCTTTAGCTTCTTCACAAGACTCTTCAAGCATCGTCATCAGCAAATGACGAATGTAACCAACGTTGACTTCATCTCGTTGGAGCAGTTCAAGCTCAAAGTCGATGTCCGCAAGGATAGATTCTTTCTCCGCAGGGCCTTTCTTGATTTCACGGGCTAAATCGCTGTATTTAGAGGCGTAGTCGACGAACTCTTGCTCAGAAATGCCAAGCGTTTCAATATCGAAGTCGCTGAATGTCTCTAGTTGGTTCTTTAAGCGCATTAAGATACGGAACTGCTTGATGAAACCTGCTTGCATGTCCTCGTCAGGCAAGTCATCGACACTTTGCACATCAGGAGTAATTGCTTTCAACGCTTCAAGTGCTTTAGTGAAGTCCTCAGTCAAACCGTTAAGGTCTGGAACTTCGATATGCTCTGTAGGCTTCTTATTCGAGAATAGCGTAAACGCCTCATCTGCTTGCGGTTTGAGGTTGCGGTAACACATAACGTTGCCATGCGACTTCACCGTGCCATTTAAGCGATTAGTACGGGAGAACGCTTGTACTAAGCCGTGGAACTTAAGGTTTTTGTCGACATAAATGGTATTCAATCCGGGAGCATCAAAACCCGTAAGGAACATATTCACTACTAGAAGGATATCTACTTCGCCGTTCTTCGTGCGGTTAGAGAGATCTTTGTAGTAGTTGTAGAAGCTGTCGGTATCTTTGGTCGAATAGCTCGTACCAAACTGCTGGTTGTAGTCTTCGATGTAAGCGTCCAACTTGTCTCGGCTATGCACTTTGGCGTTCGCTTCTGCCAAGCCTTTAACATTGACCTCGCATTCGAACTCTTCTTCCTCATTCACACCGTAGCTGAAGATGGTGCCGATATTGAGCTTATGCTTGCCCTCTTCTTTGAGGGCTTTGAAAGTATCGTAGTAAGTGATGAGATCAGGCACGCTTGCCACACACAGCATGGCGTTAAACTTGCGTTTAGTCTTATGAGCGTGAATGCCAATGATGTGCTCGCACACTTGTTTAATACGTTTAGGAGAGCTAAAGAACTCCGCGACATCGATACTGCTCACATCGACATCCATGCCGTCATTTTTATGTTTCAGCTTACCATAATACTCAATGGCAAACGGTAGCACGTTGTCATCTTTGATAGCGTCAACAATCACATAGCTATGGAGACGCTCACCAAATAGGTCTTTTGTGGTTCGCTTCTGTGTGCCTTTGCCTTCGACTTTTTTAGCCGTCGCATTGTCGGAAAAGATAGGCGTTCCCGTAAAACCAAACAGTTGTGCTTTCTCGAAGAAGTCGACGATGTTTTGGTGCGTTTCGCCAAATTGACTGCGATGGCATTCATCAAAAATAAAGACAACACGTTCTTGGCGAAGGTGTTCAACCTGCCCTTTGAAACGAGGCTTAGTGATCAGGTTATTAAGCTTTTGAATCGTAGTGATGGTGAGCTTGTTGATGCGATTGACTTTAGTACTGTAGATAGGCGCATACTCTGCGACTTGTGGCAACTCTTCACTATCGTTGGCACTACTATCTTGGGAATTTAGGGCTTTTTTAGGTACAGGTCGTGAGCCGAGGAACTGATTCAGAAGGCTTTTGGTGTCACCCGTGCTGTCGACACTACCTCTCAAAAATGCATCAAACTCTTTGGCAGTTTGGTAATCGAGGTCTTTACGATCAACTACAAAGACCACTCTGTCGACCTCTTCCAACGTAGAGAGGATCTGAGCCGTTTTGAAGCTAGTCAGCGTCTTGCCACTGCCTGTGGTGTGCCAAATGTAACCGTGATTATTGTTTGTTTTAACCTGATTAACGATCGCTTCTACCGCATAGAACTGGTACGGACGAAGCACCATCAAAAACTTACCTGACTCGTTCTGTACGATGTAACGACTCAGCATCTTAGTCAGGTGTGGTTGATTTAAAAAAGCATCCGCAAATTGAGGGAGCGAGTTAATCTTGTTGTTTTCAACATCCGTCCAGTGGAAGGTCTGCTTAAACGAAAGCTCACGGTTATTCGAGAAATATTTGGTGTTGACGCCATTAGATATAACAAACAACTGCACGTAATTGAACAACCCACCTTGAGCACCATAAGTATGCTTGTCGTAACGTTTGATCTGGTTAAAGGCTTCCGCCAACTCAATGCCACGGCGTTTTAGTTCAATTTGAATCAGCGGTAAACCATTCACTAAAATAGTGACGTCGTAGCGGTTCTCATACGTCCCTTGAATAGTGATCTGGTTGGTCACTTGGAAGAAGTTTTTCTTCGCATCATCAAATAACAGAGTCAGGTAATCGGTGGTGCCGTCTTCACGAGTGACATCAACCTTGCCTTTCAAGCGCTTGGATTTATCGAAGATGTTGCCCTTTTCAAGCTTGATGAGCACACTTTCAAACTCACGCTCTGCGAGCGTTACGCCATTGGCTTTCTCAAGTTGAGTCTTGAGGTTTGCTTTTAGCGCATCAGCATTGCCAATATCGACAGGTTTGAAATCGGCAGCAACAAGCTGATCGATTAGCTCTTTTTCAAGTTGTGCTTCTGATTGTGTGCTCATAATTCTTCTTTTTATAAATCCAACTGACGGCCCTAACTACACGAACATTTGCTGTAACAACCCCTTCTTCCACTCTTTGGCTTTTTCAAGCTCTGAGTTGGTTAAGTCAATCTTCTGATCGACCACCGATAGGAAGTCAGAAATCTTGGTTTGCTCTTCAAGGCTAGGAATACAGAGCTTTAGTTTCAGTAAATCTCTGGTGTAAATTGCAGCAACACTTGTCGTACCTGTTGCGAACCTTCTCAAACCTCTAACACCGTTAAAAGAGTTCAAGCAATAATTCATAAAATAATTGTTTTCGAATTCAAGTCGCATTAGGTTCGAGTTATAGTAAGCCTCTGATAATTCATTCTTCCATATCGCAACCTTTCCAACCAACTCTAAGGTATTTCGTGTATTAAAGAATAAATCACCTTCTTGAATTCGGTCTTGAGAGTCAATTGCCTCACCTTCAAGAATATATTCGACTTTGTTTAAGTTGATGTTTCCTCGACCTAGGTTTCCCATTTTTATCAAAGGAAACTGAGTTCTAACTTCCGAGTTTTGGTAATTCCCACCCAAGCGATACTTGATTAGCACATCACCCAACTTCTTCTCTTCCCAATCAGGGAACTCGCTGCCGTCATCTGCTTTAAAACGCAGTGTCGGTGGGGTAAATGTTAGCTGCCCATCTTGCTCTTCCCACTTACCGTTAAACAACTGCTGCATCACACCTTTTTTGTACTCGGTGAGCTTGTCTTTCTTCTCTGTGAGTAGTGAGATTTTCTCATCGACCTTTGATAAGAACGAGGCGATTTTTTGTTGTTCTTGAAGTGATGGAGGGTAATGCCTGATTCGATTTATATCCGATCCGGGTAAGTTGGAAACAGTTGCCTTACGAATAAATCTACTCACTTCATACTGCGCTTTGCTCGTCTGATAAAAATACTTAAAGTAAGTAGAGTCAGCATTCTCATTCAAGTTGATTTTTACTGCATATGCACTACAAATATGCTTAATTGGTTGTTCACGATATACAGATGTTATACCGCAATCAGCCGTAGTAATCATCACAAGATCACCATCTTTAAGTTCGTGACGATTAACCGTTTTTACATCTAGCTGTGCTGTAGGAACTTGATGGTACTTAATCTCACCATTAGCCCCCATATCAGTCCCACGTATAGTCCTCACATTACCATCTGAGCAATAGTCTTCAGCGCTAAAACGTGGGCCATACGTAATGTCATTGACTAACTCACCAAAGTAACTTAGCCCTAACATACTATCAAACTCACTAAACCTCAGTTTCGGCACATTCATTTGCTCTGTCATAACATACCTTCCTTAGAACGGAGCCTTAATATTTAACTGCGAACAAAAACCAGCAATATCAGCATCCACGGAGTGCATCTTTGTTTCTAGCTCAGCAAGCTCAGACGCCACTGCATCCAAATCGACAGGCTCTTCTTCTTCAAAGGTATCAACGTAACGAGGGATGTTGAGGTTGTAGTCGTTCTCTTCAATCTCGGTAATCTTGGCAACGTGGGCAAATTTTTCGACAGACTCTCGCTTACTGTAGGCTCCAATAATACGCTCAACGTCTTCATCACGAAGGTAGTTTTGCGCTTTGCCTTTTTCGAAGTGACTAGAAGCGTCGATGAACAGCACATTGTCATCGTTTTTACGATTCTTCTTAAACACCAAGATACAAGTCGGGATACCTGTACCAAAGAAGATACCCGCAGGTAAGCCAATCACTGCATCTAGGTAGTTCTTTTTCTCGATAAGGTGCTGACGGATGTGACCTTCTGCTGCGCCACGGAAAAGGATGCCGTGAGGAACAACCACCGCTAACGTGCCCGTTTCATTCAGTTGATAGATCATGTGCAGTACAAAAGCAAAATCTGCTTTCGATTTAGGAGCAAGCTTGCCGTAATCGGCGAAGCGCTCACTGTTTAGGTGCAGCTCGTTGGCACTCCAATTCGCTGAAAACGGAGGGTTTGCTACTACCGCATCAAAACGCTTATCTAGGTGCATTGGGTGCTCTAGGGTGTCATCGTTTTTGATGTCGAATTTATCGTAACGTACTCCGTGCATCAGCATGTTCATACGTGCTAGGTTAAACGTGCTTGGGTTTTGCTCTTGACCACAAAATTCTAAGTTATGGCTGCCAACTTCACGCGCCACACGCAGTAGCAATGAGCCAGAACCACAGGTCGGGTCGTATACCGATTTCACATTGCCATCAATGCTCACAAGCTTGGCTAGAATTTTACTGACCTGTTGCGGCGTATAGAACTCACCCGCCTTTTTACCCGCACCAGAAGCAAACTGACCGATAAGGTATTCATAGGCATCACCCAGCAAGTCAATCTCGGTGTTTTCTAGGTGGAAGTCGATGTTATCTAAATGAACCAAAACCTGACTGATTAGCTTGTTGCGTGCGTCAGGGTTTTTACCCAGCTTGCTTGAGTTTAGGTCTAACTCTTCAAACAAACCATTGAAGTCATCGGCAGAGTCCGCCGCTGTGGTGGATTGCTCAATATCAGCAAGAGAGCGATCAAGCTCATCGATAATAAACTCTTGTTTCTTACCACGCCCTGCTAGGCTAGAGAAAAGCTGCTTAGGCGCAATAAAGTAACCAAGGTTCTCGACACACTCTTCACGTAGATCATTGAGCAGCTCTTTATCATCAGCAGCACCAACAAAGGTAATGCCATCTTCAGCAAGAAGCTCATCACAGTAGCGGTTTAACTTGTCAGATAGGTACTTGTAAAAGATAAGCCCAAGAATGTAGTCACGAAAATCGTCCGCAGACATGTTGCCACGCAGCGTGTTGGCAATGTTCCAAAGCTGGGTTTTTAATGCGCGTTGGTGTTGTTCAACCATGGTTTTGATAAGTCTCTAAAAATAGTGCGGCTATTCTAACAAAAAACACCGTGAAGTAAGCGTTATACCCCACGTATTGCGTATAATTTCTTGCTCAGAGAGTTACCAACACTCAACTCGCCTCAGTGAATGCAGCCAATAATCACCATACAACGCATTTTTAGCCCCATTTTCGCTATCTATCCACCGTTTTGCATGTTTACGCCTAGGTTACTCATTGAGTGGGTGAAAATGAGGGCTTTCTGATGTTTGTGCTTTTTGCCATTTCAAAACCCAAGTTGCTACCTACATCGGTTGATGTTCCATTTTCGATTTTAAGTTCAAAACAAGCCTTTACTCTTGGATGCACTAACATGAAAGAAAGTATTTTATAATCAATAAGTTATAGCAAATTAACTTTGACGTTTAAATTTAAATGAGTAATATAAAATTTAAGAACGGGCACACATCGGCAATAGCCGATAACCAATCTCAAAAATACATCGCATGAGGTATAGGTAAGTTGTTGTCTTTAGGAAATAGAAGAGAGGTTAAGGATCGTGAGAACCATTCGTCGTAGTGCAAATACCACTAGTATTCAGATGTTAGGGTTTAATTGTGATAGATCAGGTAATAGCCCCCTTTCAGAACAACTCTTAAGCCTTATAAATAAAGGGCTGGAGCAGTTTTCTTTTGCAACAACCCTTGTGATATTTAGGTACTGAATTTGTGAGCAAAAAAACAGTAAAAACTCTGTAACCCTATGTGGATAAAGGCTTTGAGGACAAATTGGATTTAAACACCCAATTTGTGACATTTAAGCACTGATTTTCTGAAAAAAGCCCTAACTAACTGACTTTTTTAATTTAAACACCGGAATTGTGAAAAATATGAGTTCACAACACTTCAATAACCAGCCTAAGAAAAAGAAAAACTCGTATGAATAAAGATGGAATATTAGTAAAAACTCACAAGTACGACCTTGGAGCAATCTGTCCGCCAAATAAATTTGGTGGACAACTGGTAAAGCTAAAGAACGAATTTGTGTTTGCAAAATATTCTCTAGAGGTTCAAGAACAACGTCTTTTGTTTAATGCTATGTCACACTTCGATATCAACCCTTTCCTTAAGGATAAGGATGTACAAGACGAGCTGCAAGGAGATGCTTCTGCAAGGTGGGATTTTAGTAAGGTCACACAAAGCCTTACCGACAGTTACTACTCGTTTATTGAAAAAAGGACGATTATCTTACCAGTTAGGGAAATATTAAGAACTACGGGTTCGAGAAACTACAAGGCATTAGACAAGGCCATAGAATCACTTCAATCACGCACTATGGTTGTCGATGAGATGACGTCGAAACGTATACGTGTAAAGAAAACGATTAATCCTATTGAGGTTGCGTCCAAAGTAGGTAAAACCGACATTTTAATCACCTTTACGAAGGAGTTTATGCCATATTTGCTGGCACTTTCAGGCTATCAAGCAATTGACTTAAATCTCATAGCAGGCTTCTCATATAAGCACTCATCACGATACTACCATTGGTGTCTTTATGCATTAAATATGAAGGAGAATGAATCACTGGTTAAATTCGATGTGTCTATTGATAGAATAAGAGAGCGTTTGGAGATTGGCACTAAAGAGCATCAAAGAAATTTTTTCAGTAGAGTGGTTAAAAAATCAGTTGATGAGATCAACGAAAAAACACCAATCTTTATTAAAGTTGACAAGGTTATCAAAAAAGACAACAAAGGGAGAAATCTTCGCGGCAATCCAGTATCGAGGCTAACATTTAATGTGTATAGAGATAAAGCCGCAGCATTGGATGCGGCAAAACATATAGTTGAAACATGTGCCTCTCGATATAATTCGCAAATACATGATTCGAACTTTGATAAATTTGCATGCGAGGACACTACTGAGGAATTAAAGAAAGAGCGAGATACAGCAGAAGCAGAGTTAAGGCGAATAGAGTTGTTGATAGCTACTCAGAATGAGTCGACAATGGTTGGTGCTAGTGCCCTCGGCGATGTTACTAGTGAGAGTGTACTTTGAGTTGATTAGCCAGAACTTGGGGGCCCTTTCGCTTAACACTATAATCCCCCCCCATATTCAAACCAACTGATGTTGCCGATGATGAAGCATTGGCAACGATGAAACAGATAAAGAGAACGGCTTGCTGCCATTCAGTTTAAATTCCCATCAAAGTTGTTATCCTTATAAAAAACACTTATGGAAAAAATTCCTTTCTCTAGAAAAAATAATCCTTTTTCATATGAAGCTCTTGATAATAAAGCTAAAGAAAAATACCACAATCTGAGAGTTGAGGATTTGGTGATTGATCACTGCATCGAAACAGGCTTCATTACATCAACCGACGTCACCACCAAGACAAGGAAGTTCTTAGTTCTCAAAGAGGCTATAGAAACGACTCTTAATGCATTCAAATTGGTTGATGACTTCGATGACACGAATATCACTATAGACAACCTTGACGCTTGTATCGAGTACAAAAAGAAGCTAAAACGGCGTGTCCTAAAGGTAATATCGGATAAGTTACTGGCTGGTTTACCTAACTTCCGACGATAGAAATTAATTAACTTATTATAACCCTATACGTTGCATGACGTTTTGACTCTAACGTTAGTGCAACGCATCACATTGATGAGAAGATAAGATGCGCGATGTAGTATCCACAGAGCTGCTTTCAGTATTAGTACAAACTGAGCGATTGAAAGGACAGGGGTACATGATCATGTTTATCAGTGCGTTTTTCGCAACGTTGTCGTATTCGATATTTCCTTTTTTGAATGAATTTTGGTGGTCAAGAGTGATCATAGGCTTACTTTCAGGTGTGGCTGCGTTCTGTATTTCTGCCCTGTTTTTCACTGTTTGGCTGGTTGAGTGGCGCACCAGCAGAGCTTTGACTCGCTTGGAGCCATCAACCAAAGACATTGAAAAGCTATTAAGCACGGGGGTGATTTTCTCATCAGAGCAACACCGTTCATTTGAACGCTACTTAAAGACGCTAAATTGCTAGCGATTTAGTGCCCCCCTAGCTTTAACAGTTGAAGTAATGTGCTTAGATAAGCGTAGTGGATGCTCTTTTAATTTATCCCCTCTTCCGTTGTCTTTAAGCAATCTATTAAGCTGATCACAGTGCCGTTGAGTTGCTCGATAGACATCTCCAAGCTCTCGCGCCTCTGCTTCTCTTCGGTTAATGCATCCTGCAAGAGATTTAATTGCGTCTCTAAGCTTTGTGAGGACTTCAGATACCCATGTTGAAGGGCTTTTAGATTGGTCAGTATGGTCGTTAGCATATTGGTTTATTGATTTTTTATTATTTTCTTCAATGGCTTTGTTATCTGGCAGTACAACTGAGTCGGGTTGTCTTGCGACCTGACTATTTGATGGCAAGGCTGAAATGGATTGATTTCGTATTCTAGTGTCAGATATCGTCCCAATATCACCCCTGATAGTAATACCATCAGACTCAATAGCATGGGGAACAGCCAATGCTGGCGGCGCTGTCTTGCTAGGTGAAAGTTGATATATTTTTCGACGTTGGCGAGCGAGGTGCCGATTTCGCTGTTGAAGTTGTTGTTTTTTTTCTTTAATTCGTTCGTGACGCTGGCGTGCAAAGCTCGCAGTTCTTTCTGCCTGTTTTGCTGCGCTGCTTTCAATGCCTGAGTAAGATTTGCCATAGAGTTCGCCTTTGAGGCGTATCGGTTTTTGGTATCCGTCTGCTGTAAAAGAGATGGATGATTTAGTATTACGTGTTACGGTGAGGCCTTCGATGTCATTCAGCACATCAATGACATCTTGTTGGTTGTTTAAGGTTCCACCTACTGCAAGATCAAATAGATAATCATCTATTTGTGCCATCAGCTCACGCCTTGGCCTCGGGTTATCCCCCCATGTAAAGGTTCTAGCCTTAGCTGGATCATTGGGGTCGGTAAAGCCAAAAGTGTCGTTAGCAATGCTTTTCCACTCATCAATACGCACCATATCTCGCCTATGTACATAAGGCGTTAATGCCTTTCCTGTGGTCAGCTCCATATTCACGATATGGAAGTTCAGTTCCAATCGCCCTTTATCACGATGCTCAATCCAAACAATATCGTATTGCTCTGGCTTGAGTCCGGCCATCAAGGTTTGTTCAAATGACGCCATTAATTGCTGCTTTTGGTGAGCAGGGATATCAGCTTCTTCAAAGCTCAAACAGCCATACGTGAAGGCTTTTGAGAAGCGGCTAGCCTGTTTAAGCCATTCTCTTGTGATATCGGGATTTCCTGAGAGCAATACAGGTTTTAATTTGCGGCGCTTGGTGCCACCTTCTAAATACTTTAAGCCGTTCGTCACTGCTGAGTGATCGCCTTTAAAAAATTTTACTATCATGCTGCTGATTTGATTAAGGCGCTTAACAGGGCATTTGTCTGCACAAGTTGTGCCTGTACCGCTATCAAATCAATCAGTAATCCTGCTTTTTTTGCAGTATTTATGTAACGAGCGACTTGATTGAGGTTATTACCAATTCTGGCAACCTCACTCACCAGAGCTGGATCTTGTTTTATTTCTTTGTATCGTTTTTTGTGGTGGCAGGAATTGGGATTGAGAGCCATAGTTCGCAGCCAAACCGAGACATTGCCGTTGGCATTGGCAAAAATTTGTAATTTTTCGTCTTTGGAAACTCGTAACTGAATGCACTCAGTTCGTCTTATTTTTCCGCTGTGGTTCATCACGTTGGGTTTTGTTTTTGATGCTGCGAGGCAGCTTTAGGGAGGGGATTAAAGGGGTAGGAACGCACCTCTTTGCCAGCGATTTGAGAATGTAAGGAACGTCATGACAAATCTATGCTGGCTAGAGAATCCACTCTTTTAAAAAATACAATTTTTTTAAAAGAGTGGCAAATAGGTAACGCGTTTATTGTTAGTTTAGGCTGCGTTTCTAGAGTAGGAGTTTTGCACTGTTTGCAAATCCCACAAGAATCTGGAGCCAAGATCGGCTAACTGATGTACCCGCTCAGTGATACTTGCCACTGGTTTGGTGTAGTAGTAGCCAAGCATGGGTTTATGCCTTACTTGCGCTGTCACCATTTCAGATCGCTTGATCACTAATTTAGTTACATCCAACTCAATATCCTCGTGTCCAGTTATTCCCATTTCAGCATTACTGATTGCAACAAGCGTAGGAAGCTCAGGCATAGCAAAATCAATTACTGCATCCATGCCATCGACCTCAAGCCAAGCATGACCGTTGAATGATTCAATGCCTTCATGGGCATACGGCATAAACAAGTTATGTGTAAAACCGAAATCAAGCGCACCATACGACCCCGTGTTAAATCCAAATGCAGCCTTGCCGCCCACTAATTTGGTATCTATTCCACGCTTTTTTAAGGCTGCTTGACCAAGAGTAGCAAGAGGAATACAAATACCGCCTTTCATTGCAGGAATATTACCGTTAAAAGTGGTATTCATTGCGGTATCGTATTGAGCTTTAACCTCTGAGTAAACCTCGTAAACAACTGCAACAATGCGTTCTAGTTCTGCCTTAACTGCTTGAGCCTTTTTCGACCTAGCAGCTAGTTGTTCAGCTTGTTTGGTTCTGCGTTTAGCTGCCGCAGCTTGCTTTTTCTTTTTGGTTTGTGCCATTACTTCTTGCCCTTAACTGCTGCATTAAGCAGATCCTGAACTGAAAAAGAGAGATGGTTAGCCATAATTTTTCCTTTAATGATCTTTACGTTCATAACGTTTAGTTTTTAGATGAACAAACTAAATTGCGGGATTGTCTGGGTATGAATTAGTTTCGAAATGACACTCTTTTCGAGCCATTATTTCGATTCCACTCCCTCTCGTTTTCTAGTCGTTTACGTTCAACAAATTTCACTAAATCATCAAAGCTCACAAACCAAGGAGATTTCTGAGAATCGCTGAGGCGAACAACAGGAAACGGCAGCTCTTGCTGAGCAGCTTTTCGTTTGATGGTGGTTGCTGCCATACCGAACAATGATCCGGCAACGTCAACAACGGGGATAAAGGGTTGATGATTGAACTGTTGAGCTAAAAGCGATCTTGTGGTCGGTTCAGAACGTGATGTCATTGCTCTCTTCTATTAACGGCTAACTAATACTTAAGTCATAATGTTACAAGCATTAGAAAGGAATAGAAGTATGGCAAAACACTAGCACACAACCATTAAGAGGCTGTTTAATAAGAACAATGTGAATTTTCGAGGGTGAATTTTTTTTTCAAAACACTCAACAAATGTGACTAAAGTCTCCATTATTCTTGTTATGGCTAATAATTCAAAAGCAATGCTTTCCAGAACGAAGGTGACGTTACGATTTAAGACGTTGAGGCTCAAAAACAGAGCGCTGATAATTGCAAATTTATTGATGGGGAATACAATGAAGATCTGAAGGCAAAGACGAATGCAAGGCGACAACTTTCTACCCCTATTTTCCCCTTCTTTTTCACACGCAGGCTCAAATTGCTGATTTTAAAAGATTAAAGGCTATTGTCAGTCCAATCGAGCATTGGAGCGACAGACAACTTACATGAGTGTGTCATGGCAAAGTAACCTGATAGCGAGTCAAAAAATCTGCTGGAACATCCAGCAAAAAGCAAAGTCGGCTATTGTAAATGCTATGTCCTAATTGTGCTATATGAACTTTACTTCACATTTTCTTATTTAAACCTATTCACCAGGCCTCTAATTCAGCCTCACTAATCAGTTATGCCTTGAGTCACACAGTCATTTTGAGTTACCTTGTCTTATTCAAAGTCGTGGGTCACAATACGCTCTGTACCTGACTTTAATAGAAATCATTGGCTCCCAAGTAAAGTTACCTAGAAATAGAATTTGAACAGGAATGTCCGATTGAATGGTGAAAAATTTGGACCACACATTAATAGAGCAAGTTGAAGGGCTATGCGCATCTCGAGGAGTTAGATTAACTCCGCAAAGAAAGCGAGTGTTTGAGCTCATCCTCTCTAATAAAAAAGCCTCCAGTGCATACGAATTGTTAGAGCAATTAAAGGTGAGCGAACCACAAGCCAAACCGCCCACAGTTTATCGCGCTTTAGATTTTTTGTTGGAACAAGGTTTCATTCACCGAGTTGAGTCTACCAATAGCTTTATATGTTGTTGCTCTTGTAATGCCAACAAGCATTTCTCACAGCTATTAATCTGCGACAAATGTGGCACTGTGATTGAGCTACAAGACGATGCTCTTATCAATCAACTCGCTAATAACGCTGAGAAGCATGGCTTTCAATTAACGAATCACGTTATTGAGTCTCATGGCATTTGCCAAACTTGCTCCTCTGATATGAAACAATAAGATTATAGAAGAACATTATGCGCGCTGAATTTGTAAACCCGTTTTTAGCTTCTCTAATGAATGTACTAAAAACGATGGCTTCTCTAGAATTGAAACCACAAAAGCCAAGAGTTAAAAAAGATGAAATCGCTCGTGGTGATGTCTCTGGTTTAATCGGTATGGTTGGCCCACAATCTCGAGGCTCAATGTCGATCACCTTTGATGAAGGCCTTGCCCTAGAAATCATGGAAAACATGTTGGGTGAACGACCAAACGGCCTAAATGAAGAAGTCACCGATATGGTCGGTGAAATCACTAATATGGTTACGGGCGGCGCAAAACGAATTCTTGCAGAAAGCGGCTTCGACTTCGACATGGCAACGCCAATCGTGGTTGCAGGCAAAGGTCATACTATTCGTCACAAATGTGAAGGCGCAATCATCATCATGCCTTTCACATCTCAATGGGGTAATGCCTTCATCGAGATTTGTTTCGAATAAAGACAATCACTGCAAATATTTAGAAGGCTGACGCTGTATTTAAGAGGCTGACAGATATGTCAGCCTTTTTTGTTACCTGCGATTTAGCCATTGTTAGAGCGACAGATACAAAAACGCCAACCCGAAGGTTGGCGTTTCTTTTTAGGCTATCAACTCAATTAAGCTTTAAGCGCTTTAAATGCGTTGATTAGGCCGTTAGTTGAGCTGTCGTGAGACGTTACTTGAGCATCGTCAGCAAGCTCTGGAAGAATTTGGTTTGCTAGTTGCTTACCAAGCTCTACACCCCATTGGTCGAAGCTGAAGATGTTCCAGATAACGCCTTGAACAAAGATCTTGTGCTCGTACATCGCAATTAAGTTACCTAAAGAGCGAGGGTTGATTTGCTTAACAAGAATTGAGTTTGTTGGGCGGTTACCTTCAAACACTTTGAAAGGTACCAGTTCTGCCACTTCTTCAGCCGTTTTGCCCGCCGCTAGGAATTCAGCTTCTACTGTCTCTTTTGTCTTACCGAATGCTAGTGCTTCAGTTTGAGCAAAGAAGTTAGACATCAGCTTCTGATGGTGATCAGAGGCTGGGTTGTGGCTGATAGCAGGCGCGATAAAGTCTGATGGGATCAGCTTAGTGCCTTGGTGAATCAGTTGGTAGAAAGCGTGCTGGCCGTTTGTACCCGGCTCACCCCAGATAATAGGACCGGTTTGGTACTCTACTGGGTTACCTTCACGGTCTACAAACTTACCGTTCGATTCCATGTTACCTTGCTGGAAGTACGCAGCAAAACGGTGCATATATTGATCGTAAGGTAGGATAGCTTCTGACTCAGCGCCGTGGAAGTTGTTGTACCAAATACCGATAAGCGCAAGGATGACTGGAATGTTGCTTTCAAATTCCGTTGAAGCAAAGTGGTTATCCATCTCGTGAGCACCTTCTAGAAGCTCGACGAAGTTATCGAAGCCAATAGAAAGAGAGATAGACAGACCGATTGCAGACCATAGTGAGTAACGACCACCAACCCAGTCCCAGAATTCGAACATGTTGTCAGTATCAATACCAAACTCAGCGACCGCAGTTGCGTTAGTTGATAGTGCTGCGAAGTGTTTAGCAACGTGTGCGTTGTCGCCCGCTTCAGCCAAGAACCAATCACGTGCAGAGTGCGCGTTCGTCATGGTTTCTTGAGTGGTGAATGTTTTAGATGCCACTAGGAATAGCGTTGTTTCTGGGTTTAGAGGCTTAAGCGTCTCAACAATGTGAGTGCCATCTACGTTAGAAACAAAGTGCATGTTAAGACGAGTTTTGTATGGCGTTAGCGCTTCAGTCACCATGTACGGGCCAAGGTCCGAACCGCCGATACCGATGTTGACAACATCCGTGATCTCTTTACCTGTGTAACCTTTCCACTCACCAGAAACGATGCGGTGTGTGAACAGCTCCATTTTTGCTAGTACTGCATTAACTGCTGGCATTACGTCTTTGCCATCAACCATGACTGGCTTATCGCTGCGGTTACGTAGAGCAGTGTGAAGTACTGAACGACCTTCAGTCTTGTTGATTGCATCACCGCCAAACATCGCTTCAATTGCAGACTTAACTTCAGTCTCGTTTGCAAGAGCAAATAGGTGCTGCATAGTCTCAGCATCGATTAGGTTCTTAGAGTAATCCACTAAGATGTCAGAACCGAAACGAGTAGAAAAGTTCTCGAAACGCTTTGCATCTTGAGCAAACAGCTCTTTCATATCCATATTTTGAGCTGACTCAAAATGTGCCGTTAGCGCTTTCCACGCTTGTGTTTGCGTTGGGTTGATATTTTTCAACATGGTATCTATCCCGATGTTACTGTAGGTTTTATTCTAAACGTCACCTGAGTGATGAATAGAACCCCCGATTAGGCGAAAGTTTATATTTTTCTGTGATGACCAAATCGCATCACCACCGAAAGATTCTTTGTAATTTTTTTTCACGACGTATTATGCCGTATATGAAGAGCGGTACCTTGAGATAAATCAGGATTCGAATTCCTGATAGAAAGATCGGTACAAACTCTAGCTCTAACATAATTAAATGTGAGCGATACCTGATAAATTCAAGTTCAAAAGATAGCGTTAAACCACTTTTTTTCCAAATACATTATAAAGGATGGCGTATGTGGATTCAGAAGACTATACACCTAAATGCGCGAAAGCGTGGATTTCATCTCATTACTGATGAAATTGAACAACAGATACACGATATTGGCTCTCTATCCGTTGGTTTATTACATCTCTTTATTCAACATACCTCTGCCAGCCTCACGCTAAACGAAAACGCAGACCCAACGGTGCGTGGCGATATGGAATCGCACTTCAATAAGTTTGTTCCCGAGCGCGCGCCCTACTATAGACACACTTATGAAGGCGATGATGATATGCCTGCTCACATTAAAGCATCGACACTTGGCACCAGTGTGACAGTTCCAATCACCAACGGTCGTTTAGCTTTAGGAACATGGCAGGGTATTTACTTAGGTGAACACCGGGATTGTGGTGGGAGCCGCACTGTCATTGCTACAATCCAAGGCGAATAGCCGTAAGCGTTCAGCCATAAAGATCGATTGATAACCAGAGAGTTACCAGTAAATAAAAAGGGTGACACAGTTATGCGTCACCCTTAAATAATTAGAAAGACTTGAACATCTTTATTTTACGTATTCCATTGCGACACGCGGGGTCAGCTTTGTGACCAGCTCGTAAGCAATGGTACCAATATGTTCTGCCACTTCTTCTGAAGGTAAGCCTTTCCCCCATAGCGTCGCTTCGTCACCCACTTTATCAGTAGCATCTGGGCCAAGATCAACCGTTAGCATGTCCATTGACACTCGACCTGCAATCGGTACTTTTCTACCGTTCACAAACACCGGAGTACCGTTAGGGGCTGTTCGAGGGTAACCATCACCGTAACCTATCGCGATAACCCCTACTTTAGTGTCTCGTTCACTGATCCAGTTGCCGCCATAACCAACACTTTCCCCGGTTTTAACATCACGAACAGCGATCAAGTGTGATGTCAGAGTCATCA
The DNA here is from genome assembly GCF_024347655.1 of Vibrio toranzoniae. Taxonomy (NCBI): domain Bacteria; kingdom Pseudomonadati; phylum Pseudomonadota; class Gammaproteobacteria; order Vibrionales; family Vibrionaceae; genus Vibrio; species Vibrio toranzoniae. The sequence continues at coordinate 288,313 of NZ_AP025514.1, read as the reverse complement.
CAGGCTTAAAACCAAGCTCTTGTGCTGACTTATCTACGAACGGTGATACGCCGTAAGAGATGATTCCAGGACGCACCCAATCTAAGTGGCTATCTGGCCAGGCTAATAAGCCTGCAGAGTTCGCAAGAGAGCGTTCGCCCTCACAGCCTTCAGTCAAAGACAGGAATAATTGAGTCTGTTGCTGTGTCGTGGCTTTGTCTAACTCGTCAGCACAACCAAAGTGGCTCATATAACGCAACGGCTTAGCCACATTCGGACATTGATGCAGGCGATCAACGAAATCTTGATATTGTTCAGAACGAACCCCCAAGCGATGCATACCGCTATCGACTTTAAGCCATACCACAACAGGGGATTCTAACGCTGTGTTTTCTAAAGCGCTGAGTTGCTCTTCACAATGCACCACTGTTTGGATGTTATTGGCCACCAATACCGGTAAATCACCCGAAGAGTAAAAGCCCTCAAGTAACAGCACAGGCCGAACAATACCACCAGCACGAAGTTGTAAGGCTTCTTCAATACGAGCGACACCGAACGCATCAGAGTTCTTAGAGTGTTTAGCGATGTTCAATAAGCCATGCCCATAACCATTAGCCTTTACCACTGACATCACTTTACAGTGAGGTGCTTTAGACTTAATCAGTTGAAGATTGTGCTCTAATGCACCCAGGTCAATACTCGCTGTCGCTGCTTTCATATAAGTCATTAACGATTACTCATCATCAAATGCAGGGCCTGCATAGTTATCAAAACGAGAGTGTTGCCCTTGGAAGGTCAGACGCACGGAACCGATCGGACCGTTACGTTGCTTACCAAGGATAATCTCAGCGATGCCTTTTAGTGAACTGTCTGGGTTATAAACCTCATCACGATAGATAAACATGATCAAATCGGCATCTTGCTCAATCGAACCTGATTCACGTAAATCCGAGTTTACAGGGCGCTTATCAGCACGTTGCTCTAGGGAACGGTTAAGCTGAGAAAGAGCCACAACCGGAACGTTCAATTCCTTCGCGAGCGCTTTCAATGAACGCGAAATCTCGGCGATTTCAAGAGTACGGTTATCAGATAATGAAGGTACACGCATTAATTGCAGGTAATCTATCATGATCATAGAGAGACCATCATGCTCACGAGCAATACGTCGAGCACGAGAACGCACCTCTGTTGGGGTTAGGCCCGAGCTATCATCGATATACATATTCTTTTTATCCATCAGAATACCCATACTCGATGAAATACGCGCCCAATCTTCATCATCTAACTGACCAGTACGGATCTTAGTTTGGTCTACGCGAGAAAGTGACGCTAACATACGCATCATCAGCTGCTCTGCTGGCATCTCAAGAGAAAAAATCAAGACTGGCTTATCTTGTTTCAGCGCTGCGTTTTCACACAGGTTCATCGCAAACGTCGTTTTACCCATCGATGGACGTGCAGCGACAATAATTAAGTCAGAACCCTGTAGGCCTGCCGTCTTCTTATTGAGGTCGTTAAAACCAGTATCGACACCCGTCACACCATCTTGTGGCGTTTTATATAGAATCTCGATACGTTCTAGCGTCTTCTCTAGAATGTTATCAACGTTTTGTGGGCCTTCATTTTCGCTTGTACGACCTTCGGCAATGGCAAAAACTTTACTCTCAGCCAGATCGACTAGCTCTTCTGATGTACGCCCTTGTGGGTCATAACCCGAATCAGCAATCTCATTCGCCACACCAATCAGGCTGCGTACAAGAGCACGCTGTGCCACGATATCCGCATAAGCATTAATGTTTGCTGCACTTGGTGTATTTTTAGCAAGGTCAGCTAAGTAAGCGAAGCCACCGACGTCTTCCAGTTGCTCACGCAACTCTAAATGTTCAGAGAGTGTAATAAGATCCAAAGGAGAACTTTCTTCAAGGATATCTTTTACTGCCTCAAAGATCAGACGGTGAGGACGACTATAAAAGTCCTTACTCACCACTTTTTCAGCAACCGTATCCCAGCGCTCGTTGTCCAGTAACAAGCCGCCAATAACAGATTGCTCAGCTTCTAATGAATGTGGTGGGACTTTGATGGCATCCACCGGATCGTTGGCTGATTTCTGACTTTTGCTATCCACTATGACTACACTCAATAACTAATAATGATCGCTCATTATACCCAAGAACATTCATTTGTAATCCGATCCTACAGGTTTGTTTTATTCTTCCGGAAAAATTTACCTATTGCTGACTGAAACCACCAAAGGTAGCATTACGATCTTTCCATTAATTCACTGTATAACTGGGGTATGCGTGTCCAAATTATTGGCTCTGAGCACTGGCCTTCTGAGCACAGGTCTCTTGAGCACTCCGTTGGCTTTAGCTGATGATGCTAAACCCTCTGTTGATGCAATACTCGACTCTATAGTAGTACCAGAAGCTACCACTGAACCGCTTGTCGTTGCACCGGCACCCGAAGAAGATATGGATATCGTACCGAGTGATACAGAACTGCCTAATCCACTGAAAACCGAAGTTGAATTTGGTTACCAATCGCATAATGGTAACTCAGAATCCCGCTCGCTTAATGCTCGCCTTAATGGTGAGTACACCTCCGGGCGCCATAGAACCAGTGGTGAATGGAAATACTACAACCTCTACAAAGATGGTGAAGAGGATAAAAGGCAATCGACGTACTCAGCTCAAAGCGACTACAAATTAAGCCCTAAAACCTATCTTTACGGTAGTTTTAAAGGGGTTGACTCGCGATACAGCGCATACTTTAAAGACTATACCGTTTCGAGTGGCCTTGGTTATCAATTTTCAAATACAGAAGAGTTTATTTTAGAGGTGGAAATAGGGCCTGGTTTTCGTTACCAAGAACCTAACCTTGATGAGATAGACGATGATGACATCATCTTTCCTGACATTGTTGAGGAAGCGATTTTCCGTGGCAACGTGAATACGTCATGGCAAGTTTTGCCGAACTTACAATTCAAAGCGAATGTGACTGTTGTGTCAGGACACAGCAACCTGAACTTTGATACTGAATTAGAAGCGATCAACGATATCACTGATAATATTGCATTGAAGATCGCTCACTCTCGTCAATACCACGACAAGGTGCCTAATGGGTTGAGCAAAGAAGACTCGGTGCTGTCTGTTAACCTATTATTCCAATTCTAATCTGAACGGCTGCTTGTTCAGCAATAAGAGCATTTGGATCACCGTAAGCTTTTTACTTACCACAACCCTTCCTTATATTTCCTATATTCCAGACATAAAAAAACACCAGCCGTAGCTGGTGTTTAAAACTTTCAAAAGAAAGAATTCGTCTTGGTACTGAAATTACTCAGCTGCAACGATAGTGATTTTCGCAGTAGCAAAAACTTCAGATTGAAGTTGGATGCTTACTTCGAATTCACCAGTGTTACGTAGAGCGCCTTCAGGTAGGCGTACTTCGCTCTTAGCTACTGCAACACCTGCCGCTGTAATAGCGTCAGCGATGTCACGAGTACCGATAGAACCGAATAGTTTACCTTCGTCACCAGCTTTAGAAGCGATTGTAACGCCTTCTAGAGTGTTAACTGTCTCAGCGCGAGCTTGAGCCGCAGCTAGTTGCTCAGCAACTTTAGCTTCTAGTTCAGCACGGCGAGTTTCGAACATAGCAACGTTGTCTTTAGTTGCCATAACTGCTTTACCCTGTGGGATAAGGAAGTTACGAGCGTAACCAGATTTAACGTTTACTTGGTCGCCAAGGCCACCTAGGTTACCGATCTTATCAAGTAGAATAACTTGCATTATCTTTGTCCTCTTAAACTATTGTTAACTATTACCGATTACTGATGCTTATCAGTGTACGGTAGTAGTGCTAGGTAGCGAGAACGCTTGATAGCGCGAGCTAGCTGACGTTGGTATTTAGCACTTGTACCAGTGATACGGCTAGGTACAATTTTACCAGCTTCAGTGATGTAGTTTTTTAGAGTTGCTACGTCTTTGTAGTCAATCTCTTGTACGCCTTCTGCAGTAAAACGGCAGAATTTACGACGACGGAAGAAACGAGCCATGGGCTATCTCCTGATCTAAATTTAATAATGCGGTATTGACACAAGTTTATAAATAAACGTAAGCAAATGCTTGAAGTGAAAATACCTAAACGAGTTGAATAAAATTTAATGACCTAAAGGGTCAAAAAAGAATTACTCAGCAGCAGCTTCTGGCTTAGCTTCTTCTTCACGACGTGGTGCACGTTCTTCACGGTCATCACGACGAGGAGCACGCTCTGCACGCTCTTCTTTTTGCTTAAGCATGATAGATTGCTCAGTCACAGCGCCTTTTGTGCGCATGATCATGTTACGTAGAACTGCATCGTTAAAACGGAAAGCAGTTTCTAGCTCGTCCATCACTTCTTGGCCAGCTTCAACGTTCATAAGAACGTAGTGAGCTTTGTGAAGTTTGTTGATTGGGTAAGCCATTTGACGGCGGCCCCAGTCTTCTAGACGGTGGATAGTACCGCCAGCTTCAGTGATTGAACCAGTGTAACGCTCGATCATGCCAGCAACTTGCTCGCTTTGATCAGGGTGAACCATGAATACGATTTCATAATGACGCATTTGGTTGCTCCTTACGGATTATTAGCTTCCACGAAAGGCTCGGTCGTCCAAGGGAAGCAAGGAACTAAAGAAAAATGACCGAGTTTTAAGGACGGCAAATATTATAGAAAGAACCCGGTATTAGCAAGCGGTATTTGGCTAATAATGAAACAGTTTTCCTTTCGCCATCTAGCCATCCAAGAAAGCGAAATATTCTCTCTCTTGGGCCAGAAAAAGAAACGCTCACCAACTCGGGTGAGCGTTAATAAATTCATAGACTTAGAATAGTTCTAACGCTTTATGTCGCAAAGCATCACGACCCCCAGCATTACTGAGTAGGCGTTATTGAGCTAAACGCTGTCTTACCGCTTCGAACAGGCAAATACCCGACGCTACAGAAACATTCAGGCTAGACACGCTGCCTGCCATTGGAATCTTAATCAAGTCATCGCAAGTTTCACGCGTTAAACGGCGCATACCATCACCTTCCGCGCCCATCACTACAGCCAATGGGCCAGTTAGCTTCGCTTGGTAAATATCATGCGTTGCTTCGCCCGCCGTTCCCACAAACCATACGCCCTGCTCTTGCAGTGCACGCATTGTGCGAGCCAAGTTGGTTACACGTACTAGAGGAACCGTTTCAGCCGCACCACATGCTACCTTGCTTACCGTTGCCGTTAACGGTGAAGAGCGGTCTTTCGGAACGATAACCGCAGCCACACCAGCCGCATCGGCATTACGAAGGCAAGCACCTAGGTTATGAGGGTCTGTTACGCCATCTAAAACCAACAGTAATGGCTGTTCATGTTGCGCTAGAATATCGTCTAGGTGCGTTTCATTAAGCTGCTTAGCAGGCTTTACCTTCGCGATAATACCTTGGTGATTCGCACCTTGTGCTTTTTCATCAAGCGGCTTACGGCCCATCTGCTGGATCGATACACCAAACTGCTGCAGTTGGTTCAGCAATGGAAGAAGACGCTCGTCTTGGCGACCTTTCAGTACATACGCTTCAATAAAGCGTACTGGATCTTTTTCTAGTACGGCTTTCACCGCGTGAATACCGTAAATAAATTCGTTACTCATTATCTCAAGTTACTCATAGTGCTCAGAGAAGAGTGCATCCATTCCGACACCTCCCTCTCTGTGTTGTTTATTTCGAGAGTATGCGTCTTTCGCCTGATACTCTCGCATTCAATTAGTGAAACGCTAAACCGTACTGGTCCTTGTAAACCAAAATATTAAGACTTATCCGCTTTTGGCTTACGACTTGCTGCCCGTTTTTTTCTTAGCGCGAGCTTTAGCAGCACCGGTTTTATTCGCCGACTTCTTCTTATCAGACTCTTGAGTACTACCGTCAGGTCGCTTAGTTGGCTCAACCAAAGGCTTCGCAGACGTTCCTGGTTGATTGCTCTTTACTGCCGAGCGTTTCTTGCTCTTTGCCTTTTTCATCGCATCTGATGCGCGTTTCTTGGCCGTTTTGCCTTTACCACGCGGCTGACGCTCAGTGTCTTCCAAATCAAAGTCAATTTGACGAGTTTCTAAGTTAACCGCAGAAACCTTCACTTTAACCGAATCACCCAAGCGGTAGATATTACCAGAGCTCTCACCCACTAGGCGCTGACCAACAGCATCAAATTGGTAGTAATCATTCGCTAGCGCAGAGATATGAACCAGGCCATCAATGTGCAGTTCAGTTAGACGAACAAAGAAACCGAAGCCAGTCACGTTGGCAATAACACCATCCATCACTTCGCCGACATGGTCTTGCATGTATTCACATTTCAGCCAGTCGTTCACTTCACGTGTTGCATCATCCGCACGACGCTCAGTCATTGAACACTGATCACCGTAGAAATCCATATCATCGAACGTGTAGTGGTACCCACCCGTTGGTGTCCAACGTTCGCTGCTGCGACCTTCTTCTTTAGCGATTAAGTACTTAATTGCGCGGTGTAACAATAGATCAGGGTAACGACGAATTGGTGAAGTAAAGTGCGCATAACGCTCCAATGCCAAACCAAAGTGACCCGCATTATCTGCGTTGTATACCGCTTGCTTCATCGAGCGTAACAACATGGTCTGAATTAGCTCACGATCTTCACGCTCATGAATTTTCTGCATTAATTCGGCGTAATCTGTTGGTGATGGAGATAACCCTCCTTCCAACGTTAGACCTAACTCACTTAAGAAGCTTTTAAAACCAACTAAACGCTCTTCTCCCGGTGTTTCGTGAACACGGTATAGAGCAGGCTCCTTCGCTTTTTCTACGTAAGACGCCGATGCGATGTTCGCGAGAATCATACATTCTTCGATGATCTTGTGTGCATCGTTACGGATTACCGGCTCAATACGATCGATCTTACGATCCGCATTGAAGATAAACTTCGTTTCTACCGTTTCAAATTCAATCGCACCACGCTCATCACGCGTTTTCTTAAGTACTTTGTACATCTTGTGCAGTTCTTCAAGATGCGGTACTTCTGGCTCGTAACGCTCGCGAAGCTCTTCATTGCCATCTAAGATCGCGCCTACTTTGTTGTAAGTCAGACGAGCATGAGAGTTCATGACTGCTTCGTAATGTTTGTAGCCTGATAGCTTGCCTTTGTCTGAGATAGTCATCTCACACACCATGCATAAGCGGTCGACTTGAGGGTTCAATGAACATAGGCCATTGGACAATATCTCTGGCAACATTGGGACGACTTGCGATGGGAAGTACACCGAGTTACCTCGGTTAATCGCTTCTTTATCTAGCGCTGTATCTGGGCGAACGTAGTAACTTACGTCTGCAATGGCCACCCATAAGCGCCAACCTCCGCCTTTTTTCGCTTCACAGTAAACCGCATCATCAAAGTCACGAGCATCTTCACCATCAATCGTGACCAATGGCAGTTTACGTAGATCAACACGTCCTTCTTTTGCTTCTTCAGGAACGTGCTCGCCTAGGCTTGCGATTTGCTTATCAACCGCTTCAGGCCACTCATTTGGGATCTGGTGAGTGCGGATCGCGATCTGCGTTTCCATACCCGGTGCCATGTTCTCACCGAGAACTTCGGTGACTTTACCCATCATGTTACGAGAGCGACTACCGCGATCCGTAATTTCAACCACAACCACATTCCCCATTCGAGCACCGCCTTTATGCTCAGTAGGGATCTGGATGTCATGACTAATCCGTGAATCATCGGCAACCACATAAGAGTGGCCATACTCTAGGAAAAAACGACCAACAAGTGGCGTTTTGCGCTCTTCAAGAACACGAACCAAACGCCCTTCACGACGACCGCGCTTACTATTATCAGTCGGCTGAGCCAACACGTAATCACCGTGCATGATGGTTTTCATCTGGTGATGCGGCAACAAGATATCGTTATCTTTACCGACACTGCCATCTGGGCGAACCCAACCATGACCGTCTTTATGACCAATCACGTAGCCTTTAATCAGTTCCATCTTCTCAGGCAATGCATAGCACTGACGACGAGTAAAGATGAGCTGTCCATCACGCTCCATTGCACGTAAACGACGACGCAGGCCTTCGTATTGCTCCTCACCCTCAAGACCCAAAGCTTCGAATAGATCGTTACGGTTCATTGGAATATTCGCTTTTGTTAGAAACGATAAAATGAACTCTCGGCTTGGTACTGGGTTGTCGTAATTTTTAGACTCTCGGTCTGCAAAGGGATCAATATTGGTTGTCGTGGTGGTATTTTCTGGCATCGGTGTTTTTTTTGACATAGGCGGGCCTGCTTAAGCAAGGAATGTATATACCCCTAGTATATCTGATGCTAGAGGTAACCTACAGATATGCTTTGGAAAAGCCTAAAATAACCTCAAATTGATGCATACTTCCCTTTGTTAAAAATGACTTCATCGCCATTATCTATCATCAGAGCCTCAAGCAAACGATAAAACAAACGTTTGCTCGATAAATGAAATACTCTATGATTCTGATACTTTACCCACTTCTGTTTCGAGTATTGATATGAAACTTAAACGCACTTTATTGGCTTCTGCAATGACAAGCCTAGCCCTATTTTCATTCGCCAGTTCAGCGATGGAAAAAGCCGATCTGATGATTACCGATGCTATGGTTCTCACGATGAACCAAGACAAAACGGTTTATGAGAACGGTACTGTTGTCGTAAAAAACAACAAAATCATTGCGGTAGGCGATGCTTCATTAGAGAAGCAATACCAAGCTAAGCAAGTACTCGATGTGGATGGCGATATCGTCATGCCCGGTCTCATTAATACTCATACTCACGTATCGATGACGGTTTTCCGTTCACTCGCCGATGATGTGCCCGATCGCCTCCATCGCTACATCTTCCCACTAGAAAAGAAACTGGTTTCGCGAGACATGGTCCGCATTGGTGCTAACCTAGGTAACGTTGAAATGGTGAAAGGCGGTGTCACCACTTACGCCGATATGTACTACTTTGAGGATGAAGTGGCGAAAACTGTCGACCAGATCGGGATGCGTGCCATTTTAGGTGAAAGCGTGATTAAGTTCCCAGTCGCCGATGCGGCCAATGCCGAAGAAGGGATTAAGTACGCACTGAACTTCATCGAAGAATACAAAGATCATCCTCGAATTACGCCAGCGTTTGCCCCACATGCGCCTTACACAAATACGACTGAGATCCTGCAGAAAATTTCTAAACTCTCTTTAGAGCTAGATGTGCCAGTGATGATTCACCTTGCAGAATCACACCGTGAAGAAGAGAAAATCGCAGAGCGTTCAAATGGACTATCACCAGTTCAATACATGGACAGCATTGGTGCACTCAACAAAAACCTCGTTGGCGCACATATGATCTTAGTGGATGATCAAGATATCGAACTGGTGAAAAAGTCAGACATGGGCGTTGCTCATAACATGAGTGCCAATATCAAATCAGCGAAAGGCGTATCCCCTGCCCTTAAGATGTATGACAAGAACATACGTATCGGTTTAGGTACCGATGGGCCGATGTCTGGTAACACACTGAGCACGATTGATGAGTTCAACCAAGTGGCTAAGGTTCACAAGCTGGTTAATAAAGACCGTGCTGCGATGCCGCCGCTCAAAGTGATCGACATGGCAACAATGGGCGCAGCCAAAGCATTGCACATGGAAGATAAAATCGGTTCTCTTGAAGCAGGCAAACTGGCCGACATCATAGTAATCGATACCAAGGCACCAAATATGGTTCCTGTGTACAACCCATATTCAGCCTTAGTGTACTCTGCAAACTCGGGGAACGTTCGCCACACCATCGTAGATGGCAAAATCATCATGCAAGACCGCAACATGCTGACAGTAGACGAAGATAAGATTCGTCAAGAAGCACTCGATTTCACCAAAGTTGTTCGTGAAACGGTCATTGAGTCTGGTGAGGTTGTGCAGTAACGACGAACACTAGCTCGCTACGCTTTTTAAAAATAAAAAACCGTGCAGATCAAAAAAGGCCTCGCAGGTATTCACCGGCGAGGCCTTTCTGTTTCTATCTACCTTAATATTGATGAGTAACGAGTGCAGGAGTTAATCATCAACCTAAAATAGTATCGGGGTTACCAGAATACATCTCGGCGCTTGGCTCGAGCGATAATGTTTTCAGGCATTCTCTGCTCTAACCCACTTCTAAGTACAGTAATGCGCTTGTGTTGCCTTTGGTCTGCCGTTACCGAGTTATATAACCAGCGATAAGCATCTTCATAATCTAGCGGGCTACCATAGTCACGTAGCAACAGCTCAGCTAAATGAATACTCGCACTTAGGTTCCCCATAGCAGCCGCTTCACGTAAATACGGAATCGCACGCTCTTTGTCTTGTTGAACCAAAGTACCACGAGAATAATAACGTCCCAACTGCTCTAACGCGGCGGGTAAACCTTGATGTGCTGCGTTTTCCATATAATACAGACCAAGCTCTACGTCTTGAGGAACACATACACCCCACGCCAACATATCACCATATAAAAACTCATAAGAAGGCAAGCTGATACGCGTCGCACGCGCAACGATATCTTCAACTAACTGGCACTTATCAGCTTTCACGCGCTCTAGGTGTTGATTATTCTCAATTAATTTAATCAATTCAGCTTCTGTATATATTGGAACGGGCTCTCCCACATCAGCCAAATTTGCATGACTCAAGGGTGAGCTCAGCGCCATTATCAATGAAGCTGCTACAATTCGTAGCCTCATACCTGCACTCTATTATCTGTCGTTAAAGTTATCTATTGAGGGCGACAGAGGATTTCTACGCGCACAAAATAGGGTGAACTTCACTTTCCATGATATCTGTATCGGCAATAACCTTGACGGCTTTAGACAAAACTTGCCGCTAACGGGCAATATTTTGCCAGATGGCGTGCAAAATATCACCACCCAAAGCTATATACCAATCGTAGTAAATAACTGCTCACTCTAGCTTGTTAAAATACTCGATAACTTCGTTAGAGTTTTTGATTGTAGAATAACTACTTATCGAAAAATTCTGCCTTGTTCTCAAGCATTTTTCCGGCGCTATTTTTGATCACTTACTTACTGTGATTGGTATTCGACTCTCAAATTGCAGGTATTAAAAAGCCGACTTAACAAAGTCGGCTTTTAGAAACGATTTAATTATCACAACACTTTATGTGCTGAATCACTCAGGCAGGCATTACGCGCTGTATGGGTGAACCTTGATGATAGTTTCGTTACGATCTGGGCCAGTTGATATAATATCAATTGGCACGCCAGTTAGGTCTTCGATACGTTTGATGTAATCAAGAGCAGCTTGTGGAAGCGCATCAATTGATTTAGCACCAAATGTGTTCTCAGTCCAACCAGGCATAGTTTCGTAGATTGGCGTTGCTTCTTCAAATGACTCAGCAGCCATTGGAGAAACCTCTAGGATAGAACCATCTTTCATCTTGTAACCAGTACAGATTTTCAGTTCTTCTAGGCCATCTAGAACGTCTAGTTTTGTTAGACAGATACCAGATAGAGAGTTGATTTGGATTGCACGACGCATAGCAACCGCATCGAACCAACCTGTACGACGTAGACGACCTGTTGTTGCGCCAAACTCGTGACCAACATCGCCTAAGTGCTTACCAATTGGATCTTGCTTCTCAAGGCCATCGTATAGCTCAGTTGGGAATGGACCTGAACCAACACGAGTACAGTAAGCCTTAGTTATACCAAGGATGTAACCGATGTGACGAGGACCGAAACCAGAACCTGCAGCAACACCACCAGCCGTCGTGTTAGAAGACGTTACGTATGGGTAAGTACCGTGGTCGATATCAAGTAGCGTACCTTGAGCACCTTCGAACATGATCTTGTCGCCGCGCTTACGTGCTGCGTCTAGTTCGTCAGTTACATCGATAACCATCGCAGTTAGCATGTCTGCGTAGCTCATCGCTTGCTCAAGTACTTCTTCGTAGCTTACTGTTTCTGCTTTGTAGAAATGCTCTAGTTGGAAGTTATGGAATTCCATGACTTCTTTTAGCTTTTCAGCAAAGGCTTCTTTATCGAAAAGGTCACCAACGCGTAGACCGCGACGAGCAACTTTATCTTCGTAAGCTGGACCGATACCACGACCCGTTGTACCGATAGCTTTCGCGCCACGAGCGACTTCACGCGCGTTGTCGATAGCAATGTGGTACGGAAGAATTAGAGGACAAGCTTCAGAAATGAAAAGACGTTCACGTACAGGGATACCGCGATCTTCAAGAGGCTTCATTTCTTTTAGAAGTGCGTCAGGCGATAAAACTACACCGTTACCGATAACACATTTAACGTTATTGCGTAGGATGCCTGATGGAATTAAGTGAAGAACGGTTTTTTCACCGTCAATTACAAGTGTGTGACCTGCATTGTGACCGCCTTGGTAGCGAACCACATATTTTGCATCTTCAGTTAAAAGGTCAACGATTTTACCTTTACCTTCATCACCCCATTGGGTGCCTAGAACGACTACGTTATTTCCCATCTTTCCAATTTCTGTTGCTAATTAAAAATGGATTCTAGCACTGAATTACGCTTCTTGCAGTCACTTTTTGTGCATAATCATCAAGGCCATTCAAAAACAAATCTGCGATAACTCGGGGCGGAGCTTTAAAGATGCTGATATCATTATCTTTTTATAAATATAAGGCAGCATGATGTCCCATTCAATTTGGCTCGCTATTGGGCTTGTTCTTATCGTCGAGGGGCTTGGGCCCTTAGTGGCACCAAACGGTTGGAGAAATATGGTTGCCCAACTTAGCCAGCAACCAGACACCCAACTACGTCGCATTGGAGGCTGTCTTGTTGTCGCCGGAGCGGTTATCGCGTTCATGACTTATCGTTAGGCTTTCTCCAAGCACAACGCGGTTGAGCGGCCTCCCTGAAGTTCCAAAACAGTGAATTCTCAGCTGCCAGAAAACAAAAAGGCTCCCATGATGGGAGCCTTTTGATTTTTAACGCATTCTGTTAGTCATTAACTCACGAATCCGCTTATTTTGCTTGAACACCACTTGCTTGATTCATGTAACGGAAGAAGTCTGTCTTCGGATCCAGTACTAGAATGTCGCTCTTATCGCTAAATGATGTCTCATAAGCTTGCAGTGAACGCATGAAACCATAGAACTCAGGATCTTTGTTGAAAGCATCTGAGTAGATCTTCGCTGCTTCTGCATCGGCATCACCGCGCGTGATTCGAGCGGTACGATCCGCTTCAGCAAGCACAGTCGCTACTTCTAGCTCAGCTTGAGCGCGAATAACTTCTGCTTTCTCACGACCTTGTGAACGGTGCTTACGGGCAACCGATTCACGCTCGGCACGCATACGCTTATAGATAGAGTCACTGATGTTGTCTGGAAGGTTGATTTTCTTCATACGGAAATCAACGACTTCAACACCAAGATCTTTAAACGCACTCTCACGAGTATCAGACAACACGTTTGCCATGATCTTATCGCGTTCACCATCCACCTCTAGCGCTTCTGCAGCCGCTACCGTTGTCACAACTTCGCTATCAGCAGAGTCTGGCAGAATATCCTCATTACGAGGACCTGACACGATTTGCTTAATTTCACGCGAACCGATCTCAGAACGTAATACATCCGTTACTTTACGCTCAAGTAGCGCTTCAGCCGTCAATGCATTACCGCCACCTGTTGCCAAGTAGTATTGACCGAAGTCTTGGATACGCCACTTAACGTATGAATCAATGATGACGTCTTTTTTCTCTGACGTTACGAAACGGTCTGAACGACCATCCATTGTCTGAATACGCGCATCAAGTGTTTTCACACGGTCGAACAATGGCAACTTAAAGTGCAGACCCGGTTCGTGGATCTGAGAGATATCATTATTATCTTTCAATACACGACCAAAACGAATCACGATACCGCGCTCGCCTTCAGGAATCACAAACACTGACATTAGTAGTAAAGCCAATGTCACAACCAATACAGGGATCATTAACTTACGCATTATTAGTATCTCCCTTGACGTGAACTATCTGAACGAGTTTGAGTGCTAGACTTTGGATCCGCTTGAGTTTCTAGCTCAATTTGATCGTAAGTCGATGGGGCTTTTTTCGAGCGCTTACCCGACTGACCTTCACCTTGAGCACCTAGCTTATCAATTGGTAGGTATAGCAAGTTACCGCTTGATTCAGAATCAATCAGCACTTTCGATGTGCTTGAGTACACTTTTTCCATTGTATCTAAGTACATACGGTTACGTGTTACTTCAGGCGCTGCTTGGTATTCCGGTAGCAGTTTCTCGAACTGAGCCACTTGACCTAGAGCACCATTAACGGTGCGCTCTGAATAACCAACCGCTTCTTTCTTCAAACGCTCAGCACGACCTGTTGCTTTTGGAAGAATGTCATTTCGGTATGCTTCAGCTTCACGTTCGAAACGCTCTTCATCCTCACGAGCCGCGATTGCATCATCAAATGCATCTTTCACTTGCTCTGGTGGACGTGCTGACTGGAAGTTCACATCAACAATCAGAATACCCATGTCGTAGCTATCGATAATACGATTGAGCGTTTCTTGAGTGCTTTGACGAATCTGTTGACGGCCACTCGTTAGGATACTATCCATCAGTGAATCACCAATCACCGCACGAAGCGCAGAATCGGTTGCTTGACGTAAACTGTCGTCCGCATTCGTTACACGATACAAGTATTTGTATGGGTCAGAAACACGGTATTGAACGCCCATCTCAACGGTCACAACGTTTTCGTCTTTTGTCAGCATCGTGCCTGAAGCACGTAGCGAACGAATCGCTTGAACGTTTACCAGTTGTTCCGATTTCACTTCATCGATGAAACGTGGGTGCCAGTTAAGGCCAGGTTCTTCGATACGATCAAACTGACCCAGTCGAAGCACGACTGCTCTTTCTGCCTCACCAACTGTGTAGAAACCAGCGAAGAACCAGATAGCAATGGCAATAACGGCAATGACACCAAAGCCAATTGCACCGCCTCCACCAATAGATGGTCCGTTACCGCCACCACCTTTTTTACCAAACTTGCCACCTAACTTTTGACTTAGTTTATTAAACACTTCGTCTAGATCTGGCGGTCCTTGATCTCGGCCGCCGCGATTATTTTTATTACCCCAAGGGTCATTATCGCGGCCGTTATTATCACCGTTGTTATTATTTCCAGGCTCATTCCACGCCATTAGAAAGCTCCATCATTTGATATGACGTTATACTGTAGCAGTCTCTTTGGTAACGATAAAGTCACCTAAGAGCGCCCCTTCTCTTTTTTCAAGTTTAGACCAATCTATTTGTTGCATTCGGATATCTATCAACAAGTTACCATTTTCATCATACTCTTCTTGTTGAATACATTTCATCTCAAAGAATAAGCTGCGAATACGGCCCTGATGTTGATGTGGAATACACAACCGGAATTGAACCATCTGGCTAGCTAAACGCTCAGTTAAAGCTTCAAACAGCAGTTCAATACCTTCTCCTTCCATTGCAGAAACCCAAACAGCGCGAGGTGCGCCCTCTTCGTCTCTTTCAATTCGAGGTTTTTGGTCTTCCATGCAGTCAATTTTATTCATGACTACAAGGGTTGGCACTTCATGAGCATCAATTTCTTCTAATACTTCATGAACCGCCTGAATGTTCTCACGAAAGCGGTCATCACTGGCATCAACAACATGTAACAAAATGTCAGCTTCCTGCGTCTCTTGTAACGTAGCCTTGAACGCAGCGACCAAGTCGTGTGGTAAATGACGGATAAAACCTACGGTATCTGCGAGAATTGCAGGCCCGACATCTGCCAAATCAATCTTACGTAGTGTTGGGTCTAAGGTTGCAAACAGTTGATCTGCTGCATAAACACCTGCACTTGTGATGCGATTGAAAAGTGTTGATTTCCCTGCGTTGGTATAACCAACCAAAGAAATTGTTGGGATTTCAGCTCGATGACGAGCACGTCGTCCTTGTTCACGTTGTTTAGCTACTTTGGCTAAACGACGCAGTATTGCCTTTATACGGTCACGCAACAAACGTCGATCAGTTTCCAGCTGAGTTTCACCTGGACCACGAAGACCAATACCACCTTTCTGCCTTTCAAGGTGAGTCCAACCACGAATCAGTCGAGTAGAGATATGACGAAGTTGAGCGAGCTCAACTTGTAGCTTACCTTCATGAGTTCGCGCACGTTGTGCAAAGATATCTAAGATCAACCCCGTGCGATCAATCACACGACATTTACACAATTGCTCGAGGTTTCGCTCTTGGGCAGGAGAGAGAGAGTGGTTAAAAATCACAATTTCAGCACCGGTCAGCTGAACGGCTTGAGCAATTTCTAGGGCTTTACCTTCTCCAACGTAGTATTTAGGGAGTGGGGATTGGCGGCTACCAGTAATCACTTGTAGCGTTTCTACCCCCGCAGAGGAGACCAGCATTTCACATTCGCTTAGGTCTTCCCATTCTCCCTCTTGCGTGAAGTTGATATGAACAAGTACGGCTCGCTCGCCGGATTCATAACGGTCAAACAAGCAACCAACTCCTTATTACAGCATGTGCTGTATTCGTTAAATAATTAATCTTCAGTTTTCTCTGGACGATCAGATGGCGCACGTTGCTCGCCGTTGTGGTGACTAACCGCACGAGCAGGAACCACAGTAGAAATCGCATGCTTATAAACCATCTGGTTTACTGTGTTCTTCAATAAGATCACAAATTGATCGAAAGACTCGATCTGACCTTGCAGCTTAATGCCGTTAACAAGATAGATAGAGACAGGAATGCGCTCACGACGGAGTGCATTTAGGAATGGGTCTTGTAGCGATTGCCCCTTAGCCATTTTATTTTCCTTATTTGTATTTTGTTGTAATTATTTAGCTAGTGGTGCACAAAAGGTGCGGCCTTTGCATCTGAGCTAAATGAATAAAAAAACTCCGTTGTTATTGAAAGGCTGTGATTTTTTAAAAGCCTCAATAACGGATCCTTTCCAGAGTATATTCACGCAAAAGCGATCACATTATACACAGCAATACTAATCAGATGCTATTGCATCTGAAAGAGTTTCTAACGCTTGTTCAATGTTTTCGCTATCTAACCAAGTTAAATCATCCCAACTGCGCAACCAGGTGATTTGTCGCTTGGCCAACTGACGGGTTGCACAGACACCACGGAAAACCGCTTCGTCTAAATCACAATTCCCGTCTAAATAATCCCACATCTGCCTATAACCAACGCATCGGATCGATGGGAGCTCTGGGTGAAGATCTTTTCTGGCGTACAGCGCCTTCATTTCCTCTTCAAAACCCGCTTCTATCATCTTCTCAAAACGCAGCTCAATACGGCGATGGAGTTCAGTCCTTTCCTTGGGAGCTATAGCAAATTGTTTTACACGAAATGGCAGGCTATCGCCTTTCGTTTGAGTGAGCTCAGTTAATGTTTTACCCGAAATTCGATAAACTTCCAATGCCCTTGAAAGCCTTTGTGGATCATTTCGGTGTATTCTTTCAGCGGAGACGGGATCTATCTCTCTTAATTGATCATGTAGTGCTTGCCAGCCTTGCTCGATAGATTCCGCTTCAATTTGCTGACGAATCTCTGGATCCGCGGCAGGTAATGGCGATAAACCTTCCAACAGGGCCTTGTAATACAGCATTGTGCCACCGACCAGTAACGGGATTTTCCCTTCCGCGACAATCTTATTCATTTCATTGATCGCATCACGACGAAAATCTGCCGCCGAATACGCTTCGCTGGGATCCAGAATATCAATCAAGCGATGAGGCGCAAGCGCGAGCTCTTCCGCATCCGGTTTAGCGGTGCCAATATCCATATCTTTGTAGATCAATGCCGAATCGACACTGATGATCTCTACTGGGAATTTCTGACGTAAGCGGATAGCTAACTCTGTTTTTCCTGATGCCGTTGGGCCCATTAAAAACAACGCTAAAGGTAATTTTTCAGTCATGATATTTAGTATAATTTTCTCTGTTAGAGCCTTTATAGCAAAGGGCTTTATGTCGCGATACATTCAGCTGAAAAGATAAATGTGGTCGCGAAAAAGTTAAACCGAAAACGCGGCTATGGTCGCTGAAAAATCGATAGGATGAACAAACTCTGGATCATCTAATGGAAGTAGACCATGCCAAAGCTGTTCAAGTTCCCCAACGAGCTGAACCGCTTCAGATAAAGTGTAGTCGCTTTTTACTTGCGCGGTTTGAATCCCGATCCAGGAAGCCAGTGATGGCAACAGGTCGTTAACAACGTTAGCCGCGTGATGCTCTACAATCTGGCCGTTTATTGAAGCCGCGTAAGATAACAGATCTGGGATCAAAATTTGTAAGTTTTGCTGTCTCAAGGGCGAAGGCACGCCCATCACCATCACCGTCTCACTGTTGCGAGCCTTAAGCTCAATACCAAGTAACGTCAGTGTTTGGCTTAATGCTTTCGCCACCTCGACAAGTTCACTACCAAGCTTAATAGATAAAGGCACTAACAACGGTTGGCTTTTCAACGGTCCACTTTGAGTATCCATTTGACCAATAACACGCAACAACTCAGCCTTGGCCAAAGAAACCAATACACAGCCATTTTTATTGCCCATCACGAGGTACTGACGCTCTACAACGGTAACCGCCTTCCCCAAGTCAGTTACCGGAGCTCTTGGTTTCGTATCAACGGGCTTAATATCGTCAGGCTTATTCGAAATCGGATTCCTCTGCAAAGGCGCAACGTTTGCCTCTGATCTATCCACAACGACTTGCCTATCCACAACGGCTTGTTCATCAAAATCAGGGGTTTTTAGAAGCTCTTTGTAAGCTTTCACTTCGCGCTTAGAAGGCGCGGGATCAGCATGGTGTTGGTGCGACTCTTTTTCTTTCTTCGGTGCAGGGCGAGACTCTATCCATTCTTGACGAGGAGAGCCTGTAAAATTGGTTTCACGCTCAAGCGAGCTGAGGTGAGTGGACGAGCTTACGTTAGTTGATGAATTTGGGCTGGTTGATGAACTGGAGCTAGTTGATGAAGCATAGTCTTGCCCGCCGTCATTAACACGATCTTGAGACCGATTAGAAGCTCGTTCAGGTTCTGATTTTCTTGGGTAAGCTGGCGTTTGCTCAATAGCCTGTCGCACCCTTTCTGACACTAAGTTTTGCTCTGAATCGGCAGGCACAGTGTCTTCTTGTTCGGAAACATTGGTCGCATCGCTAGATTCAGAAACAACACCATCTTGCTGATAATGATCGACGTCTAATTGATGAAAAGCCGACTGATTAATTGGCGCAGCGTCGATCTGTTTACTTTGCGCAAGACCATCACTCAATGCTTGGTAAATAAAATCATGCACAAGGCGTGCTTGATGGAAACGCACTTCATGCTTGGCAGGGTGCACATTCACGTCGACTTGATGCGGGTCTAGCTCAATGAACAACACATACGTCGCAAATTGGTCTGGTCGAAGGCTAGTTTCATAGCTTTGACGGATTGCATGGTTGATCAATTTGTCGCGCATCATACGGCCGTTCACATAGCAGTATTGCAGATCGCTTTGCTGCCTTGCTCCTTCAGGCGTGGTGATCCAGCCATGAAGTTTCAACCCTTGATGTTCGAGCTCAATCTTAAGCATATGACGGACAAAAGCATTACCACACACGGCTGCAATACGCTTTTCAGCCTGAACATCGGTTTTGGCCGCACGGTACTGACGAATCATCTTGCCGTTGTGACGCAGGTTGATCGTCACATCAAAGCGGCTTAGCGCAATTCGCTTAAGCAGTTCATCAATATGAGTAAATTCGGTTTTCTCGGTACGTAAGAACTTGCGCCGTGCTGGTGTATTGAAGAACAGATCCAACACCTCAACCGAGGTACCAATAGGGTGCGCAGCAGGCTGCAGTTTAACCTGCATCTCTCGCCCTTCACTGTGTGCAGCCCAAGCTTGATCTTGAGTTGCAGGGCGAGAGGTCATGGTTAAGCGTGCGACAGAGCTAATACTCGCCAACGCTTCACCACGAAAACCAAGGCTGACGATCGCCTCAAGGTCATCAAGGGTATGGATTTTGGAGGTAGCATGACGGCTCAATGCCAACGCAAGCTCATCTTTAACGATCCCCTTGCCATTGTCACGAACGCGGATCATCTTGGCGCCACCTTTCTCGATATCGATATCGATACGTGTGGCACCTGAATCCAAACTGTTCTCTACCAACTCTTTGACAACAGAGGCAGGCCTTTCTACCACTTCACCCGCTGCGATTTGGTTAGCTAACCGAGCTGGCAGTATTTTGATCGTCATATTCATAGCTACCTTACTGCCATTGATGGAAACATGTCTGCGTTAAAAAGCTTATTTGTGCGGAATAATCAGCACTTGGCCGACGGCTAAACCATCGGATCGTAGATTGTTCGCTTGGCGAATACTGTTAACGCTCACGCCATACTTAGAAGCAATCTTGCCAAGATAATCCCCTCGTACGACTTTATGCTTACGTAAGGGTACATCTTTCACCTCAACCGTAATACGTAACTTTTGGCCCACTCTCAGGGTTTCAGACTTCAAACGGTTCTCGCGCTTAATGTCCGCGACCAAAACTTTATAACGGCTGGCTATCTTGCCGAGATATTCTCCAGACTTAACCGTGTGCGTTATGGTCTTGGTTTTGACTGCACTGCTAGATGATGAGCCTGAAGCGCTGCTTGGGATCTTAAGCACTTGGCCGATTGCTAGGCTACTCGATTTCAGGTTATTGAGTTTCATCAAGGCCTGCGTCGACGTGCCATATTTGCTGGCAATCACAGATAGCGACTCGCCACGAGACACCTTATGTTGGCTAACGCTACCCGTTGATGATGTGGCCTTCGACAAGATGATCCCTTCAGGCGGATTCGCTTTCAAATACTTAACGACCGCTTTGGTCACAGCACGCGCAAGTTTATCTTGGTGTGAGCGTTGAAAAAGAAGCTTCTCTTCCGTCGGATTAGAAATAAAGCCTGTCTCGACCAATACCGATGGAATTTGTGGGGAACGCAATACTGCCAAACTAGTATTAATCGGCTTCCTATTATGCAGCCTTGCGACCTTACCCATTTCCGACAGGATCGCCGCTGCCAATTTATAGCCTTCTTTTTGAGAGTGACTAAACTGCAGGTCAAGCAAGGTTTGGTTGACATTCTTATCATACATATTGCTAGTGAAAGCCGCGCCGCTACCACCCAATAATTCGGATTGTTTCTCTTTGTTTTCAATCCAACGTGATATTTCGGTATTCGCACGTCGAGTATTCAACACAAACACCGATCCCCCTCTGGGTTGAGGTGTCGTAAAGGCATCCGCGTGAATAGAGATCAGCAGGTGAGCTTCATTCTCACGAGCAATCGCAACACGTCGGTTCAAGTTCACAAAGTAGTCAGCATTGCGTGTTAAGCGCGTCGTGATTCCTGGCACCGCATTCAACTGGGCTGCAAGCTTACGAGATATACTCAAAGTCGCATTCTTTTCGTACTTACGAGTTGGGCCAATCGAGCCTGGATCTTCACCACCGTGGCCAGGATCTATCACGATCAGAATATCTTTCTGACGCTTAACCTGATTAATATTTTTACTTACCGTTGACTTACTCGGCGTGGACTTATCTTTACTGATAGCACCATGAGGGAGGTCAATCACCAAACGGTGACCATATTGACCACCTGGCGTTGGGCTGAGTTTAAACAAATCGGCTTCAGACGACCTTTTCAACTCAAACACCAAGCGATAAGTGTTTTTCTCTGGTGGGGAACTCTTACGGACTTTCGACAGAATAGGGCTATCTTTCACCACAACAGGCAACTGGGTCGCAAGGTTGGTATTTTTTAAATCGACAACTAAACGACTCGGGCTACTCAGAGTAAAATAACTAAAATCAGCTTCCGATTGCAGATCGATCACCACACGAGTTTCTTCAGGAGAAGGCCAAACCCGCAAACCTTTAAGTGAATTAGCAAAAGAAAGTGAAGAAAACAGTAAAGATAAAATAGCAGCCATCATGGCTGCTGTAGAAAAAAGGCGTTTAGAAATCAACATAAATCCAACTGATTAAGTAAGCGCTGTCCGTATTCACTGTTAGCGGTTAAAGAAACAATACGGTGATCGTCTTGGTAACGAATCTCAATATCCAAATCAGCTTCCGGTAGCATCCCGTAGCCTTTCTCTGGCCACTCCACCAAACAGATAGCATCTGGAGTAAAGTAGTCACGAATTCCCATGAACTCTAACTCTTCAGGATCGGCTAAGCGATAGAGATCAAAGTGATACACCTGCCAATCTGCAAGTTGATAAGGTTCAACTAGAGTATACGTTGGGCTCTTTACATTTCCTTGATGGCCAAGTGCTTTTACAAAACCGCGACTGAAAGTCGTTTTACCGGCGCCAAGATCACCGTGCAGATAAATAGTCGTCTGCTGTGAGCAAAGATTAGAAAGCTCCGTTCCTAATTGAATCGTTGCTTGTTCATCTTTCAAAGTAAATTGCTTAATGCTCATGAATACGTTCTCTAAAAATCGATCGTTGACTATATAAAAATCAAAAGAACAAGAATAGTAAACCGTGATGCTTTTAGGAAACAAGCACTCAAGTGTAAGTTCTGTGAAAAATACTGACGAAAATACGTCTGTTCTGGTCAATACCGCTAAGATCCGTTAAGATCCGCCCCCATTTTTGCCGAACCTAATTTTAATTAGCCTTATCTCTAATTGTAAAACAGAGAAAATAAGAATTAAGAATCAAGCCATGAACCTAGACCATCTTGCTGAAAAAATTAAAATTTGGGGAAAAGAGTTAGGCTTTCAAAAAGTTGGCATCTGCGATGTTGATTTAAGTGAACACGAAGCTCCTCTTCAAGCATGGCTAGATGCGGGTAATCACGGCGAAATGGATTGGATGGCTCGGCATGGAATGATGCGAGCACGTCCTGATGAGCTTCATCCTGGAACGATTCGAGTGATCAGCGCCCGAATGAACTACCTACCACCAGAAGCGCAGTTTGCTTCTAATCTCAGCGATACCACTCAAGGCTATATCAGTCGTTATTCATTGGGCCGTGACTATCACAAATTGTTCCGTAACCAATTGAAAAAGCTGGGCCAAAAAATTGAGAAAGAAGTCGAAGGTTTAGATTCACGCCCATTTGTCGACTCTGCACCAATTTTAGAAAGGCCTCTTGCTCAAAAGGCAGGGCTGGGTTGGACAGGCAAACACTCACTAATCCTAGATAAAGAGGCCGGTTCTTGGTTTTTCTTAGGAGAACTGTTAGTTAACATCCCTCTTCCGGTCGATGAACCCAGTGTCGATGAATGCGGAAAATGTACCGCCTGTATCACCTCCTGCCCAACCGGTGCCATTATTGATGATGGCATAGTGGATGCTCGCAAGTGTATCTCTTACTTAACCATCGAGTTCGACGGTATTATTCCGGAAGAGTACAGAGAAGCGATTGGTAACCGTATCTACGGTTGTGATGATTGCCAACTCGTATGTCCTTGGAATCGTCATGCCGATATTACCGACCAAAAAGATTTCCACCGTCGAGAAGATTTCGAAGAGTCCGATCTGGTTGCTCTTTCAAGTTGGGATGAGGCTACTTTTCTCAAAAGAATGGAAGGTTCAGCGATCAGACGTATTGGACACACCCAATGGCTGCGAAACATTTTTGTCGCCATGGGCAATGCGCCTTTTCAACAACGCATTGTTGAATCATTAGAATCGTATCGCGGTCAAAGTGAATTATTGGATGTTCATATTGAGTGGGCTTTGGGGAAACAACTACAACAGTTACCGAACGCTAACAGGGAACAAGAAGGTCACAACAAAGTGTCTACCAAAAAGCACCGACTTATTCGTATTGTTGAAAAAGGCTTACCAAGAGACGCCTAGCCCTTTGTGCATCAACACTTAACAAACAAACTCATATCAATAGTCCAATATTCGACACAACTCGTTGCACATAATTTTCGAACAATGTTTGACCTTGTTCTCAATTTAACAATGTGGAAAAAATTCAGATCTCTCGTAAACATCCGACACCTACACAAAGTTAAACACAGTACCGATAAATGATTAAGATCAAAAAACAACAAGTTAACGATCTTTTATAAATTCAAACAAACACTAGAAAATCCATATAAAACAATAACTTAATAGATATTCAATTTGAGCATTGTCTTAAAAACAAGAAAGATCTTTTTGATATATATAAAGAATCAAGCCTGAAATAACTTTATCAACCAAGTTATCCACATGGAAGAATTTGTGGATAAGTCTGTTTATAGATATGAAAAACCTCAAGTAGCTGCTTCAGAGACCTGATGTTTACTAGCATTCCAGTTGCTAAGGAAAATTTAAGACAAAAAAATATCCACCGTGATGGAGGATTATTTGCTTTTTTGGGGAATTATGCTTCGCAGCATTAAAGAAAGAGCGTGACCTTCAAGGTCGCCTTTAAACGCAGTGGTTCAAAGAATATTATTAGCTTTTTTAGAAGAAAACTGGAGCGATACATCGGGTTCGAACCGATGACCTCAACCTTGGCAAGGTTGCGCTCTACCAACTGAGCTAGTATCGCATGAGTTAACCGTTAATCTATTCGCTAACAAGCGTTAAATCAACGTCTAACTGTAATGTGGTTGCGGGAGCCGGATTTGAACCGACGACCTTCGGGTTATGAGCCCGACGAGCTACCAAACTGCTCCATCCCGCGTCCGGATGCATCATTTAAGTTGATGACTCTTGTCTCTAACCGAGAGGCTTTAAGAGTGTTACGTCTTAAAAGCATAAAGCTGGAGCGATACATCGGGTTCGAACCGATGACCTCAACCTTGGCAAGGTTGCGCTCTACCAACTGAGCTAGTATCGCATAAGCTAACCGTTAATCTTGTCTGCTTACAAGCAGCAAATCAACGTCTAACTGTAATGTGGTTGCGGGAGCCGGATTTGAACCGACGACCTTCGGGTTATGAGCCCGACGAGCTACCAAACTGCTCCATCCCGCGTCCGGATGCATCATTTAAGTTGATGACTCTTGTCTCTAACCGAGAGGCTTTAAGAGTGTTACGTCTTAAAAGCATAAAGCTGGAGCGATACATCGGGTTCGAACCGATGACCTCAACCTTGGCAAGGTTGCGCTCTACCAACTGAGCTAGTATCGCATAAGCTAACCGTTAATCTTGTCTGCTTACAAGCAGCAAATCAACGTCTAACTGTAATGTGGTTGCGGGAGCCGGATTTGAACCGACGACCTTCGGGTTATGAGCCCGACGAGCTACCAAACTGCTCCATCCCGCGTCCGGATGCATCATTTAAGTTGATGACTCTTGTCTCTAACCGAGAGGCTTTAAGAGTGTTACGTCTTAAAAGCATAAAGCTGGAGCGATACATCGGGTTCGAACCGATGACCTCAACCTTGGCAAGGTTGCGCTCTACCAACTGAGCTAGTATCGCATAAGCTAACCGTTAATCTTGTCTGCTAACAAGCATCAAATCAACGTTCAACTGTAATGTGGTTGCGGGAGCCGGATTTGAACCGACGACCTTCGGGTTATGAGCCCGACGAGCTACCAAACTGCTCCATCCCGCGTCCGGATGCATCATTTAAGTTGATGACTCTATATTTCCAATATCAATTCTTAGAAAGAAATTGGAGCGATACATCGGGTTCGAACCGATGACCTCAACCTTGGCAAGGTTGCGCTCTACCAACTGAGCTAGTATCGCATAAGCTAACCGTTAATCTTGTCTGCTAACAAGCAGCAAATCAACGTCTAACTGTAATATGGTTGCGGGAGCCGGATTTGAACCAACGACCTTCGGGTTATGAGCCCGACGAGCTACCAAACTGCTCCATCCCGCGTCCGGATGCATTGTTAAGTACAATGGAACTTGACCATCTTCTTCAGTGCAAAGCACAAGAGAGAATTTGGAGCGATACATCGGGTTCGAACCGATGACCTCAACCTTGGCAAGGTTGCGCTCTACCAACTGAGCTAGTATCGCATAAGCTAACCGTTAATCTTGTCTGCTAACAAGCATCAAATCAACGTTCAACTGTAATGTGGTTGCGGGAGCCGGATTTGAACCGACGACCTTCGGGTTATGAGCCCGACGAGCTACCAAACTGCTCCATCCCGCGTCCGGATGCATCATTTAAGTTGATGACTCTATATTTCCAATATCAATTCTTAGAAAGAAATTGGAGCGATACATCGGGTTCGAACCGATGACCTCAACCTTGGCAAGGTTGCGCTCTACCAACTGAGCTAGTATCGCATAAGCTAACCGTTAATCTTCTCTGCTTACAAGCAGCAAATCAACGTCTAACTGTAATGTGGTTGCGGGAGCCGGATTTGAACCGACGACCTTCGGGTTATGAGCCCGACGAGCTACCAAACTGCTCCATCCCGCGTCCGGATGCATTGTTAAGTACAATGAAACTTGACCATCTTCTTCAGTGCAAAGCACAAGAGAGAATTTGGAGCGATACATCGGGTTCGAACCGATGACCTCAACCTTGGCAAGGTTGCGCTCTACCAACTGAGCTAGTATCGCAATCTGAAACGTCTTTCGTCGTTCAGGGCTGCGAATTATAAGAGCATTTTTTTGTGATGCAAGTCCTTAATGCAAAATTACGCAAGTTTTTACTCAACTGCTGTAAAAGCACACAGATTTTCAAAAAAATCAGCTCTTAGGTCCCTGAAAAGTTAGATAAACGTGATCGTTTGATCTGATTAGATATTAATAATCGTTTTTCGATAGTACTGCAACTCAGCGATCGACTCACGAATATCATCTAATGCCAGGTGACTTCCCGACTTAGAAAACCCATCTAACACTTCAGGCTTCCAACGACGAGCAAGTTCTTTCAAGGTACTGACATCAACATAGCGGTAGTGGAAGTACTCTTCCAATTCAGGCATGTGCTTGTATAGGAAACGGCGATCTTGGCCAATGCTGTTGCCACAAATCGGTGACTTACCTTTTGGTACCCACTTCTCAAGAAATTCAATCGTTTGTTGGATTGCATCTTGTTCTGAAACCGTACTTTCTTGAATTCGCTTCACTAGGCCGCTGCCGGTATGAGTCGTTGTGCACCACTCGTCCATCTTGTCCAATTCACTCTGAGGTTGGTGAATAGCCAAAACAGGTCCTTCAGCCAGGATGTTAAGCTCACTATCAGTAACGATAGTCGCAATTTCAATGATTTTATGAGTTTCAGGATCAAGTCCTGTCATCTCTAGATCAACCCAAATAAGGTTCTGATCGCTAAAGGACATAAGGCGTCGCCTATTTGTTTATGTGTAAAAGAGGTACTATACCCAAATAACTATACTCAAACTAGCTTTAGGGCCATCGAAATCATATGGCACCAGCAACACCTTGTTTGAGTCCCCAATCATCAAGTTAGATGTGTTAAGTGAAAAATTGTGGCTAAAAAAAAGAAATTAACCAAAGGTCAAGTACGTCGTGTACGTAGCAACCAGAACAAGCGACTCAAGAAAGAAGATTCTATCCAGTGGGATGAAAACATGCTTGGCGGTACAAAGAGTGGATTAGTTATTACACGCTTTGGTCAGCATGCTGATATCGAAGATCTTGAAACTAACGAAGTTCATCGTTGTAACTTACGCCGTAGTATTGAGACTTTAGTTTCTGGTGACCGAGTTATCTGGCGCGCAGGCTTAGAATCAATGGCCGGAATTTCTGGCGTTGTGGAAGCGGTTGAACCGAGAACTTCAATGCTGACTCGCCCTGATTACTACGATGGCCTAAAGCCGGTTGCTGCCAACGTTGACCAAATGGTTATTGTTTCAGCCGTGCTACCGGAGCTTTCACTTAATATCATTGACCGCTATTTGATTGCTTCAGAAACGGTAAACATTGCCCCGCTTGTGGTTCTCAATAAGGTCGACTTACTCACTGAACAGCAAATTACGGAATACCGTGAAACACTGACAATATATGAGAAAATTGGCTATAAAGTGATGTTTGTAAGTAAAGAGTCTGGCTACGGCATCAAAGAGCTGGAAGCTGAACTCAAAGATCGCATCAACATCTTTGTTGGCCAATCGGGTGTGGGTAAATCAAGCCTAGTAAATGCATTGATGCCAACGCTCGACATTGAAGAAGGCGAAGTCTCTGAGAACTCAGGTCTTGGTCAGCATACCACCACGGCAGCTCGTTTATACCACTTCCCTTCTGGCGGCGACCTAATCGACTCTCCAGGCGTACGTGAATTCGGCCTATGGCACTTAGAACCGGATGAGATCACTGACGCTTTCATTGAATTCAAGCCATACTTAGGCGGTTGTAAGTTCCGTGACTGCAAACACAATGACGACCCTGGATGTATTCTGCGTGAAGCCGTTGAAGATGGCAGAATTAGTCGCTTACGTTTCGCTAGTTACCATCGCATTATTGAAACAATGGCTGACAACAAAGATAACCGTCAGTACTCGCGAAGTAAGAAAGCCGATCTCTAACCGCACTCTGGTGAACAAGCATGTGCTTTTACTGACGATGACAGTGATTACTGACAATGGCCGCGATTTTAAGTAACATCTCGCGCCCTAAACCGTCATAACCTCGTTTGCACTAAAAGCGATTAGCATTAAAAATAAACAGCATTGGAAAATTAATACAATGGATAAGATTAAAGTTGGATTGCAGTACTGGATTCCACAACATGGACTGACTCGACTAGTCGGTAAATTAGCGTCCGCTAAAGCGGGCGGCTTAACGACAGCGGTTATCAACTGGTTCATCAAACAATACAAAGTGAACATGGATGAAGCGCTGCATAGCGATCCAAAACACTTTAAAACATTCAATGAATTCTTCGTACGTGAATTAAAAGAAGACATGCGCCCTATTGCCGAAGGTGACTCTGTTATTGTTCACCCTGCCGACGCTTGCGTCAGCCAATTTGGCCCCATTACTGACGGTCAACTGATTCAAGCGAAAGGCCACAACTACTCAGCGCGCGAGCTATTGGGTGGCGATGCAGCGCTGGCGGATGAGTTTAAAGACGGTGAATTCGCAACGCTTTACCTATCACCAAGTGATTACCACCGCGTGCACATGCCATGCGACGGTACATTGCGCCAGATGATCTACGTTCCAGGTGATCTTTTCTCAGTAAATCCGCTAACAGCAGAGAACGTTCCAAATCTATTCGCACGTAACGAGCGTGTGGTTTGTATCTTTGATACCGAGTTTGGCCCAATGGCACAAGTGCTTGTTGGTGCGACCATTGTCGGCAGCATCGAGCAAGTATGGGCTGGCACCATCACACCACCTCGCGGTAACTCTGTCTACAAATGGGATTACCCAGCACAAGGTGACACGTCAGTCATCTTGAAGAAAGGCGAAGAGATGGGTCGCTTTAAGCTTGGTTCAACGGTCATCAACCTATTTGCTAAAGACGCCATCAAGTTTGACGAAACGATGCAGAATGGCGTGAAAACCGTTCTGGGCACACCTTTCGCGCACATTGCGGGTCAGGAAGTAGAGGCTGAAACGGCTGATTCAACTGAGAACACAGACCAAGCCTAACCTTGTGCATTGACATGTAAATTAAATACAAGTTAACTGCTCAATCTTTTAAAGGCGCGTTATTTCTAGTCAATAACGCGCCTTTTTCATTGCTGTCGATCCTGCTCGTAACAAACCTAGAACTCCCCCGTAAAAGTTTGACCAAAAACAAAACAGTCGTTGAAATCTTGAACAACTTTTCGTTTTTACAACCCACCTCCAAGTACAAAAAAAACAGATAACTTATTCTATTTGAAGATATTTTATTAATAGGGTCTTTGTGTCATGCCTAAACTCAATGTTGGCGTCTTGGTCAAGCTGTTGATTTGTTTTGCGATTCCCTTAGGCGTGTTACTCATGCCGATCGATTCAATCCCAATCGATGACCTCACTCTCATTCAGCATCGCTTGCTGGCAATATTCCTGTTAGCGGCACTGCTTTGGGTTCTAGAACCGGTGCCAGTATTTGCCACTTCGATTTTGATCATTGCATTAGAATTAGTGATGATATCCGACAAAGGCCTACACTTATTTAGAAACCCACCATCAGGGCACGATCTCGGTGATTTAATCAAATATACCGACATATTCGGTGCATTTTCATCGCCTATCATTATTCTCTTTATGGGTGGTTTTGCGCTTGCAATCTCTGCCTCAAAATACGAATTAGATAACAACCTAGCTCGGGTTTTACTCAAGCCCTTCGGTACAGAACCGCGCTTCATTATGCTCGGCTTGATGCTGATTACTGCTGTGTTCTCGATGTTTATGTCGAACACCGCGACCACAGTAATGATGCTTGCTCTATTAGGCCCAATTGTGGCTTCTGCGCCTAAAGGCGACATGGGGATTAAAGCGCTCGTGTTGTGTATTCCAATTGCGGCCAACACCGGTGGTATCGCCACTCCAATCGGTACACCGCCCAACGCAATAGCATTGCAGTATTTAACTGGCGAAAACAGTATCGACTTCCTCAGTTGGATGATAATGGGCTTACCCTTTGTCATTATCCAACTCACCATTGCTTGGTTTCTTCTGCAAAAACTCTTCCCCTCCAAGGAAAGAAACATGGTACTCAAGCTCAATGGGCAGTTTCAAAAGAGTTGGCGAGCCATCGTAGTTTACATCACCTTTGCTGCGACAATTGTGCTGTGGATGACCACCAAGCTACATGGCATGAACACCTACGTCGTGTCTATTATTCCATTGGCCGTATTTACACTCACTGGCATCATGGGCAAAGATGAACTCAAGCTGATTAACTGGGATGTGTTGTGGTTGGTAGCCGGTGGTATCGCTATCGGTATCGGGCTTGATAAAACTGGCTTAGCAGCAGCATTGGCACACGCGATTGATTATGAATCGCTCTCACCTGCAGCTGTGGTACTGACATTGTCTATCGTGTGTTGGTTAATGGCGAACTTCATGTCGAACACCGCGACGGCCAACTTACTGATGCCTATTGCCGCTGCGATCGGCGCATCGATGGAAAGCTTAGTCGCAATTGGTGGCCTACAAGGCTTGCTGGTTGTGGTCGCTTTCTCAGCATCACTGGGGATGATTTTGCCTGTGTCCACACCACCAAACTCATTGGCCTACTCCACTGGGCTTATCGAAAGTAAAGACATGGCGAAGATGGGGGTCATCTTAGGGGTCATCGGCTTGCTGCTCGTCTACCTCGCGCTATTTATTATCACCTAGCGCGTTAACTTCTTATCACCGCCCTCCAGATAGCCATCGTTATTTCGTATCTGGAGGGCTTATCAAGTTCTAATCGATAGATAATTGTGATTTCACTTCACTGTTTATTAAAAAAATCACAATTATTTTTAAATTTTTGATTTTAAACACATTTATAACACTTCATATAACGACACTATACACGTACCAGTAACACATCATTGCAATATCAAGTACGTCACTTTAATTCGCGTTTTGTCTAAAAAGGGAGGAATAGACCTTGAGACATACTATTAAATTTAAAATTCAGATCGCAATCGCGGTTATTATCGCCGTCGTAAGTGGCGCTCAAGCTTGGATATCAGTGAATCAGCTTAATCAAGAGACTGAAATTGCGATCAACCAAGAAATGAAAAATGTGAGTGTCGGCACCACGAATTACATTGCCGATTGGCTCTCCATTCGCAGTGATATGATGCTGGCCAATGAAGCTACTGTTTCCAACAGTAATAACTCTGACCGCGAGTTGTTAATCACCAAACAAGCCGGACAATTCCTGTCTGTTTATGCAGGATTCAGCGACGGCACTATTGCTTATGGCGACAAAGGGGAAGATTGGCCAGCAGGCTACGATCCTCGCACTCGCCCTTGGTATCAAGATGCCAACGCAACGTCCGATCTCATCATTACCGAACCCTATCAAGATTTTGATGGCAGCATTGTCATTAGCTTTGCGAAAGCATTCAATGGGGAAAGACAAGGTGTTCTCGCGGCAGATTTAACCGTAACCAGCATCATTGATACGGTGCTTAATGTAAAACTCGAGAACGATGGCTTCGCCTTTTTAGTCGATGGCAACAACAACATCGTTGCCTACAGTGATGAAGCGCTCAGCCAAAAACCCTTGACGAGTTTGAACCCAGAGTTAACGGCAAACCGAGTTTCGCAACTGATTAAAAACCAAATGATCACCACGCTTACTTGGCCGGGCCAAGGGGATAAAATGGTCTACATTGCCAACGTTCCAAATACCAACTGGTCACTCGGCATTGTTATCGATAAAGCAATGGCCTTTTCTGCGGTATCCGATGCCATTCAATTTATCACGCTGACTTCTTTCATTTTGTACATCGTCATTTCAATTGCGAGCACCATCGTCATCAACCGCTTACTCTATCCATTGCAAACATTGTCTGAAGCGCTGACCCAACTCGCTCAAGGCAGAGGCGATCTCACTCAGCGAATCGATATCAAACGCATGGACGAAATTGGCAAACTTGCCGAGCTCGTCAACCAGTTCTTAAGCCAAATGCAAAGCATGCTTAAGGGCGTGATAGAACACAGCCACGATCTCAACAATCATTCAGAAAAAGCCAATCAACTGGCTACCCAATCTTCAATTCGCGTTGAGAATCAACAAAATGACATCACCCAGATTGCGACCGCGATTCATGAAATGTCGGCCACCGCCGCAGAAGTGGCCAGCCATGCTGAACTAACCGCATCCGCTTCTCAAGCGTCAGCTACCGCTTGTAATGAAGGCCAAGAGGTTATTCAACAAAACCGTGATGCCATTACCGGCTTGGCGACACAAGTTGAAGACGCCGCCAATGTGATTCGAGAATTAGAGAGTAACGCTCAGAGCATCAACCAGATCCTGTCGACCATTCAAGGCATTGCCGAGCAAACCAACCTGTTGGCATTGAATGCCGCCATTGAAGCCGCTCGTGCGGGTGAACAAGGCCGTGGATTTGCTGTGGTCGCCGATGAAGTTCGCGTGTTAAGTCAAAGGACTCATGGATCAACAGAAGAGATCCGCGAGATGATTGATACGCTGCAGAAGAATACCGAACATGCCGTTGACAGCATGACCACCAGCACTCAGTTGGCGGAAAATAGTGTTGGCTTCGCAGAGCAAGCCCATGGCAGCCTCACTAAAATCACCCAAGCGATCACTGAAATCAACGACATGGCGCTGCAAATTGCCAGTGCCGCAGAAGAACAGCGCGCCGTAAGCGAAGACATCAGCCGCAATACACAAGGGATCAAAGATGCCTCTGACGATCTTGCACAGCAAGCAGAAAGCAGTCGCAATAGCTCAAACGAAATGAGCCGTGCTGCACAGTCGATGCGCCAAGATGTGGAGCGCTTTAAAGTGTAAAGCGTAATTGATCACATCAAGCTAAGCCGAACCAAGCTAAGCCGAACTGTAAACGTTCTGGTTCTTTTGTTAAGAATCACTTTGTTCTCCGTTCGGTTTGATGCATATTGATGAGCTAATTTATCCCAGACACAAGGATGTTAATGACATGGGATTTGAATGGTTAGCTCTAGCGGCCGCTTTTCTTTGGGCGATCGCGAGCTTAATGTCAGTAAAACCGGCTCAACATTTAGGTTCTTTCGCCTATAGCCGCTGGCGCATGGGTTGCACTGCGGTCATCTTATCAAGCATGGCTTGGTTTACCGGTGGCTGGGCAAGTGTCGAGGCCGACCTAGTGACACCCATGATGCTTTCTGGCCTCATTGGTATCTTCATTGGCGATACCGCCCTATTTGCCTGTTTAAACCGAATGGGGCCACGCCAAGCGGGTTTGCTGTTCTCGTGCCACGCCGTATTCTCCGCCATTCTTGGTTACTTCCTGTTTAGTGAAAGCATGACTTCGATGGAGCTGATTGGCTCAGCGTTGGTGTTTAGTGGTGTGTTAACGGCAATCTTCTTTGGTCGACGAGGTCAATCTCAAAACCAACTCGAAACCATCAAGGGCACAGTGTGGGTTGGTGTCGCTCTAGGCATTACCGCCGCGATTTGCCAAGCGCTGGGTGGCATCATTGCAAAACCTATCATGCAAACCGAGATTGACCCAGTTGCTGCTTCAGCGATTCGAATGATCACCGCCTTTATTGCTCACTCACTATTTCGCTTAACCGGAGCCAAGCATTCGCGAGCACTGAATCCGATGAATGGACAGATATTCGCCATCACCGCGGTTAATGGATTTTTAGCGATGGCGCTGGGAATGACACTGATCTTGTATGCACTGCAGGAAGGCAATGTTGGCATGGTCGCTCTACTGTCATCAACCACACCCATCATGTTGTTACCGATACTGTGGCTTTACAGCAAGCGGAGGCCGAATGCTTATGCTTGGATCGGTGCCATTGTTGCCGTACTTGGTACTGGTATTCTGGTCAGCTAGTGGGCACTGGTATTCTGGTCAGCTAGTGGGCACTGGAATTCTAGTTAGCTAGTGAAGCGGATTCGAAGCTGAGAGCTAATGGTTAATAGCTAATGACGATTAACTCTCAGTAAAAACAGAAAGCTAAGAACGCGGGAACGGGAAAGCGGTCACATCATCGATATGGTCATAACCCAAAGCCAGCATGATCAGCCTGTCGATACCTAACGCCACACCCGCACAATCGGGTAAGCCTGCTGTTAATGCCTCAATCAAGTGATGATCAATCGGTTGAGGCGCTAAACCCATCTCGAGACGTTTGGCATTGTCATCTTCAAAACGTTGCAGTTGCTCTTGTGGTTTGTCTAACTCATGGAAGCCATTGGCCAACTCGATACCTTTGAAATACACCTCAAAGCGATCCGCCACTCGTGAATCATCAGGATTGATCTTAGCTAACGCCGCTTGCGAAGCCGGGAAATCATAAACAAACGCAGGCACTGTTTGACCAATCTTGTCTTCAACACCCACGCTGAACAGCAATTGCAGTAAGGTATCGCGATCTCCTTCAGGTTCCGCAATATCACTAAGACCCAGTTTCGCTGCAGCTTGCTTTAAAGTCGCCATCGAGTCTTCCAGTGGACACACACCGAGCACATCAATAAAAGCTTGTTGATAAGTCATTCGCTCTGCGACACCTGATTTTAGAACCTGTTGCAGTAGCAAATCCATCTCGTCCATCAAGTTATGATGATCAAACCCCACTCGATACCACTCCAGCATCGTAAATTCAGGGTTGTGGTAACGGCCGTTCTCTTCATTACGAAAAGACTTACAAATTTGGTAAATACAGCCACTGCCCGCCGCTAACAGTCGTTTCATATGAAACTCTGGGCTTGTCATAAAGAACAGGGGTTGTCCTTGCGCATAACCTGGCCCTACAAACTCTGTTTTAAAAGTATGTAAATGCACATCCGTCACCGTGGCGTGGCTCATCGCAGGCGTATCCACCTCCATCACGTCTCGCTCTGCAAAAAATTGGCGGATTTGATGAAGGATATCAGCACGTTGCTTTAACTGCTTAATGGTGGCGGCCGGTTGCCATGTGGAGTGCATTATCGAGTTCCATATTACTGAATGATAGGCGACGAAAATTACCACTTTTCGCCTCTTTTGTAAGCTTCTATCTTTGCCTTATTAAACCAGTGTGTTGTTTTGATGAAGCAAGATAATCACGTACTACAGCACATTTATCGATGTTGGCACAGTGAGAATATTGATAACGAAAACCATACTCAACAAGCTGTTAACGCACGCCTTGTAAGAGGAACGCTATCAATAGTTCATTGCCGTGATTGCAGTCACATAACCTATAAATTCTATGCTTCCATATGCATTACCGACCTAAAAACCCAAATACATCAACTTTTCAAAGACCATCCTCTCTTACACTGAACCTACCACTTAAGGCTTAGGGGTGATGATCGGTTGATGCCGTTTACGTGCTTTCAATTAGTAAGAGCTACCAATCAGTCAGTACGATCAATAAGCTTTTTATAATAACAAGCGGAATACTCCGCATCACACTGGAGAATAACTGTGAAGACAATTACCACAGATATCGCAGTCATCGGCGCAGGCGGCGCTGGTCTTCGTACAGCAATTGCAGCGGCTGAAGCTAATCCTGAACTGGAAGTAGCACTGATTTCTAAAGTTTACCCAATGCGTTCGCACACGGTAGCGGCAGAAGGCGGTTCAGCAGCAGTAATTAAGGACGAAGATAGCCTAGATAACCACTTCAACGATACGGTTGGCGGTGGCGACTGGCTATGTGAACAGGATGTTGTTGAATACTTTGTTGAAAACTCGACTCGTGAAATGATCCAAATGGAGCAGTGGGGCTGCCCATGGAGTCGTAAAGAAAACGGGGAAGTAAACGTGCGCCGATTCGGCGGTATGAAGGTAGAGAGAACGTGGTTCGCAGCGGATAAAACCGGCTTCCACATGCTTCATACTCTGTTCCAGACTTCGATGAAGTACGACAACATCAAACGATTTGATGAGTACTTTGTGGTGGACCTTCTCGTAGAAAACAAGAGCGACGCTGAAGAAGGCGAAGTTCAAGGCCTTATCGCGATTCATATGTCTGAAGGTGAGCTTGTTACCATCAAAGCAAAATCCGTTGTGTTAGCAACCGGTGGCGCAGGTCGTGTTTACCACTGTAACACCAACGGCGGCATCGTAACGGGCGACGGTATGGCTATGGCTTATCGCCACGGTGTGCCACTGCGTGATATGGAGTTTGTTCAATACCACCCAACAGGCCTACCGGGCACTGGTATCTTGATGACCGAAGGTTGTCGTGGTGAAGGCGGTATCATCGTCAACAAGAACGGCTACCGTTACCTGCAAGATTACGGCATGGGCCCTGAAACTCCAGTGGGCGAGCCGAAGAACAAATACATGGAACTGGGTCCTCGCGACAAAGTTTCTCAAGCATTCTGGCACGAGCAGCAGAAAGGCAACACCATCAAGCACCCGCTTGGTGATGTCGTACACCTTGATCTTCGCCACCTGGGTGAAGAGTACCTGCAAGAGCGTCTTCCGTTCATCTGTGAGCTAGCAAAAGCGTACGTCAACGTTGACCCTGCAAAAGAGCCAATCCCAATTCGTCCGACGGTTCACTACACCATGGGGGGTATTGAAACCAACGGCACGTGTGAAACTCGCATTAAAGGCCTATTCGCTGTGGGTGAATGTGCGTCAGTTGGCCTACACGGTGCAAACCGCCTAGGTTCTAACTCTCTGGCTGAGTTCGTGGTATTTGGCCGCGTAGCCGGTGAACACGCCGTGAAACGCGCCGCGGAATTCAAAGGTTGGAATGAAGAGTCTATCGCTAAGCAAGTGAAAGCGGTTGAAGATCGCATCGCTGGTATCTTGAACCAAGAAGGCGATGAGAACTGGGCTGATATCCGTACTGAAATGGGTCACACCATGGAAGCGGGTTGTGGTATCTACCGTCAAGAAGACTTGATGCAAGAAACCATCGACAAGCTCACTGAACTGAAAGCGCGCTATAAGAAGATCAGCATTAAAGACAAAGGCAAAGTGTTCAACACTGACCTACTTTACGCTATCGAAGTGGGTTACGGCCTTGAAGTGGCAGAAGCGATGGTTCACTCCGCGATTCTTCGTAAAGAGTCTCGTGGTGCACACCAACGTTTGGATGACAACTGCACAGAGCGTGACGACGTGAACTTCCTCAAACACACGCTTTCTTTCTACCAAGAAGACTCAGCACCAACCATCGACTACAGCGATGTGAAGATTACTAAGTCTCAACCGAAAGCGCGTTTGTACGGTGAAGCCGCAGAGAAAGCCGCAGCAGCAGAAAAAGCCGCTGAGGCAAACGACAAGCGTGAAGAGGAGCAAGCATAATGTCAGCGAACCGTATCCAAAAAGTAAACATCCTGCGCTACGATCCAGAGAAAGATGCAGAACCTCATATGCAGACTTTCGAAGTGCCTTTTGATGACACTATGTCAGTACTTGATGCGATTGGTTATATCAAAGACTACCAAGATAAAGACCTCTCTTACCGCTGGTCTTGTCGTATGGCGATCTGTGGCTCTTGCGGCATCATGGTTGATGGTGTGCCAAAACTCGCGTGTAAGAGCTTCTTACGTGACTATCCTAATGGCCTAACGATCGAACCACTGGCGAACTTCCCTATCGAGAAAGATTTGATTGTCGACATGACGCCGTTCATCGAGCGCCTTGAAGCGATCAAACCTTATATCATTGGTAACGATCGTAAGCCTGAAGACGGCACTAACATTCAGACTCCAGAGCAAATGGCGAAATACAAACAGTTCGCTGGTTGTATCAACTGTGGTCTTTGTTACGCAGCGTGTCCTCAGTTTGGTCTAAACCCTGAGTTCATCGGCCCTGCGGCACTGACTCTTGCTCACCGTTACAACCTCGATAGCCGTGACAACGGTAAAGCTGAACGTATGCCGCTTATCAACGGTGAAAACGGCGCTTGGGGCTGTACGTTCGTCGGTTACTGTTCTGAAGTGTGTCCGAAAAAAGTAGACCCAGCAGCGGCCGTGAACCAAGGTAAAGTTGAGTCTTCAATGGACTTCGTTATTTCGATGTTCAAGCCTGATGGATCACAAGTTAAAACAGCAGAGGAGGCATAGTATGAGCAATCGTAAGCCTTATGTTCGTGAGATGAAGAGAACATGGTGGAGCAACCACCCCTTCTACCGCTTCTACATGCTACGTGAAGCAACGGTACTGCCTTTGATTCTGTTCACTGTATTCCTAACCTTCGGTTTGGGTGCACTAGTGAAGGGCCCTGAAGCGTGGGCAGGTTGGTTGAGCTTTATGGCGAACCCTGTTGTTATAGGTATTAATATCGTGGCACTACTTGGTAGCTTAATGCACGCTCAAACCTTCTTCAGCATGATGCCTCAAGTGATGCCAATTCGTCTTAAAGGCAAATTGGTGGACAAAAGAATCATCGTTCTGACTCAGTGGGCAGCGGTGGCTTTTATTTCTTTAATCGTTCTCATTGTGGTGTAAGGAGCTTTCGTTATGAACACAAACTACAAAGTCAATCGTGCTCCTAAACGTTCTGACGAGCCAATCTGGTGGGGCCTATTCGGCGCTGGCGGGACATGGTTCGCGATGATCACACCCATCACGATTTTAGTGTTAGGCATCTTAGTGCCAATGGGCATTATTGACGCTAACGCGATGAGCTACGAACGTGTCTCTGAATTTGCCACCAGCATTATCGGTGCGCTATTCATCATCGGCACGTTAGCACTGCCAATGTGGCACGCCATGCACCGTCTTCATCACGGTATGCACGACCTTAAGTTCCACGTCGGCGTTGCGGGTAAAGTGGGTTGCTACTTCTTCGCAGGCCTAATTAGCGCATTGTCTGTTATTTTCATTTTTATGATTTAAAAGCAGATTCGAAATTCGAGTAAACGAGCCTCGAAGCTCTAAAACTAAAAGCAGAACAAGATTATCTTGTTCTGCTTTTTTGCTATTAGTTGCATCTCATATCTCTCTGGCTCGGTTCTCCCCGATCTCCAGAGACAAAAAAGGCCGCCTAAGCGACCTTTTTCAGATACTTGAAGTCAATTACTTCACACGACCAACGTATTCGCCAGTACGAGTATCAACTTTAACAACTTCACCGATTGCGATGAATAGAGGTACGCGAACTACCGCGCCAGTTGCTAGAGTTGCAGGCTTACCGCCAGTACCTTGTGTGTCGCCTTTCAGGCCAGGATCGGTTTCAGTTACTGCGATCTCAACAAAGTTTGGTGGAGTTACTGTGATAGGGTTATCATTCCACAACGTTAGAGTACAAACGTCATTTTCAACTAACCATTTTGCTGTTTCGCCCACTGCTTTTGCATCAGCCGCGATTTGCTCGAATGTTTCGTTGTTCATGAAGTGGTAGAATTCGCCGTCGCTGTATAGGTAGCCTAGTTCAACGTCGATAACGTCGGCTAGTTCTACGGTATCGCCTGACTTAAATGTTTTCTCTAACACTTTGCCTGACAGCAGTTTACGAAGTTTTACACGGTTAAACGCTTGGCCTTTACCCGGCTTAACGTATTCATTTTCGATAATTGAGCAAGGCTCGTTATCCATCATGAATTTTAAACCGCCTTTGAATTCATTGGTGCTTACTGACGCCATGATTTCCTCTTACACATCTTTGAGTTGATTTCAATGCCGCATATCATAACCCGAAAAGTCGAATCTGTTGAGCAAAACTGGCTCAAACAGCTATCGAATGCGATCTCTGACCCGACAAAACTGCTCGAAGTATTAGAAATAGACCCTGCACCGTGGCAAAAAGGATTCGCGGCGCGTGAGCTATTTTCGCTTCGAGTGCCCATAAGCTTTGTTGAGCGAATGGAAAAAGGCAACCCACATGATCCTTTGCTGCGACAGGTTTTACCGCTCAGCGAAGAGTTTGAGGTTCATCCCGGCTACTCCGCCGATCCATTGGAAGAACAAGACAACGCCATACCCGGGCTACTGCACAAATACAAAAACCGCGCATTGATGATTGTAAAAGGTGGCTGTGCGATTAACTGCCGCTATTGCTTTCGCCGTCACTTCCCTTACCAAGATAACAAGGGGTCAAAGTCAGCGTGGCAGACCAGCCTCGACTATGTGGCTCAGCACCCAGAGATCAATGAGGTGATCTTATCGGGTGGTGACCCACTGATGGCAAAAGACAGCGAACTCGAATGGCTAGTGCAAGCCATTGAGACCATTCCACATGTCAAAACGTTGCGTATCCACAGTCGCTTACCTGTGGTGATTCCTGCTCGAATAACTGATGAGTTGTGTCAGTTACTCAAGCAAACGCCTCTCAATGTCGTCATGGTTAGCCATATTAACCATGCCAATGAGATCAATGCCGAGCTCAAGCAAGCCTTTCATAAACTAAAACAAACGGGTGCGACTCTACTTAATCAAGGGGTTATGTTAAAAGGGGTCAACAACAGTGCTGACTCATTGAAAGCATTAAGCGAAAAGCTATTCGATGCCGGTGTATTGCCTTACTACATGCATGTGCTTGATAAAGTACAGGGCGCAGCGCATTTCCATATCTCGGATGAAGAAGCAAAGCATCACTTTAAAGGCTTAATCTCTGAAGTTTCTGGTTACCTAGTGCCCAAGTTAACTCGCGAGATCGGCGGTCGCAGCAGTAAAACTCCACTCGACCTACACATTGAATAGAGCCTTCGTACCTATTCAGATCGTCTCAATCATTAAACAGAAGTGCCTATAGAGTTAAGCAGAAATACCTATCGTTAAGACAAAAAGTTTTTGTTCGATCGTCCGGCTTATTATTAGCATACTCCGCCCCTATTCTTAATTTTTAGGAGGGGTGATATGCCACAATTTTTAGAACAAACTCTCAACCTTGCCCCCTTTAGCTGGGCAGGCCTCACAGCATGTATGCTCTGTGGATCGTTAATCGGAATCGAAAGACAAACACGCGGTAAACCCGTCGGAATAAGAACCTCTATTTTAATTATTAGTGGTACTTATTTCTTTCTCACTATGGCGATTAGCCTATCCCCGAACACCCTAGATCAGGCTCGTGTTCTTGGTCAGATAATTACAGGGGTTGGCTTTCTTGGAGCTGGTGTGATGATGACGCTCGACGGCAAAATACATGGGGTTACTTCAGCCGCGATTATCTGGGTATTAGCGGCATTGGGGATGATGATCGCACTTGGCCACCTTTCGCAATCGGTCATTATCACGATATTGGCATTGATGGTTCTGCTGGGGGTCGACAAAGTGGAAAACAGCTTTCAAAGCCTGCGTCGTGGTGTCCACCAAAAATGGAAGAGAAAAGCCCGTATCAAGCGACAAGCCGCCAATGCCTTTCGACTCAATGAACCAGAAGGTAGCGAAGACTAAACCTTGATGGCATGAGGTATAAACCGTTATTAAAACAACGCCTAAACCATAGGTTTAGGCGTTAGTGATTCGTTCGGTTTTTCAATAACAAACGAAAACTCAATTATTTAGCGAAATTAATAATTGGGAAACATGGGAAGAAACCGTTGTCAGCACAGTTGATCAAACCAACTTGTACGCCTTCAATCTTGTTTGTTTTATTGAAAATACCCACCTGAACGGTTGATACTTCAGATAAGTTCGCGGCACCCACATCAACCAAGGTGTTACCTTCAGAGTAGTTGACGAAACTTACGTTGGCACCTTTAACATCGTTAGTAATGTTCACGGCACCTAGGTTGACACCAGTTGTGTTACCCGTATTCCAGTTGAAAAAACCAAGTGAAGCACCTGTCATCTCTTGGTTCACTTTTGATGCGCCGAAAATACCCAGGTTGACACCGGTTGTAGTTTGCGTTTCAGACATACCAACAACGGCAAGATCAAGGCCTTTTAGATCGCT
This sequence comes from Vibrio toranzoniae, assembly GCF_024347655.1. Taxonomy (NCBI): domain Bacteria; kingdom Pseudomonadati; phylum Pseudomonadota; class Gammaproteobacteria; order Vibrionales; family Vibrionaceae; genus Vibrio; species Vibrio toranzoniae. The sequence continues at coordinate 245,906 of NZ_AP025514.1, read as the reverse complement.
CACTTGACCATGCAGCAGCGCAACACGTACACCGCCAACCGCATCGGAATCTGGTGCGTTGAAGCCATTGATGGTAGAAAACATAACAGGCGAAGAAGCAAACGCTGTTGGCGCCATTACCGCTGCAGAAACAGCAAGTACCGAAAGTAGTTTTTTCATTGGGGAGTCTCCACTGACTTATTATTGCCTAGATTTATTGTTGCTTGGATTTATTATTAACCTGACTTATACATTCTAAATCAAGCGTCTATTGTCCATTATTATACAGTCACCCATGTTAAAACAATGTCATGACTATACTGTTGAATATAGCTTTAAACTCATAAAGCGCAATGAAGCCCCCTATCCCCGGACAACCATATAACCGGAAGGTTATGGTTAACCAGGTCATCATTTTTTGCCACTGTGGAGGTTTAATACCCTATAAATTGAGAATCCGATGGGAACCAAACACCATGTTTTTGATTGATATCTCTGATTCTCAATAATTGATTATCTGACCCATGAAGTATCGCACTTCGAGCTTGATTTTAGGGGTATCTAGAGTAAAGTCACCTACATGGGGAAGTGTTGATCAAAACGCTTATCGTGACGGCACCTCTACTTCTAGCCGAATGGTCAGTGATAAGTCTCACTTAATACAAAAAAGTACAAACACCGATAAGCTCACCCCCTAAAATACGTTTCAGATAGAGAGTTGTGTCTAAAAACACGACCAATTTTAGGCTACCTTGCGAAGGTGTTTATTTCACAACACACCAACTCAATCTATCGTTACTCAAACATTGGATTAACACTCACTTACTAGACCACAACACTGATGGATTAAAGCAACAACACTGTCATCAAAAACACGGTCATCCAAGTTGTGGTTTTATCTGTCTAACCTCCTATTTACTTTAATGTTGACTGAGTAATAAGGCGTTGGATCAAATACTTAGTTTAATACTTAGCGCTGTCTAACACGTCAGCGCTATTATTTATGAGGAAAATATGAATACGAAACCGGATATCACACTCTCATCCTTAGATGTCGATAGGATCTATGACCTGATTGAGTCTTTACCACGCAACAGTCCATCTACAGAGCAACTCGAACAAGAGTTGGAACGTGGGACCATTCTTGAGCCCGATCAATTGCCTGACAACATAGTCACGATGAATTCAACAGTGACATTTTCAATCGATGCGACAAAGAAAGAGTTTTCTTTGACTTTGGTTTACCCAAAAGATGTTGACAATAGCGGCACAAAAATCTCAATTTTAGCTCCAATTGGGAGCGCTTTGATTGGCCTATCCACCGGTCATTCCATTCAATGGACGAAGCCGGATGGGTCTCAAGTTGATGTCACCATCCTAGATATTACGTATCAACCAGAAAGGACTGGTGAATACCGCCTGTAGCGAAAGAAAATGCTCAAATGGATCCACTTGAGCATTTTAAGAACACGAGTACTTCTTGCCGCTCACGACCCCGGCCGATACAAAACTAAAAAGCTCAGTTATCCTACTTGCAAGCTGAGGTAGAGAGCTCTCTGTAAGGTTTTCGACACCTTATTAGGGTCTAATTACTCAACGTTGAATTCGGATAATATAACGCGTCTTAACCCTCAATTATCTTTATCGACAGTATTTAGAAAAACAAGAAGATAAAAAAACTATAATCATCTACTTTTTACAATATAAAATTATCAAGGAGAATGTGAATGAACGACTCAAGGCTTAATGTCGATGTCACGGCAAGTTTATCCATGTTTATGATCTGTTTTATTTGGGGAGTCCAACAAGCGGCCATCAAGTCAATTGCCGACCAAATCGCCCCTGTATTACAAATTGGAGGTCGTTCTTTTCTCGCCGCATTAATGGTGTGGGTAATAATGACCCTCAAAAACAACTCACTGAAACAATCTAAAGACTATCTAATATCAGGCGTCGTCGTAGGCGCACTTTTTGCGTTGGAATTTTTGTTTGTTGCAGAAGGCTTGAGATATACCACCGCCTCTCATATGACCGTCTTCTTATATACCGCACCTATTTTTGCTGCTATTGGCCTGCAATTATTCAACAAACACGAAACACTGGCCGGAATGCAGTGGGTCGGAATCTGCATCGCTTTTTGTGGAATTGCCGTCGCGTTTTTCTCGCGAGATGAAGCGAGCACCAACCTACAGGATATGTTAATAGGTGACATTATGGCCCTGATCGCAGGCTTACTTTGGGGCGCGACAACCGTAGTGGTTCGATGTACTCGGTTAGGACTAGCTTCAGCAGAGCATACATTATTCTTTCAGCTTGGAGGAGCCGGTGTATTACTGCTCAGTTATGCGACCATTACAGACCAACTTCATTTTTCACTCACTTACAACGCATCAATAAACCTAATATTCCAGGTTATATTTGTGAGCTTTGCCAGCTACTTAGCATGGTTTAGCCTTATTCGAAAATACAAAGCATCACAGTTAGGCGTTTTATCGTTCATGACACCAGTGATTGGCGTACTAGCGAGTATTCTTATTCTGGATGAACAAGCGCACAGCGGCTTTATCTGGGGTTCGCTTCTGATCCTAGTCGGGGTGTTACTTGTCAGTGTTTGGCCGTGGCTCCACTTAAAAATCCGTAACCGGTAAATAAGACCTAATCACCTTTAGGCAGCACCTCTGCCACCGTTATGCAGCAGACAACACCGAACCAACCCTTAATCAACCGTTAGAACTTGATTAAGGGGCACGAACCGCCTTTATCTCTTTATTCATTAACTCGTTTATTCGCTCACGAAGCATAAAAATATTTACTTTCAAAAGTCGTTACCGGTAATGGTTTAGAGTAATAAAAACCCTGTAAGCGCGTCACTCCAACCTCTTTACATATGGCATCATGAATATCCGTCTCTATTCCTTCTGCGACCGTCTCGTACTCTAAGCTGTGTGAGAACGCACAAATTGCCGTAAAAAGTTGCCTTGGTTTTGTCAACTCAATACGCTCAACGAAAGAGCGATCGATTTTGATCACATCAATCGTGTAATCCTTCAAATGGGACAGTGAGGAGTAACCGGTTCCAAAATCATCCACCGCGACTTTTACACCTAAGTCACTGATTTTATGCAAAGCTTCAGATGCCCACTCGCCAGAAATAAGATTACTTTCCGTAATTTCAAACTCTACATGCGACGCTGGAATTTCATAGATATTGAGCAAGTTTTTAACTTTCTTTGCTAAAAACTGATCGGTTAACTGACTTGGAGATAAATTAATCGCTAACGTAAAATCCGCTCTCAGCGTTTTTTCGTGCAACCAGTATTGTAACTGTTTCAGAGCCGTTTCGATGACCCAAAAACCGATATCGACAATCATCCCCGTCTCTTCTGCAACAGGAATGAAGCTGTCTGGCGGAATCATCCCTAACTTCGGATGCTTCCATCGCAACAAAGCTTCCGCGCCGATTAGCTTCATATCCGCATTAAACTGAGGTTGGTAATAAAGCTCCATCTCATCCTTTACAAGAGCTCGCTTCAGGTGTCTTTCAAGCTCGGCTCGGCGATTCATTTGATCATGAAATGCTTTTGAATAAAACTGGGCTTGGTTTCTTCCCTTTTCTTTAGCACGATATAACGCAATATCAGCACATTTTCGTAATTCAATAGAGTTCGATGCACATTCAGGAAAACTCGCAATACCCACACTAACCGTTAAATCTAATGACTCTCCGTCCACACATATAGACGAACTAAATTCAGACATGAGGCGGTTGACCATTTTTTGGACGTACTGCTTATTCTTTCCGATAGGGAATAAAAGTGCGAACTCGTCACCACCAAGCCGGCATAGAATCTCATTGTATCCTATGCAGCGATTAAGCTTATCTGCCACCTCTTTAAGGGCTCGATCCCCTAGAACATGCCCGTGACGATCATTTACATCTTTAAATTTATCAACATCAATCAACATTAAGACAAATGAGGTGTTCTCTTTTGCCGAAGAAAGCAGTTTTTTGGTTAAACGCTCTTCAAAGAAGTGACGATTATTCAGGCCAGTTAAACTATCGCACTCGGCTAATCGCTTTAATTCGGTATGTGTCTCAAGCACCTGTTGCTCAAGTTGATGGCGTTCCGATGCAATCACAATCGCTCGTCTCAACCTGACCGCCGTGACTTCACTTTTCATAATGAAGTCTTGGGCGCCAGATTCAATACACTTCAGAGCGATCTCTTCATCGTCATTGTGACTCAACATAACAATCGATGTAGAGAAGTCATTTTTGGCGCGCAGTTCGATTAATAATTCAAATCCATCGGTCGGGGGAAGTTGGTAATCCAGCAAAATAACATCAAATTGCTGCTGTAAAGCCAACTCCAGGCCTTTAACGCCGGTATCGGCCGTCTCTATAGCCGCTAGAGGTAGATCTGTATTTTTCAGCGTTCTCACAATAGATAAAGTATCTATTTGATCATCATCAATGATCAATACCTTCATTCTAGCCCCCTTGGCTTTAGCATTTTGGTAACTCAACAAGGTTCCAATAGTTCTCTAGAAAACGAATAAGTTGTTTGTAATCTTGGTTGGATGAAGACTTCACAATATAACCCGCAATATTTTTCTTGTAGGCTGCAGATATCTCTTCATCAAGTTGGGAGGTCGTAAGCACAAAAACCACGATGTCACTCAAACTCGTATCCGACCGCACGGCCGACAAATACTCCAATCCATTCATTCTCGGCATGTTTAAATCCAAAAGCACAATAAAAGGCCGAGCAACGGCATCGTTTCTAAGTACTTCCAATGCTTCCAATCCATCACGCGCTCGATGTATTGGGTTGAGCAAATTCAATGACTTCAATGAACGTTGAATGCCAATGGCATCAATATCATCGTCTTCAACTAAAAGAATACTGACGGTTTTCGCGTAATCATGATTCATGTTGCCTCCTATTTTCTAATCGCTCTTCTGTGGGCCAGGTAAAAACAAAAGAACACCCACCTTGTGAATTAGAGTGTAATTCGAAATGGCAACCATAAACCTCCAAGGTTTTTTTGATGATAGACAAGCCCATGCCACTTCCTTCGACGCTGTCGCGAGGTTGTAGTGTATGGAATAATTCAAACACCTTGTCATGAAGCTCAGTGGGAATTCCAGGCCCATCATCCTCGACACAGAACTTGTAATGGTCCCCTTGATAAACACCAGAAACCTTAATATTCGCGTGTGCTTTATCGTGATGTTTCATCGCGTTGGAAATCAAATTTCGCAATATTAAATCGAGCGGGACGCCCAACGTTTGAAATGGCCCAATGCTATCGTCACAAGTAAGGGTCGCCTTATTATTTATGTTCAATAACTCGAATGTCTCTTGGACATTGTCTGCTAAAGAAAACGTTTGAATCTCATCCTTTTTTCTACCGACTCTAAAATACGACAGTAAGTCATCGAGTAACCTTTCTAAACGGACAATGCGGCCCTGCAAAAGGCGACTGTAATCCTTTGTTTCAGGGGTGAGATGCGCCTCAATATCTTCATTGATCCATGATACCAATTGCGAAATCCCTCTTAGAGGTGCTTTTAGATCATGCGATGCGACGTAAGCAAACTGATCGAGATCTCTATTCGCTCTTTCTAGCGCAAAGTTTCTTGTTACTAAATCTTCTGAGGCTCTCTCTAAACTATCGGTCCGATCTTGTAAATCTTTACTTAATTTTTTCGCATAATCTTGAGCTTTCTCTTCCCCGTTACGTAATATCATGAGAATAACAAACAGCATCACATTTACGAGAAGGCCGAACATCAGGATCAATGTTGGTTGGTTGCTATGCTGTTGAGCTTCAAATAAAGGCGAAGATTGAAAATCAAAGACCCAACTTCTCCCATACATACTGACTTCCAACTGTTCATCAAACATAGGTTGATGGTTCGAGGTTTCACGAGAATGTGTAAGCTCATCATAGAGCGGAATATTGCCATCATGGATACTAAAGTTGATAAGGCGCTTAACATCATCAAGCGTACCGTTCATTAAGTTTTGAACAATAAAAGGAGCATAAACCAACCCTAAAAAGCCATCACTTTCATCACCATAATATTCTGGGATTTTGCTCTTATCGAACCATGGGACATAAAAAAGGAAACCAGGTGTTTGCTTAGAATCTTGAACCAATATTATTGGCCCCGTAATTTGAGGGGCTCCCTTCGCGCGAGCTAACTTTGCGGCTGTATATCGATTGTTTTCATGAGCCATATCCAGACCAACCGCTGCTCGGTTTTGTTCTTCTGGTTCAATATACGTAATAGGCCAATAATCTTTAGCGGTACGAATAGGGTGCATGTCGTACGAAGGAAAGCTTTGTTGTTGCCAAGTGAGATAACTAGGCACTTTTTTTTGAGGGATATAATGGATTACACCTATCCCACTCACTCCAGGAAAGTAGGATGATAGTTCAAATTGACTAGCAAACGTTTTCCAACTATCACGATTAACTGGGGCCGAAAACATATGGATTGCTGCTACGCCCGCAGTCAGTGCTTCTTCATATTTGCTCATTCTTTCTTGAACAAGCTCGAGTAATTGACTCACCTGAAAATCAAATTGGACTTGAGATTTTTGATGCGTTTGATGAAGAGTGACTTGCCATGCGGCAATAGTTAGAATTAGAGAGCAAGCAAGAACAAGCCAATGAAGCCAAGAGAAAGCGGCTGACAATTTTTTTATAAAAGTAAGCATCCGTAACCTATAGCACAGAGTGTATAAAAATATAATCAACCATGACGCTAACTTTTATCCAACGAAATATAAACACTCTATTTACATTCCTCACTTCATTGTTCTTAATTACTTATTAAACCGAATGATAACTTTAAAATTAATCATTACTGAAAAGCTCAGAGCGGTTTCTGCCGTTATTCTTTGCACGATATAAGGCCGTATCCGCTTCTTTTAACGTCGAGCGAATGGATTGTTGCTCGTTGCCCCAAAAAGCAACACCAATAGAAACCGTAACTCTTCCTATACCCGCAAAGTCGTATAGCCCCACCTTTCTACGTAACCGTTCTGCAAATTTAAAAGCATCTTGAACATCGGAATTGAGTAAAAAAATAATAAACTCTTCTCCACCAGAACGAAACAGCAAGTCTTGTTCTCTCGATTGCTCCTTCATCAATTGCGCAAAACTTTTTAATAACTCATCACCAGCATCATGGCCAAAGTTATCGTTGACCGATTTAAAAAAATCAATGTCCAATGCGAGAACCGAAAATGGGATAGCTTGAGATTGTAATCCCTCAATCGCTTTATCTAAGCCTCTTCTGTTTAATAAACCCGTCATCGAATCCGTTAAACTTGCGGTATGAAGCATGTCTATCGTCTCAAGCGCGCCCCCAAAGGCTTTGATAAAGCTACTCTTAAGTTGTGAGGCTTCAAAATACCAAGAGTGGATTTGCTTTACGTTGTTCACCGTACTTGAATGGCTACCCGCCTCTTTTACAGCCATGGATAATTGTTTTAACGGTTTGGATATAAAGCTAGAAAAACCCCAAATAAACATTAATGTCAGCCCCCCAACAGGAAGCGTTGTGATGAACACTTCTTTCATTTGTTGATTCACTGCCAATAGAGTATTTTGTTTCGATCTCTGAACAACTACGCCCCAACCAGACTGAGAGACAGGAGCATATCCTGCCAACATTTGAATACCCAAAGAGCTCACAATATCTAGACTGCCACTTTCTCCCTTTGATACAGTATTGATTGCGCGATTGTTTGTGATTACTTGACCGATCCTTGATTTATTTGGGTGATAAATCAACGTTCCATGCCGGTCCACAACGTAAAGGTACGAGCCATCCTCATAACTATGTTCATTCAACAACTTCCCTAAGATATTCACTGTTTCTAGATAAATAGTCCCACCGATATAACCAAGATAAGTCCCTTGGCTCGAAAAAATAGGGTATGACAGACTAATAAGATAGTTACCTGCAGGAGACACGAAAGGATCCGTTACCAAAGGGGCTTCGGCATTTAATGATTGAAGGGAGCTTTCACTCGTCAGTTTGATCCCTTGTACTTTAATCGTCTCGGGAGAAGCCGACGTGATCACGCCATCAGAGTTGACAACCACCACAGAGTTAAATATCTTTGTTTGATTTTTGATTCGTTTCGTTTCTTCTGCCAACGCACGTTTATCATTGGTGCGGTCAGATAAGGTCTTTGCGCTGTATTGAAGCTGTGTCATCGCGGCATCAAGGAAAACATCCGTCATTTCTGCCATCTTTTTAGCATAAACTCGATTCGAGTCTAATGTCGTATTGACGATGATATCTCGCTTCACTTGATAGAGTGAATAGAAAGCGTTTAATAAAGTAACCATTACAGAAAATACACACAAGACTAGAATTAACTTTCTTAAATTAACCTTTTCTGACATTGTTTTTATCCATTCCTTAACGCTACATTTTGCATAACATTAACATTTAAAGTTAATATTCTCAGTCAATTCCTCGCAGAAGTAGAAATATAGATACTAAGCTACACTTACCACCAATAAGCATGCAAGCTCATATGTATGTTTTTTATCATCTCAGAAAAGGAAAATATAAAACCTGTACACACCTATCACAACAAGACATCATGTTCAAAAACGGTGCTCAGAATGCAGTGTCCTTTTCATCAAAGGTGCAGGATTTTCACTCCATTTTTACCGTTCTTCTTAATTTGATACATAGCCAAATCAGATTGCTGGTAAACGTCATCAAAGTGATGATCACCTTGGTTAAAGAAACACACACCGATACTCATTCCAATGGCGACACCCGTCAGCATTTGATTGCTTTCAGGTACCGCCTTTTGCAACAACTCTTCACAAAAGTGAGTGACTTGGTCTGGTTCCATATCGGGAAACAAAACGACAAACTCATCTCCGCCAATTCGTCCGATTTGCGCCGGTTCAGAGGATGATTTAGCTAAATCAGAAGTTAGAGAAGCGACGTCAGAGGCTAGCGTACCTAAGCGCTGAGCAATAAAACTCAACAGCTGGTCGCCCGCCTGATGGCCTAAAGTATCATTGACCGCTTTAAAGTTGTCGATATCAATAAAGATCATCGCCGCTTTGACTAATGTATCCGCGCTTTTCATCTCACGAAAACGTTGTTCGATGGCTTGTCTATTAAATAAACCCGTCAACCTATCGGTAGAGGCCAAAGTCGCTAACTGTTGTTCAAAACGTTTTTCTTTGGTGATATCGATGTGCGTACCCATAATTCTAAGCGGAACTCCATTGGTATCAAATTCGACAACACGACCTCTATCATACACATAGCTATCACTGCCATCTTTATGGGTCATCCGGTAAACGACCTCATACAAATCACAGTTCCCCGACAGGTGCTCTTCAAAAGCTTTCATGGCCTGGTGATAATCATCAGGGTGTAAGTTATTTTTCCAAGTATCAAACGTTGCAGTCAGCTCGTGCGGTTGGTAACCGAGCATTTTTCCCCACTCCATATTAAAGATAGTGAGTTGTCCTGAAGGGACATGGTGCTCCCACAAACACAAGCCATTACTGTCGAGTGCGGCATTCAACTTTTCTTGCAGGCGAGCATTATGTCGTTTGAGATCAGCATTCTCTTTTTCGAGTTCTGCAATTTTTTTTTCAAATTCGGCAATGATGTTCAAATCGGCTTGCATGATCTTGACAAAATTTGTGGAAGTGGTGTCTTAATATAAAGAAAAAAATCGCGGGGTTCTATGCCTTAGTAACACATTTAATTTTAATGTCTTTTTCTTTCTTGGTCAGAGAACCACGGTTAATGAGTGATTGGTTGTATTGCTTCCAGTTGGTTATTTTATAACGAGGTTTAGACATAGGGCTACGAGAGGGAATGGACGTAACGGCTCAGATCGTAGGTTCTGAATTTAGTTCCAATGAATTACGCAACAAAGCCATTCATCGTTGATCACGAGATCACCACCTCCAGACGAAAATATTGTAAAGGCGATATTTCTGTTTTTTTGTTTTAATAAAATGTTTTACATGCGCTTTAACTCTATTTTTAATTTATAAAAAATTCTCAATTGAATAAAAAAATGCTTCTGGTATATTCATTTTAAAATAAAAAACAAAGGTGTTAAAAATGTTATTCATCTTACAGGATTTAGTCCGAAAGTATCACTTTCGGACGTTAGTTTAGTGTTTATCAACTAATTCTGGAGGTGCTTTAAATAAACTTCATTTATGTATTATTTTTTTATTTAATACAAAAACTGGTTACTAGCTCTTTCTTTATTTTCCAATCTCCTGTTATTTTACTTAGTGTTTTTGAAAAAATGGAAGATATCTATCCATATGAAAATTTCGATATAAAGAGAAGAGCAAACATTGGAGATAGAGTTAAATTCTTTGATGAAGAAAGAAATAAAAGCTATCAAATAATTTTAGTTTCAAATAAAAAAAGCAACCCAAACGATGGTTTAATTTCAATTTATTCATACTTGGGTTCTTCTATTTTTAGATTATCCGAAAACGATAATTTTGAATTGTATATTTTTGGAGAAAAAAGGAAGTATAAAATAAAAAACATTTCACACGAGAAAACAATTAATAACAAAAGATAAAAATAGTCAATAATTCTACCATATTTTCACATTATATAAGAGTGTGGTAGAATAAAGTAATATATTGTATTTAGTATAGGAACCTATCTTGCGTACTTCAGTAAATACCAAACAAAAGCCTAAAGGGCAGCTTCTTTTACGTACTCTTTCAATGCCCGCAGACACTAATGCGAATGGTGATATTTTTGGGGGATGGATAATGTCACAGCTAGATTTAGCTGGAGCAATTCTAGCTCAAGAAATATCAGGAGGACGAATAGCAACAGTTTCAGTATCAAGCATCACTTTTAAAAAGCCAGTAAAGGTCGGTGATGTTGTTTGCTGTTATGGTGAGTGCGTTAAAACGGGTAGAACATCAATGTCAATTGATTTGGAAGTTTGGGTCAAACCGATTCAAGAAGATAATGTTAATATGCGATTCCAAGTTTGTTCGGCAAATTTTAATTATGTGGCTATAGATTTAGCAGGGAAACCAAGACCGATTCTGAAAAATGATGTTGCTAATTAAACGAATTAAAAAGAACCAATAACTTATAAAATAAATTTTACTCCATCACACTTCGTCGTCTTATTTCTAAGCCTCGTTATAAAAACAGAGCCAATATTGTATATCTATATCAATTCAGTAATCTAGCTTTAGCTATCAGGACTTCACCAGCATCTCCCAGAAAGGCTAAAATTTCTGGGAGTTTAATCCCCCCTCCTCTACCTATTTTTGTTTTAAGTTATACAAAAATTCGATCAGATCTGACTGTGTGATCATCCCTATTAACTGCTCACTATCGTTTATAATTGGTATGTGGTGAAAGCCTGAAGTTAAATAAGGTATCAAACGTGCAATATGTTGGTCCTTGTGCATTGAAACTGGATTTCTTTTCATATATTGACCAATGGTCTTAGATGTTCTTTTCTTCGCTAGAAGATATAAACCAACAAAAGAATTAATTTTTCTATGTTCAACATAGAGTAAAAAGTCGACCAGAGAAAATATACCTACAATTTTCTGATCGATGTTAACGATTGGAATAGCACTAAACTTCGTTTTCTGAAGTATCTTGAGTCCATCGTAGACAGAGTCATTTTCGTCAAGAGTCAAAATTTCACTCGTCATGACGTGTTCACAAGTTAGTTTTTGATTATTGTGCTCTAAGGCGAGCAAATGCGTTTGTTTAAAAATCTCATCGATCGTTCTTTCATCAACATCCAACCAATCATTTCTATTTTCAAGAACTTCGTGCAATTCATCAAAATAGAACGATGATTTGTCATGAGCAGAAAGTGCGGAGTTTGATGAATGTTGAGGCGTCTTTGAAGATTTACTCGCCATCCATTTACGATAAACAATACCAGAGAATGCTAAAGGAATAACATTGAGCAAAACCGGATCGAGCAAAAAACAAACATCAACCGGGTTCGATGTCTGACTCAACACAGGAATAAGCGCAGTAGCAACCCCTGGAGGATGAACACATTTCAATGCAATCATAACCATAATGGTGCAGGTTATCGTCAGTGTGAACAATATTATGATGTTATCAAACACCGCAGATAAACTGAGTCCTATCAATGCAGAAACTAAATGCCCACCAATTAAAGGCCACGTCTTACCCATTGGACTACTAGGAACCACAAAGATAATTGTGATTGAAGCGCCTATAGAAGCAATCAATAAAGGGGTCGTTGGAGTAACATGACCATAGCTTGCTAATCCGGCAACAATGAATGAAGCAAAAAATATGGGAATAGTAAGATAGCAAAAATTGAGTAAACGCTTCACGTTCGACATAAACATCATAATAAAAGTCAAAATGGGATTCTATGCGAAGTGCAAAAGTTATTAAAGTGTTTAAAAACAGAGTGCGAAGTAAGCAACCCCATTGATATATCAATAGGTTTATTCTTCCTACCTTGAACTCCTTCAGAATCATACATTTGGAACGGTTAGAAAATGGTCATTCAAAACTCATAGCAACTGTGTATAATCGCATCAATTTCATTTGATTCGTATATTTCCTATTTAAGTAAGGTCAGCGGTGTTTTTTACTAAGAAGCAAAAGCCAGAGATAAAACCTAGCCATTCCGACAATGTTTATCAGTCTTTAAAAAAGCATGTTGCATGGATCGAGTTTACCCCTGAAGGCGTCATCCAAGATGCCAGTGCGCCCTTTTTAACGCTGGTCGGGTACTCATTAGATGAGGTAAAAGGGCAGCACCACAAAATGCTCTGTACGGATAGCTATATTCGCTCTTCGCTTTATCAAAGCTTTTGGCGAGATCTTGCCAATGGTGTCTCAAAAGAAGGCACGTTCGAGAGAGTAAATAAGCAAGGTGACACGGTTGTTCTAGAAGCGACCTATTTACCGATCAAAAATTCAGATGGTCGTGTCACTGGCGTAGCAAAACTGGCTTCTGATATCACAGAGATCAACGAGCAAAACAAAAAAAATGATGCGTTGTTTTCTGCCTTAGACAAGTCACAAGCGATTATTGAATTTGATCCTGAAGGGACAATACTGACCGCCAATTCAAACTTTTTAAATGTATTGGGTTACCAAGAAAGTCAAGTCGTTGGAAAACATCATCGCATGTTCTGTTTTGAGGAGTTTTATGACAATAATCCTCACTTCTGGCAAGAGTTGCAAAAAGGACAAGTAAAGTCGGGGCTTTTTCAACGTCGCAACTCTAACGGAGCAAGCATCTGGATTGAGGCCAGCTACAACCCTATCATGAATGAAGCAGGCAAGGTCGTGAAAATCGTCAAGCTTGCCAGCAACATAACGGATCGCATTGAACGCAGCCATGCGATTGCTGAAGCTTCAGAGGTAGCCTACTCTACATCACTAGAAACGGCGCAAATAGCACTAGAAGGATCGAAACTGCTTGCCGATTCGGTAGAGGTCTCTTTAACGGTATCCCAACAAGCGGCCAGTACCTCTCAAAAGGTGCATTCACTCAATGGCAGCTCGAAAAGCATTCAAAATATTGTCGCTACAATTCAAGAGATCGCAGCGAGAACGAATTTATTGGCACTCAACGCCGCCATCGAAGCCGCAAGAGCCGGTGAATACGGGAGAGGCTTTGCCGTTGTCGCTGACGAAGTAAGACAACTCGCGTCTCGAACTTCAGACTCGACAAACGAAATAATCAAAGTCGTCGAAGAAAATCAGCAACTCATCAACGAGGTGACCAATATGATGACCGAAATGTCATCAATTACGGAAGAAGGCAATGCCAAGATTACCGAAGTCTCGACCGTCATGGATGAGATCCATAAAGGTGCAGAGAATGTTTCGAGCACGGTGATGAATCTTTCTAATAGCCAACATTAATCAAAATTTAACGATCGACATATTCTCGACATTCTAACCCGCGAGATAACACTCTATGGTCAACTCGATGAGGTTTCATGTCGTCAGGTATAAAAACAACAAAGTCAGTGACTAAACACTGACTTTTTACTACGAGTAGAATGTTTAAACAACGCCTTGCTCGATCATTGCATCAGCAACTTTTCTAAACCCCGCAATATTCGCACCGAGTACCAAGTTACCAGGTTGTCCAAACTCTTTACTGGTCTCATTCGCACTGGTGAAAATGTTCTTCATTATGACTTGTAGATGAGAATCTACCTTTTCAAACGTCCATTTTTGCATACTGGCATTTTGCGCCATTTCAAGTTGACTGGTCGCAACACCGCCTGCGTTTGCCGCTTTAGCAGGACCGTACGCAATTTTGGAATCAACAATTGCATTCGCCGCTTCTTGAGTGGTTGGCATATTCGCTCCTTCACAGATCAATCGACAACCGTTACTCATAAGCGCTTGCGCATCGGCTAAAGTAAGTTCATTTTGTGTTGCGCACGGAAATGCAGCGTCCGCTTGATAACGCCATGTTGCATGGCCATCAAGAGGATAATCATCGACTGGAGTATAGACCGCTTCAGGATAAGTACTTAAGTACTCTTCTAAGGAGCAGCGCTTCACTTCTTTGAGCTCTTTCAGTAACTCAAGATCGATGCCCTTCTCATGATAGATCGTCCCGCGAGAATCACTGCAAGTTACTGGAAGTGCTCCAATATGATAAAGCTTTTCGATAGCGTAAATCGCAACGTTACCAGCACCAGATACCAGACACGTTTTACCTTTCAGCGTATCTTGACGATCATTAAGCATGTATTCGGCAAAGTAAACGGCGCCATACCCAGTCGCTTCTTTGCGCCCAAGAGAGCCCCCCCAGAGTAAACTTTTACCAGTTAACACACCTTCGTAACGACCGGTTAAACGCTTGTATTGACCAAACATATAGCCAATTTCACGAGCACCGACACCGATGTCACCTGCCGGCACATCAGTAACAGGGCCAATATGACGATATAGTTCGTTCATGAAAGATTGACAAAAACGCATGATTTCACCATCAGATTTGTCTTTGGGATCAAAATTAGAGCCACCTTTGCCGCCACCAATAGGTAATCCCGTCAGTGCGTTTTTAAATATTTGCTCAAAACCAAGGAACTTAATAACACTAGCGTTTACTGATGGGTGAAACCTTAGCCCTCCTTTGTATGGGCCTAATGCCGAGTTAAACTCTATGCGATAGCCTTTATTGACTTGCACGTTTCCGGCATCATCAACCCAAGGTACACGAAAAATGATCTGCCTTTCAGGCTCTACAATTCTTTGAATAATCGCTTGTTCTTGATATTGACGATTGCTTTCGATAACCGGTGTAAGAGAAGATAGAACCTCTTCTACCGCTTGATAAAACTCTTTTTGTGCGGGGCTACTGTGTTGTAATGAAACAATCGTATTGTGTATATGTTGCATATTATTCATCCTTGCTATATTTAAAAATGTATATCCATATTATTTCACGGTATTTATTTCTGAGAGCACATCTTTAACAGAGGCAGCTGCACATAAGAGCAACACCTTGAGGTTATTTGAATTTATAGGCTTGGGAGAGTCATTTAATAATCATTTTCATCACAAGTCAGCCATTTAATTGCATAACTTCGATGAATGTTTATTATTAAGTATTAGCTTTGTTGGGTAAAGAAGATGTGAGCTTTTCTATACGTGTTTTAACATCGCTTACGTAAGATGTCACGCTCTTATCGAACGTGATTAAGCATATAAGCCAATATAAGATCTTAAGGCTGTATCATCTGGCAACTTGATTTCAAAAACGACGATCCCCTCATTAACCCCTTAAGAACCTTAGAAATTATGATCTTCCATTGAATATTATAGAAACTCAAAACAAACAAAAGCCCCGTAAACACTATATTTACGGGGCTTTTCAGACTTTATAGGATTAAGTCAGGGGGATTACATCATACCGCCCATGCCACCCATACCGCCCATGCCACCCATATCAGGCATTGCAGGAGCTGCGTCTTGAGGCTTATCTGTGATCATCGCTTCTGTTGTGATCATCAAACCCGCTACTGATGCTGCGAACTGAAGTGCAGAACGAGTCACTTTAGTTGGATCTAGGATACCCATAGCGATCATGTCGCCGTATTCGCCCGTAGCCGCGTTGTAACCGTAGTTACCTTCGCCAGCACGAACGTTGTTCGCAACGACAGACTCTTCATCGCCTGCGTTCTTCGTGATTTGACGGATAGGCGCTTCCATTGCACGCAGTGCAACACGGATACCGACGTTCTGCTCTTCGTTGTCACCTTCAAGGCCAACAACTTTAGATGCCGCGCGGATAAGTGCAACACCACCACCAGCAACCACACCTTCTTCAACGGCAGCGCGAGTTGCGTGAAGGGCATCTTCAACGCGGTCTTTCTTCTCTTTCATCTCTACTTCAGTCGCTGCGCCAACTTTGATGACTGCAACACCGCCAGCGAGTTTAGCTACGCGCTCTTGAAGTTTCTCTTTATCGTAGTCAGACGTTGCATCTTCGATTTGTTGACGGATTTGAGCAACACGACCTTGAATCATTGTTTCTTCGCCCGCGCCATCAATGATGGTTGAGTTCTCTTTAGTGATAGTAATGCGCTTAGCTTGACCTAGGTCTTCTAGCGTTACTTTCTCAAGGTCTAGGCCGATCTCTTCAGAGATAACCGTACCGCCCGTTAGGATAGCGATATCTTGCAGCATAGACTTACGACGGTCACCGAAGCCAGGCGCTTTAACCGCCGCCACTTTCACGATGCCACGCATGTTGTTCACAACAAGCGTTGCCAGCGCTTCGCCTTCTACATCTTCAGCGATGATTAGAAGTGGACGAGATGCCTTAGCCACTGCTTCTAGAGTCGGAAGCAGTTCACGGATGTTCGATACTTTCTTATCGATAAGAAGAATGAATGGGCTTTCTAGATCAACAGAACCCGCTTCTTGGTTGTTGATGAAGTAAGGAGACAGGTAACCACGGTCGAACTGCATACCTTCAACCACGTCTAGCTCGTCTTGCAGAGCCTGACCTTCTTCAACGGTAATTACGCCATCACGACCTACTTTTTCCATCGCTTCAGCAATGATGTTACCTACTGTCGAATCAGAGTTCGCAGAGATAGTACCGACTTGAGCGATCGCTTTAGTATCAGAACATGGAACAGAAAGATTTTTCAGCTCTTCAACCGCCGCGATAACCGCTTTGTCGATACCGCGCTTAAGATCCATTGGGTTCATGCCAGCAGCAACCGCTTTTAGGCCTTCAGCGATAATAGACTGAGCCAATACGGTTGCTGTTGTTGTGCCGTCGCCCGCCGCGTCATTCGCTTGCGAAGCCACTTCTTTCACCATTTGTGCACCCATGTTTTGGAACTTGTCTTCAAGTTCAATTTCACGAGCCACTGACACACCATCTTTAGTGATAGTCGGTGCGCCAAATGATTTGTCTAGAACAACGTTACGGCCTTTAGGACCTAACGTTACTTTTACCGCGTCAGCCAGAACGTTTACACCTTCTAGCATTTTAATACGTGCGTCGTTACCAAATTTAACGTCTTTTGCAGCCATCTTAATTTCCTTTCAATTCTTTATTCAGTCAGTTCAGTTTTATGGGTCGGATTACTCAACGATCGCCATGATGTCGTTTTCAGACATGATCAGAACTTCTTTGCCATCGATCTTTTCAGTTTTAGTGCCGTAGCCTTCTGCAAAGATAACGGTGTCGCCAACTTTAACGTCCAACGGTTGTACTGAGCCGTTTTCTAGAATGCGGCCTTTGCCAACAGCTAGAATAATACCGCGCGTTGATTTTTCAGCGGCAGAACCAGTTAGAACGATGCCACCAGCAGACTTAGATTCAACTTCTTGGCGCTCAACGATAACTCGGTCGTGTAGAGGACGGATATTCATCGGTCGTATCTCCTGATAATTTCCATTTAATATGATAGTTGCCACGATTGGCATGAGGTTACTCAATATGTTGGGGGCAATGTGGAAAATCCCAAGGGGGGAAAAGATAAAAATTGTGATCGAAAGAGCAGATTCGAGATGCAAATGAACGAGTAGCGAAAAAAGAAAAAAGAAGCCTCCCTATCCCGCATCTGTTTATCCGCTCTCTACATTTGATTCATTCTGATTTATCCTACGTTTTTCGTTTCAATCGGCGTTTTACATGCAAGATAAGCACGGGCTTTTAACCGCCCCGATAGCAAACACTCTGCGCACTATGACCATACCGACCATCTTCGGTATGGTGGCGATCTTGATGTTTAACCTAGTTGACACCTTCTTTATCTCGTTGCTTGGTACCCAAGCCTTAGCGGCGGTCAGTTTTACCTTTCCGGTTACCTTTGCCATCAACTGCATCACCATGGGCATTGGCATTGGCTTATCGACGTGTATTGGCCGATTACTTGGCCAAGGCAGTGCGCAAAATGCGGCACGTTTTACCTGTCATGGCTTACTGCTTGCCTTACTGCTTGTCGGCTGCGCTTCAACGCTGGGTATTATTTTCTTAGAACCACTGTTTACCCAATTAGGGGCAAAGCAAGCGTTATTGCCGCTGATATCGGAATACATGAGGGTGTGGTATCTGGCCATCCCATTACTGGTCATTCCCATGGCAGGCAACAGTGCAATACGAGCCAGCGGCGACACCAAAACGCCAGCCAAAATTATGATGATCGCAGGGCTGATCAATGGCGTGTTAGATCCGCTACTGATCTTTGGTTATGGGCCTTTTCCTGAGCTGGGAATTCAAGGCGCAGCCATTGCCAGCGGTTTTAGTTGGTTTGGAGCCTTGTGTGGCTCATTGTATGTATTAACCATACGAGAGAAACTGCTGGCTCCCCCTAAGCTGGCCAATATCATCAATGACTGGCGACAGATCCTCACCATTGGCACACCCGCCGCACTCTCTAATGCCCTAAACCCACTTGCTGGCGCTATCATCATGATGATGTTAGCCAAACAAGGCACTGAAGCCGTGGCCGCTTATGGCGCAGCGCAACGTATTGAATCGATTCTTATCATCGTATTAATGTCTCTCACCTCGGCCCTGACCCCTTTCATGGCTCAGAACTTTGGCGCAAACAACCCCAAGCGCAGCTTTGACGGGCTCTTTTTGAGCATGCGTTTTGCCATCTTGTTCCAAGGCTTGGTTTTCTTAATGATGGTACCGCTGAGCATTCCTTTGGCCGCCCTCTTTTCTCAAGAAGAGTCGGTACGTGGCATTTTGTGGCATTACCTGCTGGTTGTTCCCTTTAGCTATGGATTCCAAGGCATTGTGATGATGCTGATCAGCGGCATGAACGCGATGCATCAACCACTCAAAGCCTTCCAATGGAGCTTCATGCGCCTGTTTGTGTTTACCTTACCTTTCGCGTGGATAGGCAGCCAAATCGATGGCGTCGAAGGGTTGTTTATTGGCTTGGCTTTGGGGAATATTGTCGGCGGTATTACCGGATATTGCTTTGCGCTTCGAGTAGAGAAAGATTCGAGATGCGGGTAAGCTCTTCGCATCCCGTTTACTCGTATCTCGCATCTATAAAAAAGCCCGCACTTTGAAGTGCGGGCTTTCAAAATCGTTAAAGCTCAACGTGAACCGCTGAGCCAAACAACTATTTAACTACTGACTACTTAACGATCACGTCACCTGACATTTCTGCTGGGATATCAATACCAGACAGAGCAAGCATCGTTGGTGCTAGGTCAGACAGCTTACCGCCTTCTTTGAACTCAACGTCTTTGTTACCCACGTAGATAAGTGGCACTGGTAAGTTCGTGTGTGCTGTGTGGATGCCACCCGTTTCTGGGTTTACCATCATTTCCGCGTTACCGTGGTCAGCGGTGATAAGCAGTTGGCCATCCGCTTCTTTGATGGCTTCAACCACTTTACCAAGACATTCGTCTAGCGACTCTACGGCTTTAACTGCTGCATCGTAAACGCCAGTGTGGCCAACCATGTCACAGTTCGGGAAGTTACACACGATAGCGTCGTATTTACCGCCTTTGATTGCGGCAACCAGCTTATCGGTTAGCTCTGGCGCGCTCATTTCTGGCTGTAGGTCGTACGTTGCTACCTTTGGAGAAGCAACCAGCTGACGCTCTTCGCCTTCAAACTCGTCTTCTTTACCGCCGTTGAAGAAGAACGTCACGTGCGCGTATTTCTCGGTTTCCGAGATACGTAGCTGCGTTTTGCCTGCTTTCGATAGCCATTCACCGTAAGTGTTCTCTAGAGAAGCCGGTGGGAATGCACATAGAAGCGGGATGTCTGCAGCGTATTGAGTCAGCATCACAAAGTCGATTGCTGGGAATACGCTACGCTCAAAACCGTCGAAATTAGGCACGAATGCACGTGTGATTTCACGCGCACGGTCGGCACGGTAGTTCATAAAGATAACCGCATCGCCATCAACGATAGCCGCAGACTCTTCGCCTTCCGCTTTAATTTCCGTTGCTTTAACAAACTCATCGTTTTCTTCACGAGCGTAAGCCGCTTCTAAGCCAGCTACTGCCGTGTCAAATGTGAACTCTGCTTTTGCTTGAGTAAGCAGGTCGTAAGATTCTTGAACGCGATCCCAGTTGTTATCACGGTCCATTGCGTAGTAACGACCAATAAGCGAAGCCACACGGCCTTTGCCTAGTTTCGCGAATAACGCTTGGAAGCGCGCTAGTGTGTTTTCTGCGCTACGTGGCGGCGTATCACGACCGTCTAGGAATGCGTGTAGGTAGATTTTTTCTGCGCCACGTTCTGCTGCCATTTCAACCGCTGCGTAGATGTGATCCTCATGAGAGTGAACGCCACCTGGCGACATAAGGCCCATGATGTGTACCGCTTTCTCGGCTTTCACTGCTTTATCGATAGCGTTCACTAGCGTTTCAGTTTGGCCGAATTCGCCATCTGCGATTGATTTAGTAATACGCGTTAAATCTTGGTATACCACGCGACCCGCACCGATGTTGGTGTGACCCACTTCAGAGTTACCCATTTGACCATCTGGTAGGCCTACATCTAAGCCAGAAGCCGAGATTAGCGTGTTAGGTTGGTTAGCGATAAGACCGTCGATTACTGGTGTATTCGCGTTCGCGATCGCGTTGTCTTGGTTGTCTTCACGGTAACCGTAACCGTCAAGGATCACTAGAGCCATTGGCTTCTTAGCTGACATAGGACTGACCTCGTTCAATTCAAAATAAATCGGTATAGAAACAAATTAGCGTAATTTTACTACAGTTTACAGTCAAAACTGTAGTGGAAGATCAAGAAAGGGCGCCGGTCGGGCAACTGAATATGAAAAAAATCATCATTTTGTATTTGATGATCTCATGTTTGCTTTGGTAAAGCCCCCGTATAAATCAAGTCGACGGTGGCGTAAGTTAGTCACCGATCCTTCCATATTAAGCTGCTTAAGCTTGGTTAAATCGACATCTGCAAAAATGATCATTTCGGTATTGGCACTGGCTTCTGTCAACGTTGCATCGTGCGGGAAATAAATGTCTGAAGGTGAGAACACCGCGGACTGTGCATATTGAATATCGACATTATCGACGCGAGGTAGGTTGCCAACACTGCCACCAATCGCCACATAACATTCATTTTCGATCGCTCGCGCTTGCGAACAAATACGAACGCGCTGATAACCATTTTTGGTATCCGTCCAAAACGGTACAAACACAATTTGTGCGCCCTGCTCCGCCATCATTCGGCCCAGCTCCGGGAACTCGCTGTCGTAACAAATGAGTATGCCCACTTTGCCTGCATCCGTATCAAACACCTGTACCTTGTCGCCACCATCAATCACCCAATCTCTTTGTTCATGAGGCGTGATGTGGATTTTGTACTGAGCATTAATGCTCCCGTCACGCTGCAGTAGGTAAGCGACGTTATACAACTTACCGTCTTCTTCAATAATCGGCATACTACCGGCGATGATATTGATGTTGTAGGTCACGGCCAATTGGGAAAAGCGCGATTTGATCTCTTCTGTGAAGCCGGCGAGAAAACGGATGGCCTCGACCGAATTTTGTTCCTTTTTCAGCCCCATGAGTGGTGCGTTAAAAAATTCAGGGAAAAGCGCGAAGTCAGCTTGGTAATTGGCCAGAGAAGAAATAAAGAACTCCGCTTGATCGAGCAAATCTTCTAAATCGTTCATGGCACGCATTTGCCATTGCACCACGCCAATGCGGATCAGGTTTTTCTCTACATCGTGAACCGATTGAATGTCTTCTTCATAGAAAAAGTTATCCCACTCCAGCAGCGTGGCATACCCTTTGGATGCGTTGTCTTCGGGTAGATAGCCGCGCATAATTCGTTTCACATCGAAATCATTCGCTAACTGAAACGACAAAATGGGATCATGAAGTTCACGACGTTTTACTTTGTCGATGTATTCCGCCACGCTCAGTTCATTCGCATGTTCGTGGTAATGAGGAATGCGACCGCCCGCTAATATGGCTTTAAAGTTCTTGCTCCGGCACAGTTCTTTACGAGCATTATACAAACGGCGACCCAAACGAAGCCCTCGGTAATCGGGGTGTACAAAGACATCCAACCCATACATGGCATCGCCTGTCACTTGATTCTGAATCACGTTATTTTCCGTGATGATGTCCGTATAAAGGTGAGGGAGAGAAAAGCGATTATAATTCACTTTAATCGTCAAGGCGGCGCCGATGATCTTGCCGTTATCTTCAATACAAATTTGCCCATCAGGAAACTGATGAATCAGATCCAGGATGGTCAAGCGTGGCCACGCTCCCCCAACATCAGGAAAAACGAGATCCATTAATGCCGCGAGCTCAACGTAGTCCGATGGCTCAATGGTGCGTAAAGAGAGTTGATGCGAGTTGGTATCCATATCCTACTATCCATGTGTCCTTTTTAAACAGTATCAATGAGAATGCCATATTTTGACCGATACATACACCTAACCGAGAGTAAGATCAGCGCGCCCTAGACTCCTACAACCTCTTTTCGTACTTGAGTGGCATTCCAAACCAAATCACCAACCCCATCAGTCGGTTTAAACCCAGCCGGCGCGTCGACGAGAAGTTGACGTATCGTTTCATGCTGTAGGTTATGACAAGCAAAATCTAATGATTCGAGTAAAGTGTCATATTCTTCTATCGGCAAGAAGACTTCCTGCGCGGTCATGATCCGAGCATGAGCCGTTGGCTCTACGTTGTCTCCAATCAACAATTCTTCATAAAGTTTCTCGCCAGGTCGAAGACCAGAAAATTGAATCTCAATATCACCATGAGGGTTCTCTTCATTCTTCACAGAAAGCCCTGAAAGGTTGATCAAGTTTTCTGCAAGATCTGTGATTTTGACCGATTCGCCCATATCAAGAACGAATACATCGCCACCTTTGCCCATTGCGCCGGCTTGGATAACTAGCTGCGCTGCTTCAGGGATGGTCATAAAGAAACGGGTAATATCACGGTGGGTAACGGTGAGAGGACCACCGGCCTTAATCTGCTTTTTAAACAAAGGAATTACCGAGCCAGAAGACCCAAGTACATTACCAAAGCGAACCATACAAAAACGTGTGCCACTCTTTTTTTGGTTTTCTTGCTCGGCCAACGCCTGCAAACCTAGTTCAGCCATACGCTTGGTTGTGCCCATCACATTGGTAGGGCGCACCGCTTTATCTGTCGAGATAAGCACAAAAGACTCAACGCCCGCTTCGATAGCCGCTTTAGCTGTGTAGTAAGTGCCATAAACATTGTTACGCACACCTTCTACTACATTATACTCGACAAGAGGGACATGTTTATAAGCAGCTGCATGATAAACCGTTTGAACACCAAAAGACTGCATGGAAGTTAACAGGCGATGTGAACGCTGAACTGAGCCCAATAACGGCACAATTTCAACATCATAACCTTTGGTTTCTTTGGCTAAACAAAGCTCACGGTCGATTTGATACAAGCCAAACTCAGAGACTTCAAATAAAACTAGTGTTTTAGGTTGTTGCTTTAGGATTTGACGACAAAGTTCAGAACCGATTGAGCCACCTGCACCAGTCACCATCACCACTTTATTCTTGATATTGGCTTCCATTAACGCTTGCTGAGGCTCAACCGCATCACGACCTAACAAATCTTCAATGGGAACATCTGTAAGCTCATCAATTTTCGCGTTACCTGACACAATATCAGCCATTTCTGGAACGGTTTGAATCTCAACAGGCAGTGGCGCTAACAAATTCAACACTTGCTTACGGCGTGCACGAGAGGCACTGGGTATCGCTAGCAATATCTTAGAAATGTCGTACTTCTCGATCAAACGTTCCGTTTTATCTAAATCGATAACCGGTAAACCCAAAATAACGGTATGAGTTAATGTTTTATCTTCATCAATAAATGCGCGTACTCGATAGCTCCCAGACGCTCTTAACGCTAAGGCCAATTGTCGGCCACCAGATCCCGCACCGTAAATTAATACTTCTTCGGGTGACTCTTTAGACGGTGAAGTCGTTGCGATCAGATTTCGAACCACTAAACGAGAGCCGCCACATAACAAAGCTAAATAAGCGCCGTAAATAATGGGCACCGTACGAGGGATCGGCTCTTGCAGGTAATAAGCAAATATCGCCAAAGATACTGCCGAAAATATTGCACCAGCCATTACTACAAACAGCGCTTGAAAAGTAAGGTAGCGAAGAACGGCGCGATAAAGCCCTATTTTAGTAAAAGCAATGACCGTCGTTATTACTGTTAAGCCTGTCAGTAATAAATTATCACCATCACTCAAAAATTGAAATTCACCTAACCTTGTCCACAACGCAATATGCAGAGCAAAGAGAATAAGTAGAGTATCGATAGAAACACTGATAACTCGCTTTTTAAAACGAGAAAGGTGCCATATGAAATGTAGACGTTGCATAGAAGTATTCTTATTTATTAGTATTTAATAAACCACAAAGACTGCATGAGTGGGATGTATTGAACATGTTTGAAGTTCACAAGGAGAACTTGCAAACGACAGCCTGAATATTTAATTCAAGTTTCAATTTTGATGGATATAAACACCCCGACAATTCGACAACTTTCACCTAGTGGGGTATTTATGACCTATCTAAGAAAGGATCTTAAACTAACTGGCATCTCATATATTGGAAACTCAAGCCAATAAGCCAATAAGCCAATAAGCCAATAAGCCAATAAGCCAATAAGCCAATAAGCCAATAAGCCAATAATGCTGAGACCAAAGATACTGAAAGAAAAGTCCTTTTTACTTATGGGGTTGATTAAGCTTGTGCTTCAATGAGAACAGCACGAATAACTTCAGCCGTTTTCTCAATCTCACCCTGTAATAAAGTTGGGTGCACTAAAAACATTAAACTGGTTTCACCTAACTCAACGGCGTTCTTTAACGGCCTTTCTGGCCTGTAACTTGTGCCATCAAATGCTTTTTCTCGATAAACCTCAGAACAACTGCCTTGATAGGCAGGTACACCGCGTTCAACAATCGCCTCAACAATGTTATCGCGAGTCCAACCTGGTTTTAGGTGCTCGGGGCGAATAAACACATAATGTTTATATTCTGCATGCTCAATGTAACCTGGAACTTCCACACTTCGAACAATTGGAAGTTCTGCAATCGCCGCTTCAATAATAGCAGCATTAGACTGACGCTGTTGGGTCCATTCAGCCATGCGTTGGATTTGGATACGACCAATCACCGCTTGCATTTCTGTCATACGCCAGTTGGTACCAAAGCGTTCATGAAGCCAACGGAAGCCCGGTGGGTGCTCGCGGTTGTAAATAGCATCAAAGCTTTTACCATGATCCTTATAAGACCACATAAACGACCACAGATCTTTGTTGTTAGTGGTTACCATGCCACCTTCGCCACCTGTCGTCATGATCTTGTCTTGGCAGAAAGACCAAGCACCAATATGACCAATCGTACCGACGCTGCGACCTTTGTATTTAGCACCATGCGCCTGAGCACAATCTTCAATAACCTTAAAGCCATGCTTTTCAGAAAGCGCCATAATTGCATCCATCTCGGCAGGCATACCCGCAAGGTGGACCACGATCACCGCTTTTGTTTTTGGTGTAAGTACCGCTTGTATCGATTCAGCGGTAATGTTTTGACTATTCAAATCTACATCAGCGAAAACAGGGATTGCTCCCGCCGTCACTATCGAGGAAGCTGACGCCAAAAAAGTCCGCGATGTAGTAATTACTTCATCACCTGGACTTACCCCTAGAGCTTTAAGTGCAATATCTAACGCTAGCGTTCCGTTACCTAGCGCCACTGCATATTCACAGCCAACCCAGGCCGCAAACTCTTTTTCGAATTCACGCCCTTCTTGGCCTGTCCAATAGTTTACTTTATTTGAAAGTACAACCTGACTTACGGCGTCCGCTTCTTCTTGAGTAAACGAAGGCCAAGTAGAGAATGGGGTATTTAACATTTTTAGTACACCAGAAGTAAATAAAGTTTAACTACAATTTTTCATAAAAATCGGATTAATTTGCCAACTCTGATTTGTTCTTAATTACAACATCGTCATACATTAACATAACAATATCATCAGCATAGTCACCTATTGATTCTACATTCTCCTTAGAGTCAACATTATTTATAATCATTTTATGGAAGTCTACTCCAGCCCCATATGCATGAGGATATGCACCACCAAAGCGAGGGTTTATCTCAGAAAGGAAGTATTGGCCATCACAATAGAAGAAGTCCATATCAATAGGACCAAAAAACTCGAAATGGGGGATAATTTCTTTGACTAAATCAAATAAAGCATCGTCTTTAAATGATATAGTTTTGCTAGCACCACCAATTTTAGTTTCTATTTTAAGTTTAGAAAAAATAGATACTGCTTTGTTAGAAATACAATCAACATACACATCAACATCAACGTCATCACCAACCATAAGCTCCTGTATAATATACCCAGATTTTGGATTAGATGTTATAATGCTTTTCAAGTTAACAATATCATCGACTTTTTCCGCACCAACACTTGCACTACCCGCACGAGGCTTGATAAATACAGGGAAGCTTATTTCATTTTTCTCTAAGCCCACTTCAAAATCGTTCAAGTTATCATAAGTTAAGACTGTATTAATGTTTTTACTCTTTAAAAACTTAAACATTTTAAATTTATCAAAACATAGCAGTGAAGTAGCTTTAGACGGACATAAAGGCAAAACTCCTTGCTTAATAAACAACTCTCGGTTATCAGCTAATATTTCAATCTCAGGATCAATCAATGTAGTAATTGCTTTTACATTATGCTTTTTGCATATATCTAGAATACAATCCAGATAATAAGGATCATCCACACGAGGAGTAATAAATTTTTTGTCTGCAGAATATAAACCTGGGGCATATTGACTACAATCAGTAGCCAACACACTAATCTCACTATTTGTTTTTTTAAAGTCTGTTAATAGCTTTGCTCTTCTACCAACACTACAAAATAATACACTCATCATTATTCCTTAATAAAATCTTCTTTCTTTCCCCATAATAACGAGAAAGGCTCTTCATTCATATCTGATTTAAAATCTAAGAGAGACTCTACATAAGAGTATTTTTGCTCATAACCTAATTCATTTATAGTTTTTGAAATATCAAATTTAGCCATTAAAGGATTTGGCTTTTCCGGTTTATATATTTTTTTAGATGGATTATTTTTAGGAGAAAAAACCTTTATAATACCATCAATTTGTTCTTCAAGTGATACCGCTTTCCCACCAACATTATACATTCCTCCAGGTCCACTATTTTCAAGACAAAGCCCGACAACCTGCGTAAAATCTTTGACATAAACCATTTCCTTTGAACGAGATGTATCCCCCCAAACTTCAATATCATCAGAAATAGTGGCTCTTTCCATTAGCATTCTATAAGGCATCATTCTCCGTTTAAAGTTTGAAAAATGATAAGGATTTGGATGATAATGATAAATGGTAAAAAATCTTAAATGATACCTTAAGAAGTCATACGTAGCTGCATAGTGATCTATAATATCAACAGCTGCATTTTTTGCTATAGTATAAATTGAATGATCACCAGTTAACGGGAATGTTTTTGGCTCATCCGCTTTTATTTCTTGTGCCGTATTGTGATATTCAGATTGATCAAACGGTGTCTGTGGGAATATTATTCTGCTTCCACCAGAGGAAACCATGTAATCTAACACATTCGTTGTTCCCGTTATAATAGTAGACAATAATGCACTTGGATCATAATTATATCTTGATGGTAGCTCTCCAGCTAAATGCACAACACCATAAATACTTTTAGGAAGTTTTTCGAAACTTTCCTTTTTAGTAATATCAACCGAATAGTAAGTCATTCCATTCAACGAGAAAAAGTCATTATCTGAGGCCCGCGCACCTACCGCATGAATGTCATAACCCAAATTCTTTAAATGAACAGCTGTATATGCGCCTAAATTCCCTGTCGCCCCAAAGATTACAATTTTTTTCATCTACATAGCCTCTTCAATTTGTTTTATAAATATCAAAAAAATCACTTGCAGACCACTTTTTGCGAAGTAATCGGTAACTAGAGCCATTATTTAAATATATATTTGGAAAAAAACGAATAAATAGAGGTGATAATGTCATGGTGTACGCACCAACAGATTTATAAACAACTCTATCATTAACCTTAAGTAAATCTTCATTTTTCACTTCGAAAATCTTATCATATTCCAAACAAGTTCCACCTGTCACAATTTGTAACGGAGTTTTATTTTTTATACTCTCACTCCTTAAGAAGTAGTGAAAATAGGAACTTTTTTTATAAAACGGATCTATATCATTTCTCGAACCATCTGTTGTGACCAAATAAAAATCTCTCACTTTTTTTACATCAATAACAGAAGTTATAAAGTCAACTGCCGAAGCCACAATAGCATTACCTGGCTCAAATATAACCGTAATTTTTTCCAAATCAAAATATGTACTTAGTCCCTCTTTAACTGCTAAGAAATACTCTTCAAATGAAGGTTTTCCTTCCATTATGCCATAAAACCCACCACCAATATCAACATAGGCTATATCTAAAGAGTATTTGGATGCAACCTTTCCTATATATAGTGATATTTCTTTATACGTTGACACCGCCCTAGAGAGAGTTGTTCGATGAACGTGAAAGCCAGTTAACTTTATATGCTTAAGTGATAAAATTTTATTTATTGCAATATCTAACTCTGAATTTTCGGCTGAAAAACCGAAGCGACTATAATCTTCATCGTCCTTAGCATCGTCAGGTGATATAAGCGCTAAATCAATATTAACTCTGATGCCTACAGGATAAGTATGATCTTTAGAGAGCTCATCTAACCACTCAATTTCACGGGTCGTTTCAATATTAACGATTGCGCCTCCTTGAATAGCTTCCAAGAAAGTAGCTTTCGATTTCAGCGGGCCATTATAAACTATATTATTTATACTAAAACCAGCAAGTCTTGCAAGTTCATATTCATCACTTGATACTACTTCCGCAAAACCACCACGTCTGTTAACTTCATCTAAAATATAAGGTAATGAGTTTGTTTTCAGTGAATAACTAAAAATGCTATTTTTGAAGTGTGTTTTTTTAGCTGATGTAAAGCTGGTTATACTTGTTTCTAGATTACTTTTATTTACTATGTAAGCTGGTGTTTCTATAGATTCCATTTCTGTTCCTAACCTTTCTATTATTCTATAAAATCATCTTTAGTTATTTTTGCTTCGACATGTGCCACGTCGCTTCTTATAATGATTTTCTTTATTGTTTTCAGTAATATAACAAAATCTAATTTTAATGAAGCATTTTCAACATACCAAACATCCATTGCTAATTTATCTTTCAATGTGACAAAATTCCTTCCATTAACCTGGGCCCAACCTGTCACTCCAGGTCTAACAGCATGTCTCTTCTGTTGTTTTTTAGTATACATAGGTAAATACTCAACGAGTAATGGCCTTGGCCCTATTAAAGACATATCTCCTTTAATTACATTTATTAATTGGGGGATCTCATCTAAAGAGGCTTTTCTCATAAACGCACCAATTGGTGTGATCCTATCCCCCATAGGAAGTAAATCCCCTTCAAAGTCTACTTTATCATTCATAGTTTTAAATTTGATGATCTTAAATTTTTTCTCATTTTTACCCGGACGTTCTTGAAAAAAGAAAGGCTTACCATTATTTACGAAATACAAATAAATAGTTAGTAATAAAAACAATGGGCTTAAGAAAACAAACCCAAATAGTGAAGCTATAAAATCAAATATTCTTTTAAAAAAATTAAAATACATTGTTAAATCACACTCTGAATTAATAAGCATAGCTAGGCTTAGAAGCCACACTATTTAAACTAAGCTCGCAATGAAGCGCAAGACTATAAAATCAATTAACAAGTTCCATTATAGACAGTAAATTTTCATTGACTTTATGTACATCAAATTTATCCTCTACCATAGTCCTACTTGCTTCTCCCATCCGTTGCCAATCACTTTGGTTTTCAATAAACCAAATCATTCGCTCAGCTAACTGTTCTACATTAGCTTTTTCAACCAACCAGCCATTTACATCATTAATAACTGTTTCACGACACCCCGGAGCATCTGTTGTTAAAATAGGACGCCCTGTAGCCATGGCTTCTAATACCGTTCTGGGTAAACCCTCATGGTATGACGGTAATACAAAAATACTGCTCCCCTCAATATAAGGGCGAACATCATTAGTACTTCCTAAATACTCAACTGATTTTTTGTTATTTAATATTGACAACTCTGTTAATGATATACCATTGGGTGATGGGTCTTCAGGGCCAACCAATTGAAATACAGCATCAGTGTATTGCTCTTTCACTTTATTTGCTGCGGCAATATATTCACGAATACCTTTATCACCCAATAAACGAGCTATAAGTAAAAACCTTGGCGCACTAGGTAAAGGTTTAACATCGAAATGAGCAACATCAACACCAGAGCCATTAACCACACAGGTTTTATGCTTTGCCACTATACCTAAACCTATAAACACCTGCTGATTATCTGGGTTTTGAAAAATAACCTTGTCAGCTTTTTTCAATGCTATTTTATACAAAAAAGTAACAAGCTTTACTAATAGGTTTTTCTTCCAACTGCCTTTTTGAAATGCAAAACCTAACCCCGTAACCAAAGCATAAAAACGACAATGAGGTAAAACACGCGCAGCTATCCCTCCCCAAATAATCGGTTTAATTGTATAGGCTAAAATCACATTAGGTTTCTTTTTTTTAAAAATAGAGCGTAGCACTTTAAAAGTTTTAAAATCGCTTATTGGACTTAAACCACTTCGGGTCACAGGGTAGTCTATGTAGTTAGCACCTAATTCAATGATTGAGTTAATCTCAGTATCTGTAGCATTTGAAGCCATCGCATAAATTTTATGCATATCATTAAGAGATAGTTTTTTTAATAGCTCTCCCCTAAAATTCCGAAGAGAGCTTGGTTTTACACCTATGATAACTATATTCATCTAAAAACCTCATGTAACACAGAGTAGAAAGGACTGAAGGAGAGCACCTAAACTAATAAAATATAAATCTTTTTTTCTCTGAAAAAAAAGCCAAAAATATTAAAACCTTTAAAAAAATCAGTATAGGATAAAAAAACCTAATTTGAATATCAAGAATTATACAAAGATAAAATAACCCACCCAAAATAAAAATAACAAACGATGGGCTAGGTGTTATTGAGTTCATTTCAAGTTTATGTTTGAGGAAAAAAGACACCATAGCCGTAGATAGTAATAATATATAAAGAGGAAGATAGACATTTGAGTTTAGTATCAAATGAATATATTCACCTATAAACTCTAAATTTAGTATAATGAACAAACTCTTCAAACTTGCAAAGCCAGATGCAGATAACGATTGCCTAAAGCAAAGAAATAAAAGGGCTAGTAAGACCCACATGAGTAATTTATTCCCTTTTAAGTTATACAGTAATAAAATAAGACTCAAGACAAAAACAAGAAGAAATAATTGAGCTCGAAAAAAAAGTAGTAACAATGAAAACAAAATAAAGTAAGTCAAATTTTTCTTTGATAAATAAAAGTAGGCGAGCAAACTAAAAGCACTAGCAATTAACAGCGCATTAGCTATTGGTTCTCTTAAAAATCTAAAAAACCAGTAATAATCTACAGGGAATAAGAATATAAGCAGAAAGAATAAGCCAAAATAAGCCCTATTACATCTCGTTAAAGAGCATAATTTATAATATACATTGAGTGAGTAGAACGTTATGCTCGTTACTGTTAATAGCATTATGAAATAATAAAAATACGGATTTTCAATGCCAAAGTAATTTAAATTTGCAATAATACTTGGTAAACCAAACTTTGCTGTAACTTGATAATTATGGAAATTACCATTGAATTCATCAACAGAAAGTATGTCGCCCGAAAAGTGTTGTACCTCAGCTATATAACGTGCAGAATCGTTAATAAATAGGCCTGGAAAATACTCCCATTCACTACCAGTTAAATCAAACCCTATCGCAAGGTAACCTATTATAAAAGTAGAAACAAAGACTAATAAAGATGAATACAACAGTTTATTTTCGAAAGTTACTTTCCCAGCTTTCACATAACGATAAAAATTTAATGTGATTATTATTTTAAAACATATCAATATATAGAATGTATACATAGAAAACCTTCGGAAATAACCGATTATATTTCAGTTACCATAATAAGTACATTCATTTTACACGTTTCTAAAAAACAAAGAAAAGCATAAATTTAAACTCCCATCTAAACTAACTCATCTAGCCAAACACTTACATACTTCTCTTTCATTAATTGAACGGTGTAATTTTCTATAATTCGAACTCTAGATGCTA
This sequence comes from Vibrio toranzoniae, assembly GCF_024347655.1. Taxonomy (NCBI): domain Bacteria; kingdom Pseudomonadati; phylum Pseudomonadota; class Gammaproteobacteria; order Vibrionales; family Vibrionaceae; genus Vibrio; species Vibrio toranzoniae. Next base: position 213,041 of record NZ_AP025514.1, on the reverse strand, counting down.
AACAACGCTTTTCCCATAACTTTGAGTTTAATGTCATCTCATCGATAGCCTCTTCAATGAGTTTTGAAAAGTTAATTGGATCCATAGCATTAGTTACCCATCCAGTTTTACCAACAATTACAGCGGCATCACCAACATTAGTTGTAACACATGGAGTTCCACAAGCCATAGCTTCGTTTAACACATTAGGAAAAGCTTCACTAGAACTTGACAACAAATGAATATCTATACCATTCATTATACGCGGAATATCATTTCTGCTCCCAATTAATAGCACCTCATCCTCAACATTACTGCATCTAATCCAGTTCTCTAAACTTTTATTTCCAGGAAGCATTCCTGCTCCGGCTAGGATACATTTAAAGCTGTAACCTTTTCTCTTCAAAAAACCTAAAGCTTTAATTAAGTTTTCATGATCTTTAAAAGGGTGAAAGCGACTAACCATACCCAGCAATATTGTACCCTCAGAGATATGGAACTCTTTTTTAACACTTGCAGAGTAATTATTATTCCTATCAAACAGCTTGATATCATATCCATTATAGATTATTTTTATTTTCCTCTTTGAATACCCTATCTTCCTATGAACACGAGCTGCAGAGTCAGCACAAAAAATTATATTTTTAGGAATAAAATAACTTAAGTAACTGCAAATTTTTGCAATAAAAATAGTAGACTTTTTAGAATTAGCTGGAGTAAGGTCGGAATGATGAACACCCCAATTAATATTTTTTATACCTAATATACGAGCAGTAACTCCACCAATCAAGTCAGCATGGTACATCCAAGTCTGAACAACATCAGGAGCAATTCTTTTTATATCTTTATATAATTTAATTATACCTTTCAACGTAACCTTACCTTTCGGCATATTTAAAACTTCTACTGTCACATAATTATCCTTAAGATATTGACCATATTTCCCACTATCCATTAAAGAAATAACAATGTGCTCATTTTTTTTATCTGCCAAACATAAACGTACCAATGTTGCCTCAGCACCACCATCTCCTAATCCAGTGATGACATGCAATATCTTATTTTTTTTCATAAAAATTTATAACCAAAATTTTGTATATCGTTTTTATAAACGCTAGGAACTACTTACATAAGATTCCAACGCAGCCAAAAGTTTAACAATAGATAGAAAAATATAAATTACTGTTATTATAATTAATATAAAGCTCTTGCAAGTCCCTATTATAAGTAGGCAATAACAAAGATGCATCAGAGTTACATCTAGTAGCCTGTAGACTCACTTCACCTTAATCAGATATTAAACAAACTAAAGTTATTCACTAATTTTTGTTGTAATTTTTTGTTTTAGAAAAGAAGATAAATACCCGATAAGGATAAATAACTCAACCAGCAAAGTTGCAATTAAGGCCCCTGATATACCCCATAACTTAATTGCAAAAATAGATACTAATAACCCGATAACTCCAGCACCTATACAAACAAAATTTTTAAACCTGATATTTTCTTTTAAGTTCATATAAATACTTAGTGAAGAAGAGAAAAACTTAAATAATATTACAGGGAAAAGTAAAATCATCATTTCAATCAGATCTGGATATTTATTAAGATCAAACACCTCAGGAGAAACAAAAAAAACTAAAAAACAATAGCTCAATAAAATAAATGGTGTAATGTAAAATTGATATTTTATTATTTTTTTTAAGTACAAAATAGCATTAACGTTTGAAATAGCTGCTAATTGATAAAACTTTGATTGAGTTAGTGAGTTAAAGTAAGCATTAAACACCAAAGCATAAGCGCTTATAGGGAGTAACGCTAATGAATATAAAGCCAGCTCATAATCCAGTGAGTAATAACCAAATACAAACACACTTGCTTGAAAATAAAATAAAAAAGATACCCCATTAATTAAAAAAGGAATACCTTCTTTATCATAGAAATTCATTTTAAAATTTAAAAATTGGTAGTTTACTTTACAAGTGAAAAGAAAGTGATAAGCGAAGTATAAAAAATACATCGAAATCATAATATATATTGATATTTCTTGATAATTTAGTGTACTGGACAAACAAACTGCAGCTATTATTAATTTATATACATTATTAGACTTTTGCGTTAATGCAAGCTGGATCGTTTTTGATCTAAACTTTAATATTGATGAAGTGTATGCAACAACAATTGAGATTATAGTTAACGAAGTTACAAGTATTACATATGATAGTTCTGATTTGTATATCAATGTGTAACTACTAATAATAATTATAGATAAAATTATAGATGAAATTATAGATGCTATAGGCACAAGATAATTAGACTGTGAAATTCGTCGCAGCATCATTTCTGAGCGACCAAGTAGTGATACTACAGCAATTAGTGATGAAACTGTCAATGCTAAAGTAAGCTGACTATAATCTTCAACAGTCAAAGTATTTGACAAGTAAATTGTTGCAATATAACTAGCTAAATTAATGGTAATTAGAACACAAAGGTATTGCATATCACTCTCTTACTAACTTCACGTTCATAAAGTATAAAACTTTAAGCATTATTTTCGCTCTTAACATACCAGTTCATCGCCTTAGAAATCCCCTCTAAAATTCGATATTCTGGCTGATAATCTAAATCATTTACCGCTTTAGTTACATCAGCTTGCGAATGACGAACATCACCGGCTCTAAAGTCACGATATATTGGATCTTGGGTCGCATTTATATCGCACTCTTTAAGTGCAGATTGTATCGCTTTATATAAATCATTTAGTGTTGTGCGATCACCTACCGCAACGTTATATACGTTGTCTTTAGCGTCATCTTCTGCGGTAGCAGCAAGAATATTCATTTGCACTGTATTTTCGATAAAGCAAAAATCTCGGCTTGTCTCGCCGTCACCGTTGATATAAATATCTTCTCCATTGATCATTGCTGCTGTCCATTTTGGAATTACCGCTGCGTAAGCACCGTTTGGATCTTGCCTTGGACCAAATACGTTGAAGTAACGAAGTCCAATCGCCTTAAAATTGTAAGTACGTGCATATACACCCGCATAAAGCTCATTTACGTATTTAGTTACTGCGTAAGGCGAAAGTGGGTTGCCAATATTTTCTTCCACTTTTGGCAATGCAGGATGGTCACCATATGTAGAGCTGCTCGCTGCATAAGTAAAGCTGCTTACCCCTTCTTCTTTTGCAGCGTCTAGCATGTTTAGAAAACCGGTGATGTTTGCTGCATTCGTGGTAAGTGGATCAGCGATAGAGCGAGGTACAGAACCTAGTGCTGCTTGGTGCAGTACGTAATCAACGCCTTTTACGGCTTGTTGGCATGTTTGAGGCTCTCGGATGTCGCCTTTAATAAAGTTAAAACGCTCCCACTGAGCGTCGCTTACTAAGCCTTTAACTTCATCTAAGTTATGCTGATGCCCCGTTGCGAAGTTATCTAACCCCACCACGGTTTGATCAAGCTTTAGTAATTTTTCAAGTAGGTTTGAGCCAATAAAGCCCGCAACACCCGTTACTAACCATGTTTTTGGTGACTCAGCTAGCTCTTGTTGGATTTGTTCGTATTTGGTCATTGTGTTTTCCGTGGAGAGGCAAATATTATTTTTCGACAGGATAAACTGTGTTTATAAACTCTGAGCCACATTCGTTTCTCGAAACTCAGTATGAATAAGTTCAGCTTACAGTGTTGAGGTTCTCGTTCCTACCTCATAATAAAACTCAGGAGCTAAAACGTTTCTCTCCTGAGTTTTAGTTCTGTCTATAAATTAAAGACGCATATCCACACTTTCTTTGTCTAGAACGTACTTCAAGTCATACAGAACATGCTCTGATTTACCAAACGAGCGGATTTTTTCTACGCCCATCTCTTTGAATTCGTTGTGAGATACAGCCATGATGATTGCATCGTAATGATTTTGTTGTTCTTTCTCACACAAAGTTAGGCCGTATTCGTGTTGCGCTTCTTCGCTTGAACACCATGGGTCCATAATGTCTACATTAATGTTGTACTCTTTCAATTCAGAGACAATGTCAACCACTTTAGTATTGCGTAGGTCGGGACAGTTCTCTTTAAAAGTTAGCCCCATCAACAGTACGTTTGCACCCTCTACGTGAATGCGTTTTGTCAGCATTTTTTTAACTAATTGAGAAACAACATACTGCCCCATACCATCATTTAGTCGGCGCCCCGCTAAGATCATCTCTGGATGGTAACCCACTGTTTGCGCTTTGTGCGTTAGGTAATAAGGATCCACACCAATACAGTGGCCACCGACCAAGCCCGGGCGGAATGGAAGGAAGTTCCATTTTGTGCCCGCAGCTTCAAGTACTTCTAACGTATCAATACCAAGCTTATTAAAAATGATTGAAAGTTCGTTAATCAAGGCAATGTTTACATCACGTTGCGTGTTTTCAATCACTTTTGCCGCTTCTGCCACTTTGATAGAAGATGCTTTGTGTGTGCCAGCGGTGATAATGCGCTTGTAAAGTTGATCTACGTATTCAGCCACTTCTGGTGTCGAACCACTGGTTACTTTTAAGATATTAGTCACGCGGTGTTCTTTATCACCTGGATTAATACGTTCAGGTGAGTAACCAGCAAAAAAGTCTTGGTTAAACTTAAGGCCAGAAACACGCTCAACAACTGGAATGCAATCTTCTTCTGTCGCGCCAGGGTAAACAGTTGATTCATAAACAATAATATCGCCTTCTGATACCACTGTGCCTAACGCTTCTGACGCTTTAACCAATGGTGTTAGATCGGGTTGTTTATGCTCATCAATGGGGGTTGGAACGGTAACAATATAGACATTGCACTCTTTTAAGTCTTGAAGAGAGGTGGTGTAAGAAAGGTGAGAGGCTTCCGCAAGTTCATTGTCACTACACTCTAGCGTACTATCACGACCAAGTGCCAGTTCATCAATACGTACTTGGTTAATATCAAAGCCAATTGTTGACGACTTTTTACCAAACTCTACGGCCAAAGGTAAACCAACGTAACCTAAGCCAATTATTGCAATTTTTGCATTTTCTACTGACAAATCCATAAGTAATAAAACCTGATTGTTAATAATTATTTTTATTGAGGTCCCACCTTTTCACTGGTTTCGATTGAACTTAGTGATGGGTAGACACCAAAAAATGCCTCAGTACACTTTTAGTTACTCAGACATATTTAATTTAGTTTAAGAAGAGATAGTTAGTGTTCTAGACTCGGCTAGTCATTAAGATTCAGGCACGCTACCGCCCTTAGGTTTGGCTCCTAAAGGCAAGGTATTTACGGGGTGAATGCATCCCCCAGCTATCCGTGGCTGTTTTGCGCAGGGGATTCTAGCAAAGTAAGTGCATATTAACCAGTTTGATTTATAAGCGAAGTGGTCGAACATCTTACCAAGCATTCACCCAGCGAAAGCATTGTACGTCTTGCAGAAACTGCGTCCCTATGTGGTAGCGGTTTTCTTGTGCTGCGTCGCAGTAGCGCTTTTCTATATCAATGAAGATCTTACCGTTTCTATAAAGTGAGACAAAACTTTCATTATTGTTCACCGCCAACAATGCCTTAATTTCTGTGCGTGTTAGCCCTTGTGGGTAGTGGTTAACCAGCAAATTTAAGAACTCGCCGATGCGTCCTTCTACTCGCGCGACCTCCTTTTCCAAAATGGTGACCTTTTCTTCCGTTGTCAGCTTTTTTAGGTTGGTATCGTCCATGTGCCCTCTCCTAATTTTACCTTTGTCTCTTGACGTTTTTATGTCTGTGTTCGCGTTGGCTAATCTAAGCCTTTGAGTAATGTGAAATTCCGGTGCTCACTGCTCGGTGTCGGTATTCGCCGATTTGGATTGAATTAGGGCCTTGATACGCGCTTCAAACGGGTTGGTGGTGCTTTTGGCTTTGTAGTCCGCTAGGGCCTGAGAGACCGGTGTTGGTTGTTGCTGCTTATTTTCAACTTGGTCGCTTTGGAGAGAACGCGCATGGTGGAGATCAGCTGTCGGTTTATTGGTGCCTGTTGGTTTAGCCGCTCTTTTTTGTTTAACCGTGTGGGCTTGCTTAGGGCCTTTGGTTTGCTGAAGGGCAGGCGTTAAACCTCGCTTGATCTTCGCTTGGGCACTTCTTCTTAGCCAACCATTCACAAAGTGGCCGATGTGTTCAAAGGGTTTGCGCTTGTCGGGGTTGATGTATAACCAAGCTTGCATGGCATGCAGTTCTTGCAGCACATCTAACTTCGGGTAGGTGCGTTTTAATATTTCGTAGAACTCATGATAAATCGGGGCGCAGCCCTCTTCGGTGAGCAGATCAATCACGGCTTCTTTTTTGGCTTTAGGTATGGAGGTCGCATGCTCTTCAGAGCTGTTGGGGGTATCCATAATATCAGCGTCGTCTACCATGCCGCTTTTCAAGCTGATACCTGTTTTATGTTCTTTATGAAAGATTATGTGTGCCGGGCGATCACTCTCCGTGTTGGATCGTGAGTCACCCTGGTGGGTGTCTGAATGGTCACTTTGTGGAAGGCTTGGGTTGAGTTCCGGTTGATCGCTCTCGGCTTTATCGGAGCCCGATCGGTCTAAATCGCTCTGTTCAATATGACAACCGCTGGGTAGGCGTAATTGATACAAATTGCTGCGCTGACGGCTTTTTTATCAAACCGCTTTATCCGCTTCACAAACCCTTGTTTTTCTAGCTCGTTAAGGTGCCGCTTCACGGTTCTTACCGATACTTCACAATATTGTGCTAGGTAATTTAAGGATGGAAAACAGACGCCACGCGCGTCGGCATTGTCGGCCAATTTTAATAACACCAACTTGCTTATCGGCGAGCCGGTTTTTAATGGGATGAAAGAGAGAATGAGGGAAACACACATGAATAACGCTCCTTGTTAATGGGTCTATCTACTTAAATCGTTCTCGCTATAAAAGCGGATAGACATGCATAACCATTGATGAAAAAGGCATTAACAACACTTTTTGGGGCTTTGGGGGCGAAGGTGACGCGAGATAAAAAGTAACAAAAAGTGTTTTTCCTATGTGTTCTCACTGATATGCAACAAGAACATGACTTAAGATGATAACCTTCGAAGCACCTCTCACTTTTCTGCGCTCTTCCTTTTTCGCGTTATTGCCACCAACCCCAATCAAAAGTCTTGAAGTACATTGCCCTCCCCATACAGCAATAAGGTGCTTAATGAAGGCGATAGTTTCTCTTTTTATTTCAGCGTACCAGCCGGGCATGGCGAGCATCGAGTGTCGTCCTTATTCCCTCAATCGGTCTTACCTGCCGCTACTTGTTAGTCAGAGCGACGGGTGCCGTGATAGCAATGGATTAATGGCTGATGGTTCGATAAGTGATGAATCGGTTTGTTTTGAAGAGGAGCGTTTTGAAGATCCCAGCTATGAAGACATGTGTTGGATGATCAGCCGAGCGCGGCGAAGCCAGCCTCTGGGTTATTGCGTGATGTATTTACGTTATGTCAGTCACCACGCCGGTTATGCAAAAACCGTAGCCGCGAGTTTGCGACAACACATCGCATTACACCCTGATTTAAAAGAATCGTTATCAACGTTTTTAGTCACCTGGTTACAACAACAAGAGGATTTATTTTGTCAAACACTCCACCAGCAACTGATCGAGTTCCACACCAGCCGTTAGCCGCGTCTGTTTTGCAAGAGCAAGATGATTCGCAAAAGTCGCCCTATTCAGAAGAGCCGACTGGTTCGCAAGAGCAGGCTCATTCCGAAAAACAAGCGGGCGAGGTGGAGTTCATCCCTTCGTTAGATCCTTGTTTGCCTTCAGCCTCCTATTCTTTCAGCCTGGTTTCGGTGTTACTCCGCTTACCTCATTGCCCGCCCTACTCTTTTATTACTGTGCATTGCAGCGCCACACCGTCGGAGCAAGATGTTCACGTCGCCGATATTCGCCGATGGCATAAAAAGAGAGGCTGGCGCGATGTGGGGTATCACTTTGTGATTCGTCGCAATGGGGATGTCGAACTGGGTAGGCCGCTGTCGCAAACCGGCGCGCATGTGAAAGGACACAACAAGGGCAATATTGGCGTTTGCATGGTCGGTGGTTGTAATTCCGAACTGCAACCAGAAGATAACTTCACGCTTGCACAGCGTAAGGCACTGTTTGGTTTGGTGGCGGCCTTGCAAGAGCAGTTCTTGATTTCAGATGAGAATGTGAAGGGGCATAAAGATTGGGGGGTAAATAAGGCGTGTCCGGTGGTGAGGCTAAGAGCTGATTAGAGATGCGAAAAGCAGGAAGTGCGGATGCGAGTGACGGGTAGCGAGATGCGAAGAGCGGAAAAGCCGAGATGAAGAGCGAAAGGGTAATACAGCCAAAGCCAATCCACGAACCAAGGAGCAGCATGACATTGTTCGGGCGAATATTTGGGAGCCAGTCTTCCATTAACAAAGGGTTAGATGCACTCACCAACACAGGAGATGCGATGTTTTTTACTGATGAAGAAAAAGCGAAGCACAAACTGGCACTGCTTAAAGCCTATGAGCCTTTTAAGTTAGTGCAGCGCTACATTGTGTTGTTGTTCACCATTCCTTATGTGGCACTGCATGTGATGGTGATTTTGGGTTGTATGCACGGCTACGATTGGAAACCGTTGGGGGAAATGACCAATGAAGCCTTTGGCTATCCGGTATTAGCGGCGATTGGTTTGTATTTAACAGGGGGCGTGGTTAAGAAATAGAAAAGCAGATGCGGGTGACGAGTAAACAGGATTCGAAGCGCTGAAAGAGCAGATGCGGGTAGCGAGTAAACGGGATACGAAGCGCGGTGCTTTTTGTATCTCGCCACTCGCATCTCGTTACTGCTCTTTATTTTTTGTCGCTCGTTTACTCATCACTTCTCACATTCATGCTCATCTTGGTTAAAAACACGCAAGCGAAAACATGAAGCTCGCTCTAATTAAATGAAACTAATATGCTGTATTAAATGATCTTTTTTGTTAATGACAATCTCTATCACAGAAATTAATTTTGAAGCACATACAATGCGTGCACTTTCGAATGATGATCAAGATTGTTCGTTCGAGCATTTATTGTACGTTTTAAACCCAATTTTTATGAGGTTTCTATGTTTGGAATATTCAAACCTATGGCGCATATCGATCGCTTATCAGCCGATAAGGTTGATGGCACCTATGCGCGATTACGCTGGCAGCTTTTTCTCGGCATCTTCGTTGGTTACGCGGGTTACTATTTAGTCCGCAAAAACTTTAGTTTGGCGATGCCCTATCTTATTGAGCAGGGGTTCAGCCGAGGAGAGCTAGGGGTAGCGTTGGCGGCCGTCTCTATCGCTTACGGTTTATCAAAATTTTTAATGGGCAGCGTGTCTGATCGCTCCAACCCTCGTTATTTCCTCAGTGGTGGCTTGTTAATGTCGGCGCTGGTGATGTTCTGCTTTGGCTTTATGCCATGGGCAACCGGCAGCATTACCGCGATGTTTATCCTGCTGTTTTTGAATGGTTGGTTTCAAGGTATGGGCTGGCCAGCTTGTGGGCGAACGATGGTTCACTGGTGGTCACGCAAAGAACGTGGCGAGATAGTGTCGGTATGGAATGTCGCTCATAACGTTGGCGGCGGATTGATTGGTCCAATGTTTTTATTGGGGCTTTGGGCTTTCAACGATGACTGGCGCACCGCTTTTTATGTTCCTGCATTTTTTGCCACTCTCGTCGCTGTTTTTGTTTGGTTTACGGTAAGAGATACCCCTCAATCTTGTGGCCTACCACCGATTGAAGAACACAAAAACGATTACCCAGACGACTACAATACGTCCCATGAGACAGAAATGACGGCGAAGGAAATTTTCTTTAAGTATGTCTTCTCTAATAAGTTGTTGTGGTCTATCGCGATCGCAAATGCGTTTGTTTACCTTATCCGTTATGGTGTACTCGATTGGGCGCCGGTTTACTTAAAAGAAGCGAAAGACTTCTCGGTGGATAAATCGTCTTGGGCTTATTTCTTGTATGAGTGGGCTGGTATTCCGGGCACCTTATTATGTGGTTGGATTTCAGATAAGCTGTTTAAGGGCCGCCGTGCACCAGCTGGGATTCTCTTTATGGTTTTGGTCACCGTCGCCGTATTGGTGTACTGGCTAAACCCAGCCGGTAACCCAACGGTTGATATGCTGGCACTGATTGCGATTGGTTTCCTTATTTACGGCCCTGTGATGCTGATCGGTTTGTATGCGCTTGAACTGGCACCGAAAAAAGCCGCGGGTACGGCGGCAGGCCTCACCGGGCTATTTGGTTACTTAGGTGGTGCGGTTGCTGCCAATGCGGTACTTGGCTTTATGGTGGATCACTACGGCTGGGATGGTGGTTTCATTATTTTGGTCGGTGCTTGTGTCGCTTCAATCATTTGTCTGCTTTACGCCTTCTTGGGTGAGCGTGCACACCACAAACAAAAAGATATCGAACGAGAGAAAGAAGCGTTAGCTTAATTGAAAGTTAACTGAATAAATCAATACACCACAGAGGCAGGCGAACCCTGCCTCTGTGCTATCAAGGGAAAGCATAATGAAAACAACGTCACTGTCTCTGACTTTTTTAGCACTCAGCTTATCGGCCAATGCGTTCGCCGATCCTTTAGTGATTGCGCATCGCGGCGCATCCGGCTATTTACCCGAGCACACTCTGCCCGCTAAATCGCTCGCCTATGCCATGAAACCCGACTATATAGAACAAGATGTCGTGATGACCAAAGACGACCAATTGGTGGTATTGCATGATCACTACTTAGATAGAGTCACCAATGTCGCAGAGCGTTTTCCAACACGAGCACGTGCTGATGGCCGCTACTATGCGATTGATTTTACGCTGGCCGAGATCAAATCACTCACTGTGACCGAAGGCTTCAATATTGATAAGCAAGGGAATAAAGTCGCCGGTTTTCCTGAACGCTTCCCAATGTGGCAGTCTGATTTTCGCGTCGCGACTTTTGCTGAAGAGATTGAGCTAATCCAAGGCTTGAATAAAACATTAGGTTATGACGTGGGTATCTACCCTGAGATTAAAGCACCTTGGTTCCACCGCCATGAAGGGAAAGATATTTCAAAAGCGGTACTGATGACTTTGAAGCAATATGGTTACCTATCAAAAGACGACAAGGTGTATCTACAGAGTTTTGATACCAATGAACTGCAACGCATTAACAATGAACTCATGCCAGCCATGCAGATGGATCTGAAACTCGTGCAGTTGATGGCCTACACAGACTGGAATGAAACCATGACTTATCAAGGCGACAAAGCGACGCCGTACAATTATGATTGGATGTTCGAAGACGAAGGTATGGAGAAGGTTGCGAGCTACGCAGACGGGATTGGTCCTTGGAAACCAATGCTGGTTGATGATGCATCCACCAAAAGCAATATTATGATTAAGCCGTTGATGAAGTCGGCTAAAGACGCCGGATTAGACGTGCACCCTTATACTTTCCGCGCTGATCCGGGAAGAATTCCGACTTATGCGGACAACTTTGATGGCATGCTGGATGTTTTTTACAATCAAGTAAAAGTCGATGGTTTGTTTACCGATTTTCCAGACAAAGCGGTCGATTTCCTTAACCGTTAAGCCGTTAAGAAAGCAAACAGAAAACAAGCATAAAAAAGTAAGAACGAAAAACTAAGAGTGAGAACGAGATACGAAGAGTGAGAACGAGATACGAAGAGTGGAAAAGCAGAGGTAAAGCGCTCAATTCCAGAGACTTCGTTTCTCACTTCTCACTTCTCGCTTCTCAATAACAGAATGGCGGAATGGCAGAACGGCGGAGTAACGGGGTGTGGTGACACACCCCGTCTCTGATGTTATTTTTTATCGCTCGAATAAGCGTAGTTATAGTAACCGTAGCCGTAAGAACTAGACGCCGTCTTCTCGATGGCGTTAAAGATAACGCCTTTCACTTCAATACCCGATTGTTCGAAGCGGTTACGAGCAACATCAATCTCTTTAACGGTGTTCTGAGCATAACGCGCCACCATTAATGTGGTACCCGCAAAGGCACCAACAATACTTGGGTCGGTGACCGCGAGTACAGGTGGAGTATCGACAATCACCAAGTCATACTCCTTAGATGCCCATTCCATCAACTCTGCAAAGCGTGGGTGCATTAACAATTCAGATGGGTTAGGTGGCACTTGGCCGCGCGTAAGAATATCGAGATTCTCTACCGGTGTTGCTTTGATTGATTGAGCAAAGTCTTGCTTGCTGCTTAATACATCCGAAAGACCATTATCCCACTTCACACCAAAGCTTTGTTGTAAGTAACCTTTACGCATATCGGCATCAATCAGCAGCACCTTTTGACCCGTTTTCGCAGCAACCGCAGCAAAGTTGGTTGAGATAAACGACTTACCAATGCCGGGCGCTGGGCCAGAAATCATCAGTATGTTATTTTTCGCTTCCAGCATCGCAAAGTGCAAACTGGTTCTTAGGCCACGCAGTGCTTCAACGGAAAGATCCGCAGGGTTCGATTCAGCAAGCAGGGCTTGAGTCCCTTTCGTTTGCTTTTTCTTCGATTTAAAACGGTTGGTTAGCTCAACTTGTAAATCAGATTTAGGTACGGCCGCGTACACAGGTAAACCAATTTCTTCAATTTGGTCAGGGCTTTCAACACCACGGTGAAAGGCCGCTTTTACTAACACAAACGCCACACTTAACATGCCACCAAGAAGCGTCGCTAACACCACAATCAGTGGTTTCTTCGGTTTTACCGCACGAGAATACGCTTGGGCATCATCTAAGATACGAACGTTACCCACTGTGCCGGCTTTAATAATGCTCAGCTCTTGAACTTTATTAAGTAGCTGGATGTAGATCTGTTGGTTCACTTCAACATCACGTGTCATACGCAGTACTTCACGTTGTGTTTTTGGTAGTTTTTGTACCTGCTTGTTGAGGCGTTCTTTTTCACCTAATAACGTTTTACGCTTATCAAGCAGCGATTTATAAGCCGGGTGATCTTTAGTGAAGCGTTGGCTGATTTCACTCTCTTTAAACGTCAACTCATTCAATTGCGCTTCAAGCTCGACCATTACTTTCAAGGTTGACTGTGCTTCTAAACCTAAATCGATCGAATCATTGGCTTGGCGATAATTGTTTAGTACGTCTTCATAGCCGGTCAATTCAGATTTAATACCCGGAAGGTGGCTTTCTAAGAAAGCGAGGCTTTTCTCTGCTTCCGCGGAATTACGCTTAACGTTTTGTAAGAAATAGATCTGGCTAATATGGTTGAGTATTTCAGAGATCTTCTGCTTGTCTTCACCTTCAAAACTCAGCTTCAAAATACCAGTTTGCTTGCCTTGCTCAGAGAGAGACAGCGAAGATTTTAACCATTCGATGGCTTCTAATCGGCTACGTTTACCAATAGCAAACTCAAAGCCGTTACTTGATTCAAAGTCCGCCACAAACAAGCTGTAGCCATCAGCCGTTGCTGGCTCACCGATTTTACCGGTTAAGATAACGCGCTCATCATCACGCACCAGTTGATAAGTGCCTTGTTCGGCATCAACAACCTGAATCGTGTGAGCATAAGCACTTGCATAACTTGGCAAGGTAAAACGGCTCACCGCAATGTGGTTAATGTCGCCAGTTAAACGTGCGAAGCCTTTGCCGACAATGGGTGCATAAATAGGTGAAGTCACGGTGGTTAAATTAAATTTATCGACCGTTTCGCCCAAGATCATACGCGATTTAATGATCTCAACTTCCGTCGTGGCAGAGGATTCCTGAGAGAACAATTCGCCCATGTCACCGACCATCGATGAGATACCGCCAGAACTCTTCTCTTCAATTTGAATAAGAGCATCTGCTTTGTAGATCGGGGTTGAAAGTAGGGCAAATGCGATACCAAACACAGCAAAAGCAAATGTGGTAACCATGATTAACCATTTAGCGTCCAACAGAATGCCAAGCAGTTTCCCTAAATCTATCTCATCAGAATTATTAGTATGTGCTTGCTGAGATGGTTGTGTTGTCATCAGATTGCTACTTCCTAAACTAGTACTTTAAGAGAATGTAAATACGGTTTACGTACCCTTTTCTCTTATGTGATTCTATTAATGGCGATGTTTAAGCTAACTCGATTTCTTTTAGCTTTAATTACAGCTTTTTCGCCCAAGCGTGTGCCGCTTCGTCAATAAGCTTATAAGCATGTTCAAATGCTTCACGGCTTTGACGGTGCGGATCGGGAATGTCTTGTTGACCAATCCACTGACCAAACAGCATGGTTTTGCCTCTTGCCTCTGGTGAAATTTGAGTCAGCGCCTCCAAATGGCCCTTCTCCATCACCAAGATCAAATCATACTGAGCACAAAGCTGCGGCGTGACTTGTTGAGACTGATGATTTTCAACATCGATACCATGTTCAGCGGCAATTAAAATTGCGGTGTCGTCTGCTGGCTTACCGATTAAACGACTTTTTTCGGCTGCAATGCCCGCAGAGGCGATGTTTTTGTTGGGAAGCAATTGTTGAAGAACGCGTTCTCCCGTCGGTGAACGACAAATATTGCCTACGCACACCACTAAAATTTTATCAAACATAACTGACTTCTAACTATAATGAGCTTATTAAGCTGAATACTCTTGCAAGCCGAATGTGCTTACAAACCGAATGAGCTTACAAACTAAAGGCATTTACAAACTAAAGGCACTTGTACTTTCAGCATCATTGACGTTTAAACATAAAAAATCAGGTTACACACTCAATGTAACCTGATGATTAGTCAGGGCTTTTTACTAACCAGGGCATACTACCAATTACGAATGCGCAACATACCTTCGGTTAGGTCGTTGAAGCCCGAAATGGTTGGTACAAGCTGACCAATCACACGGTTCCAACGGCTGATTGGCGCGGCGGTGACATAAACAATATCGTAAGGTTTTAAATCAAACTCGGTGCCTATGACCAGTGCCGATGCATCTTCCATATTCAGTTGGTAGATATCCGCCATGCGTTCTGATTTGTCATCCGAGGTTCGAATCACAAATACACCAGTGGCATCGGCGGTCAGTTGGTTGATCCCACCGACGGTGCTAAGGGCTTCCGTTAGGCTCATGCCGACACGGTCAATCTTCAACAGTTGAGGATCATTCACTTCGCCCATCACGAATACTTTTTGATTGTCATTACGCGGCACGTGAACAATATCACCCGCTTGCAGTAAGCGGTTTTGTGTTAAATCACCACGTTGCATTAAACCATAAAGCGAGAGGCTTTCTTCTACGCCATTACGCGTTAATGACACATTACGCCAGTCGGCATGTTCAGATAAACCGCCAGAACGGTTCACTGCATCCAGTAAGGTCAACGGGATATTGGTGATGGCTTGTTGGCCAGGCTTTTCTATCTCGCCTGTGACATACGCTTTTTTAGAGCGAAACGCCGCCACGTTAACATCGACTTGTGGGCTCTCGATATACTTGGCTAAACGAGCAGCAATATCAGCACGAACTTCGCGCACGGTTTTGCCGACAACTTCAACCGTCCCAATGTACGGGTAGAAGATGGTGCCATCGGCATGAACCCAGTTGCCCGCTTCCGTACTGCTACGGTAAGAACCAGCAGGAATGGTCAGTTCAGGGTGATCCCAAATAGTGATGTTTAAGATATCACCGACCCCTACTTGATATTCATACTTTGCAATATCAACATCTAATGTCGGGTTGGCCTGGGAAACCGATAACGATTCATTTCGGTAACTCGATACTGACTGAGCCGTCAATGGGTAAAGGTTAACCACATCAGAGATATCAGATTCTTGCTGTTCCTCTGAAGGCTGAATCACATTCTTGTTGCCAGTAGAAAGGTGAGTTCCTGGAGTCGTACACCCTGCCAATAATGCAGGAAGGAGCGCTAGAAGGAGACGATTTTTATTAATCTTCATGTTAACCAAGTCATAGAAACGGAATGTGTTTTGACGCCCCTAAGGACATCCAAAGAATAGAAGGCAAATGATTTTATCAGTTACACAGCAATGAATCGGAGAGATGCGAAGAATTAACACGATCTTACTCCCATTTATAGTCATACCAATCGTAGTAAATAACTGCTCACTCTAGCTTGTTAAAATACTCGATAACTTCGTTAGAATTTTTGATTGTAGAATAACTACTATCGAAAAATTCTGCCTTGTTCTCAAGCATTTTTCCGGCGCTATTTTTGATCACTTACTTACTGTGATTGGTATCAGAAATGAGAACGCTACCGCCCTTTGATATTTCGCGACATCACACTGCGTCATCTATTTACCCAAGGCATTTCAATTTGCCACCAAGGGATTTCAATTTGTTACCAAAGCATTCAAACCTGCCCACCAAGGCATTTAAAATGGAATGAAATTGCCAATTTAAACATAAAAAAAAGAGCAGGTACAAACGCTCAGTTTAATTCGTAAGCATTATCCACAATCTGTGCTTAATATCAACCTAGTTGAATGGTTTAGCGCTAGGAAGAGCAGATGAGGAACACCAGTAAACGAGCGACGAGTAAGCGAAAAAAAAGCCAAAGAACGAACACTTTTTGTGCCCGCTCTTCGCTTCTTATTTTACTCAAACTTATTTAACGGCTTCTAAATATTTTAGATAAGCATTACGCAAGCGTTGTCGGTTTTCTTGGTAATAGCTCGCACCGATTCGGTTACGGTTGAAATACTGCCTTTCAATATTGTGTTGTAACCCAGTATCGACACCTAAGCCTTCACCCAATTGGTTGTGGCTCTCCCCCACTCGAGTTTGAAACGAAAAAACAAATTGATCGATACCACGCAACTGAACATAGCCAGGGTTCATATCACGCCATGGCGTTAAAGGGATCGCGATAGAAAGAGTGACAAACTCTTCGGCTTCATTATTCCCTACCGCTTTTGTGGTCTGGTATGAAGCATCAACCCTAACATCTCCCAACCAATGACTGCTGGTTACTCGAACCCCTTCGTCACCTTTCCAAAATTGGCCAGCTTGCACTTTCCCTTGCCAATTCCAATCAGGTCTTGCGTAGGTGTAGTGGCCAATGATTGGCGTCGCATCTGCGATAGCGTCTCCTTTCGCATCCAATTTATCTTGAGCAGAAAAGTTGGCGTATTCAGAACCAAGAATATGTCGCCCGCTATTGCTGGCATACTGAGTTTCGTTCAAGAAGCCCAAGAAGTTGCCGTACACTTGGCCGAATGAGAATTGAGTAGTGAGGTTATAAGGCAACTGAAATGCTTGATGAAAAAGAACCCTATCGACTTCATTTTCAAAGGCATCATCGGCCCAGATTCTGCCTTCTTCAAAGTCATCACTGTCCGCCAATGGCATTAAGTGTCTCACATCCAACGCGGCGCCTTTCCACAGGGGAGTATAAAGGTTCGTTGAGAGCGCTAATGAGTAATCAAATACACCGTATTCTGTCGCTGTATTGTGATACAAAGCAGGAGAAACGATAACTTGTGTGCGCCCAAAACCGGAACGAGCGACCTCTTTATCAAACTTCGCCTTGGCGTATCTCTTTTTCACATCTGAGGTGCGAACAATCAGGTTTCTGCAAGGCTCGCCCGTTTTCACAAATTCTCGATAACATGGGGCACTGGTAATCACTTCCATCATTGGAATGTCATTAACCAAATTAAACAGGCGAATATTCTGCTGCTGATAATTTTTAACCCCAAGGTCTTGAAGCATGCCTTCTCCCACGTAGGAAGAGATGATCCCCAAAGCCACGCCAACCCCATCAACTTGGTTACGATTGTAACGTCTGTTTTCCAGAGCGACATTTATACCAAGATCATCCGCAGAAATTCTCACATTAAGAAAGCCTTCATCAACTAGGGCTTTCTTAAGTTGCACAACACCAGAAAATTCATGGTGCGCTTGCTCTATTGAGATCTTGTCTTCCAAAGTTAACTCATTAACTCGGCGAGATTCAGAGAAGCCCATTAACGGAGCAGATGCCGCCACAGACCAAATATCGATATCGGCAGTGCCACTGGTGTAAAACTGGTATTGAAAAGAGAGTTGCGTATCGAGCGGCAAGTAGTTTTCTGGTGTAAACACCTTTAAACCAGCGTTAAATTGAGCAGAGTCGTGCTCAGCAATCAACTGAACAAAATCCAATGGCTGGTACTCTAAACTGGCGAAAGGCCCATTCAACACGCCATGGCTAATATCCGACTTACCGAAACCCGCACTAAACCGAGCGGGCACAAAGTCAGGCACATAGTCAGCGACCGCATAATAAGTTTTAAAATTATTTGCCGCCCCACCTAAATCTTGAGCGCCGAAGGCAACATCGAACCCCGTCCAATCTTTAATAAAAGGGAGTTGGTATTTAAAGGAAGCCGATAAATCACGAATGCCGTTACCACAGTTAGGATCGTAGCTCGGTACATTCGGGTAAAGGTGACAATCATAAGTTTTGGTGACAATTCTACCCGCTGCCTCCAACCCATCGAATAAGCCAACGCTAAACAATATGTTGTCTAAGTCGCTGGTTTTCCCTCGGTATGGCACACCTTGGCCATAGAGGTAAGAGATATCTCCAGTGTCCATTACCTGAGCATTGGGAACGATAATCGCACCGGTATAACTTTGAGACGACATCAGGTTATCGACAGCATAAACATGAGAAGAAATGGCTAATGCGCTAATAGATGCCACGAGAGATACGTTTTTAGAATGACTGAGTATTTTCATTAGGATGCAATAGGTTATAACCGTATTTGACAGTGACTATATTGGATAGTAACTGTATTTAATAATGACAGCGTTTGATAATGACAGCGTGTAAAAAAGGCACCGAGTGGTGCCTTTTATCATTGGTGCTTAAATTAGCCGCCAGTACCACCGCCGTTACCGCCACCGCCAGTACCAGTACCAGTAGCGCCAGTAGAACCTTCATCTGGTTCAGGAACAGGCTCAGCTTCTTGTTCTGCTACAGGTGGAATTGTTACATCCGCATCAGGGTTAGTAACAACACCTTGAATGAACGTTGGGTTTTCAGTTAGATCCAAGTAAATTTTATTGCCCGCGTCTGTTTTCGGGTAATCCTTGTACTTTTCAACAACTTTTTTCGCAATAGCCTTCGTAGCACCAGCTAGCTTATCCGCTGATACATCAGAACTAACCACTAGCACGTCTGACAACACAGCGTTAGTCGCTAATACTCGGCTCGCTGCTTTTGCTGGCAACTTAGAGATGACTTCTTCAGTACGAAGTAGGAAATCAGTAATATCTGTGATATCACCATTATTGATCAAGTCATCCAAACCAAGATCAGCCATAATTTCGCTACCTGCTGATGGAGTGTATGGTGCACCATCCAACTTTTTCTCAAGTAATGTAGAGATAGGAGAAGCCGTAGCAGTCTTGCCTAGAGCCGCTAGCCCTTTAGGGAACTTGTAGCTCACCTTACTCATGTCTTTGCCATTAGATACATCCTTTGCGCCCGGTGTTGCTTGAAATTCAAACGCACAAGTTTGAGGTGAATTGAGAACGGTAAGCTCGGTCACTTCAGAAACACCACTGTAGTTTGTTGCTGCAAGTGTACCCGTTGTGCCATCATCACAGCTGAACGACCCTTTCATGCCCATGACTGCAGGGTCATACGCCATAACGCTATATGCTTCAGTCGAAGGAACACTGTTTCCATTATCGCTGCCACAACCCGCTAGAAGTGCACCAACGACTGATAACGCTAAAATTTTATATTTCACAATTGATCCCTACAAATAATTAAAAGTAATGAGACAAAGCAACATTAAATGAATCGATACTTACACCACCAACATCTTGGTATATTTGGTATTCTAGGCCAATTTTCATTGCTGATGTCATGGAGTATTCAGTACCAAAAGCAATGGTTGGAGCAACGCCTGAATCATCAGACTCAACACCCTTACCATTTGCATTCCAATCATAAACAGCAAAGCCGCCTTTGGCATACACTGCCAAACTATCGTTTACATTACCTGAGGCTTTTAGCACGACATCAAAACTGCTCGCGTCGTAGCTGCCACCGGCAATGTCTTTAAGATCATATTCACCAAGGTAGCTGTAACCACCTTCTATGGCTAATGAATCGACAATCTGATAACCGACAAACAAACCGTAAGAGGTGTCTGAATCATCAATAGCCGTTCTGCTTTCTACTAAAGGGGAAAACTTATCGGCAGAGACACTACCAACTTTAGCGCCTACGTATAAATTGTCAGCTCCCATTGCTGTTGCTGATAGCAACAACAAAGGTGAAGCTTTAACTAACCACTGCATTTTCATATAATTATATCTTCCATATTTCAAACTGAATTGATGCCGATTTTCCTAGCAAATCTGCGTGGTAGTCTAATCAGTTCTTGTACAACGACCCAAAAAATCAGGCAGCCATACGTACTTTCCGACCCCAAACAACTGACGTATTTAAGCAACATCGGTGATATCACCACTCAATGTTGCACTCTTCATTAGCGCTAGGTTTGTCTATGTTTAATTGAGCTTAAAGAACTTAAGAGTCACTTGCTTAGTACACCATAAGCCAATCACAAGTACTCCTTTTTGCTCTCAACTCCGAGAGTGGAACTCTTAGATCACAGACGTCAGAAGAAAGCCTCTTTGACTGCGATAGCCAAACCACCTGCTTAGGCCTTCCTTAACTACCTACCTACCTACTGACTTGCTGATAGGTTTTGCAAAAAGGAATAACTCAGCTTAAACAACTGATTGAACACATGATAGATAATAACAACTATCAAGTAAATGTATAATTAATAAACGGACTACAGTGATTTAAAAAAATCAATCTGACATTCAAATGCATTAAGGGGAAGTAAACCCACTCTGTCAATTTTAGGTTTCGATATTTGGTTAGCGTTACGATAACCATTCGTAGTGCAGCCTTGGCTCGAGGGGTAGTATGTGAGGAGAGTAAAAGATGGCTAGTGGATAAACACTAGCCAGTAATAAAAGTTAATATTCTTTTCTAAATGCGAATCGTATTAACACAATTGCTGCACCGAGCAATCCACCAAATAATGTAAAAATAATAACAATCAGTGCACGTTTAGGTTTATCTCGAGAAATTGGTTGGTCAACATTTTCTAAGAAACGAAATGTTTGAAACTCAACACTACGGTCAATTTCAAGATTATTAAGCATGTCCAATTTTGCATTTATTTGTAGTAAGCGAGGTTCGATAACACTCAAGTTTTTTACTGACTCTAGCGCTTTGACTTTCGCTTCTAACCCTTTTGAACCTAGCTCTATACCAAATAGCTCATTTTCATTACCTGCTGGGATAGGTTTATCGACACCGGCCGCGTGAGCGATGCCCAAAGCATATTTAGTTCGCTCTGTTTCAACCGACAATTGATTTTTTGCTTGGGTTTCTAGAATCCTTTTTTGTTGAATCAACTCATTTCGCTTACCGCTCACCATAGCCTTCAAGTTGTTAAACGCGTCTTGATGAATTTGAGACTCCGTAAAAGCGATGTAAGCGGTGAGTAAATCAAAACTGCCTTGTTTTGTTGTGGTTTGAAAGCGAACAAAATAGGGTGAATTACGATTTTCTATGTTTTCCATAGACGCGGTAATCCTTTTAAACCAATCCGAGTACAATATACGTTCTGCAATTTCCGTCATATCAGAACCATCAGCAGAAAGGCCCCCTTTAAACGTCTGAAAAAATGAGCTGTTATCTAAAAATACTCGTTTATTATTCGCTGAATTAAAAGTGTTAATAAAACGCTGAAAGAGAACTTTAGAGTCCCCCAGGCTATCAAGCTCTTTACTGACTAAAACAGTACCATCTTCCTGATAAACATTGAAAACAGGTTGAAATTGTCTGACTTGTTGCTGATATGCAGCTATATTTTGAGGCTGAGCTTTTGTGATCTTAGCACTTGAAGACCACCACTCTTGAGCGAATAATGCAAAACAGATACTAGCAATAGTGAATAAAGCTGTAACCAATATAACGACTAGCTTACCGTCCCACAATGCCTTAAAAAGCTCTCGAAAATCAAGCTCATTGTGGTCTGTATACGTCATTGAACTTTTGGTGGTAAACGGTTGTGATTGGATCTGAGGTTTCACTGTAAATCTCTCAAAACATCTAAAATTAATAACAAAAAATACTATCACATCCTATACTTTTAGTATTGTCTGAGTTGTAAACTTTATGAACGTGCTCTTCTGAACCTTAACATTGATTAGAGACTCCCATATACATCTAACAGAATGACAACGAGACGTTAAAGAAAGGACATAAAGTAAGAAGTTCAGGTCTAACAAACTCCAGACATTTCTCTTTATACAAGTAACCATTACTCGCTTAGTTACATATTCAATAAAGTGCCTTTAAACAAGGTAAACTTAAATTTTCTAATTATTTACACGAAGAGATCACGGAGACCATTGGCCCCTCTTTTATATTGAGCTCAAATACACTAAAATTCACATTAACATCCATTATTAGGCTTAGTCGTGCTCATTTCATTTCTTGACCTCTCTTTTCTGTTTTTCTTTTCTCTCGCGACTATTTTTCTAATGCGTAAGGTTGCTAAGAAAGTCGGTTTAGTTGATAAACCTAATATACGCAAGCTTCATCAAGGAGCAGTTCCATTAGTTGGTGGTATCTCCATTTGTATATCCACCCTTTACTTTTTACTCAACAACCCAAACGTTTTACCAAACACTGAACTTTATGCTGTATGCATCTTACTTCTTGTTGGCGTAGGGGCATTAGATGACAAATTTGACTTAAGTTTCAAGTTACGCTTTGTCATTCAAGCCGCACTCTCTGTTGCAATGATGGTCATCGGCGGTATTGAGCTTAATACCATCGGGGATATATTCGGTTCTGGAGAAGTTGTCACTCTAGGTTGGTTTGGCTATTTAGTCACAGTACTTGCGGTTGTGGGAGCTATAAATGCTTTTAATATGGTTGATGGTATAGATGGGCTTTTAGGTGGGTTATCTGTAGTCACTTTCGGTGGCTTAGGGATTATGTTGAATTATGACGGGCAATATAATCTGGCTTATATTTGTTTAGTGCTCGTTATAATAATCATCCCTTATATTCTTCTAAACTTAGGTGCTTTTGGCCGAAAAAGGAAGGTTTTCATGGGGGACGCAGGAAGTATGCTTATAGGCTTTACTGTTATTTGGCTGTTGTTACTATCAAGCCAAAATGGTACAAGACCTCCTTTGCGTCCAGTAACCGCTCTATGGCTAATTGCGATACCATTGATGGATATGGCAGCAATAATGATCCGTCGTGTACGACGAGGTGACTCACCATTTAAACCTGACCGCGAGCACTTGCATCATATCTTCCAACGTTTAGGGTTTAGTTCCACACAAACTTTAATCGTAATTTGTAGTATTGCTATACTATTCGCAGGCATCGGTATTTATGCCGAAATGGTAGGAATTCCCGAATATGTCATGCTTTACACATTTCTCACTTGCTTTATCGTGTATTTGATTCTTTTAAGTAATGTTTGGAAAATAACAGCTTACTTTAGGAAGGAATCAAATAAGCCCTCAACAGATAAAGATCACGACAAGTAAATTAGACTTTATTGGCTACCGTTGTAACAAGTATCAAGAGTTCGACACACTTAAAGGTAGGTTTAAGACACTTAAATTTGGCTGATACCAATATTATAACAATTGGTATCAGCACCAAATAACTAATTATACGCTCTGGCTAACAGGCCTCTACCCTCATACTTATACCAACTAGCGCTATAAGGCACAAATACACTCTCTCCAGGCTTTAGATTCAAAGACATATCACCCGACCATATTTTCACTTCACCATCAATACAAAATAAGATTTCTGCACTCCGAGCGTACTGCTCTTTTACTATAGGTTCCACATTTAGGATATCAAACGCAAAATCATCCACAGGTACCGGAAAGTTTAGGCGCCCTTCTATCGAGATGGGCGTGAGCTTTAATTGTTCAGGTCGAATAGATTCAAAGCGAGTATTAGCAATAAGCTCTTGAACATCAATATGTTTAGGCGTTAAGCCTGCACGGAGAACATTATCGGAACTTGCCATAATTTCAAGTGCAGTGCCTTTTACATACGCATGAGGTGTTTCTGAATGAAGAAACATTGCCTCGCCGGGTTCGAGTTCGACAACATTTAAAATCAATGGTGCTAATATACCAATATCACCCTCATAATACTCTACAAAGCTTTTACTGTAAGTGAGAGCCTGTTGAAGCCTATCGGACATGTGTGAACGGTCGAAAACGCCTTGGAGTTCATTAAGTATCGCCAGCTTTTTCTTTCCCGAAAATGTCATTAATGCAGTAAAAAAGCGCTGTAGCCCATCAGAGTTGGGCATTTTCTTTAGCGAAGATAGTTCATACTCAAGAGCAGGGAGACCTAGTTCATCGAACAGTGCAATTATATGCTTAATCGGCCTAAACCCATTCATCGCTTTGTAATGTGTTAACGCGTACACCAATTCAGGCTTATGGTTGGGATCTTTGTAATTTCGATTAATAGCATCAAGTGCAATTTCTTGCGCGCTTTCTCGTTCAAAGCCACGTTCTGAATTAGATTTATTAGGGTGAACTTGGATCGAGAGTGGGGTATGGGCAGCAAGCACTTTAAACAAAAAAGGCAGCTGGCCATATCGTTGAGCAGTATAAGTTCCCAAAATGTCATTGGCATCTTGGTGAATATAGTCCGTAAGTAAAACACCAAGTTGTTCAAGCATAGAACATCCGCGCGGGTGTGCGCCCATCCAGAGTTCTGCCTGCGGTTTGTTGTCTATATTCTCAAACCCAAATAGATCAAACATAGAAGTCTGACTACCCCAAGCATAATTTTGAATATGATTCTTGAGCTTAAAAATTGCCATTAACCGTTACCACTCACTCACATCAAGTTTTTGAACATTACTAAGTGCCTGTTCAACCGCTTGTTGTGCTTTTTCATCGGTTGCCGACTCCGCATAACAACGAAGCTCAGGCGCATTACCTGAAGGGCGAAGATGAATAATATCACCCGAATTCAACGTAATACGAAGGCCATCTGTAGTATCAACATTCGTGACAATAGCTTCTTTAAATCCCAAAGCATCAATCAAACGTCCTTCTTGCCCAATCGCTTTGGCGATGATAGCTTTACTCTTGTCTGTCTCAAAGTTTTGAATACGGTTACTGCTCGTAAAACGAGGAGCAAGTGCACAAACCAGTGAGGTAATACTACAATCTTTGGCTGCGGAAAGTAACATAAGTGCAGGTAAAACCGCGTCGCGAGTTGGTAGAGCCTTTAAACATTGATTATTTATCGTTGCATCACTTCCTAATAAAAAACCACCATTAGCTTCGAAACCAGCAATCACTGCATAGTCTTCTTCAAGCTCTGAAAAAGCTTCAATCACATAAGGTGACCCAATTTTAGTTCGAGCAACTTTTTTAAATGACTCAGAAGAATCAATTACTGTATTGCAACTTACTGGTAATGCTAACGCTTCGATATTCATGGCTTCAGCACAGAGCAACCCTAAGATATCCCCACGTAACCATTCTCCTTTTTCATCGGCGACTAATGGCCTGTCACCATCACCATCCGTTGAAAAAATAAAATCTAGATTGTACTTTTTAGACCAACAACGAGCTTTCTCTTTATCAACTTCTGCTACAGCTTCGGTGTCAATTGGGACAAATTCATCTGTACGCTCAAGAGAAACAACTTCGGCCCCTATTGCTTCAAATAGCATTGGGTATATATCGCGCCCTGCACTAGAGTGCTCATAAATGCCAATGCGTTTCCCCGTCAGGAAATTAGAATCAAAAAGCACTGTATAACGCTCTACATATTGCTTTTGAGCTCTAAGTGATACCTGTAACTCTTTCAATACCGGTGATTCAAATTCAACTTTCGCGCTCAGAATGTCTTGCTCATTGGCTTTTGTTATTTCGCCATCAGGTCGGTAAAACTTAATACCATTGCGATCAAATGGTATGTGGCTTCCGGTAATCATAATACAAGGGATATTGTCTTGCATTGCAGAGTATGCAAGCGCGGGAGTTGGTAGAACCCCATAATATACAGCTTCATATCCCATGGAGCTAATTGCTGAAATAGTTGCCTGCGCCATTTCCGGGCTACTTGGGCGATTATCAATAGCAACGGCAACTTTGTGAAAATCATGACTACCTTTAATGCTGCAAATAAACGCATGAGTAAAAGCTGCGCACACTTCTGGCGTAAATTGTTCAACTAATCCCCGAGCCCCACTTGTTCCAAACTGAATGCCAGAATCCGAGAGCACTTGTGATGTATTTAACATAATAAGACCTTAAATTAGTTAGTAACCTTCACCTTGGGGAGGTGTTCGTACGATATCATCTTCACCTAAGTAGCTACCTGATCTTACTTCAATAATTTCCAAAGGTAACTTTCCTGGGTTTTCAAAACAATGCTCTTCCCCAACAGGAATATAAATTGACTCGTTTTCGGTAATAACGTATTGATCACTGCCTCTATATACTTTGGCTGTTCCTGACACAACAACCCAATGTTCTGAACGATGATAATGTAATTGCATTGCCGTTTTCTCACCCGGCTTTACAATGACTTTTTTCACATGATAACGGTTGCCTCCAGCAATATACTCATGCTTTCCCCAAGGACGATATACTTCACGATGATGTAAAAACTCGTTTCGCTCTTCGGCCTTTAAGTTTGAAACAATGTTTTTAACATTTTGAACTTCATCTCGATGCGCGACTAATAAAGCATCTTTAGTGTCAACAATGACCAGGTCTTGTACACCAACAGTCGCAACCAATCGATGTGGAGAGTTAATGTAACAACGATGGGTGTTATCAGTTAATACATCCCCTTTAACTACGTTGTCATTACAATCTTTATCGCTCACTTCCCAGAGTGATGACCAAGCTCCAACATCACTCCAACCAACATCCATTGGACAAACGACAGCATCGCTCGTTTTTTCCATTACTGCATAATCAATAGATTCATCTGGACATTTAGCAAATTCTTCTTCGTCCAACCGAATGAAATCAAGGTCGCAATTAGCGCCTAAATAGGCTTGTTTCACAGTCGCTAAAATATCTGGACGAAATTTTCCAAGCTCTTCTAAATAACGTGAGGCAGTGAACATGAACATCCCACTGTTCCAGTAATATCCACCATCTTTTAAGTATTGCTCTGCTAAAGCATGGTTAGGCTTCTCAACAAAAGTATCAACCGAATAAAGTCCACTTTCATCGATTTCTTGACCACCTCGAATATAACCATAACCAGTTTCGGGCTTGGTAGGAATTATACCAAAAGTCACTAGTTTTCCACTCTCAGCAAAGGGTTTTGCAGTTGTCAGCGTTTCTCTAAAGGCTTGCTCGTTCTTGATCAAATGATCAGCCGCCAATACCAATAAAATCGGGTTCTGTTCATTTTCAATTGCTCTCAAAGCCGCCAAAGCCACCGCGGGTGCAGTATTACGCCCAAAGGGTTCTAGAATAATCCCAGAATGCTTGACGTCATTGGAGCGCAATTGTTCAGCGACTAAAAAACGATGTGCTTCATTGCAAATCAAGGACAAAGGGCCATGTTCAAGCCCGTCTAAACGAAGGATAGTGTCTTGCAACATTGAAGTTTCATTTGTCAGGGGCAAAAACTGCTTCGGATAATGAGTTCGAGACATCGGCCACAGTCGTGAACCTGACCCTCCGGCTAAAATAACGGGTAAAATATTGCTCATATAAAAAGGTTCTCTATCCAAGAGTTAATACTGTACTTATTACGAAGCTCGTACTCAATAGGGGAGTATGGAACATCGACAAACTCATTGATTGTTTCTGTTGAAGTTTTATCATCTACATACAATATATTGTTGGGATGATAAAAGTCATAAGATAAGACTTGACTATTAGTAGTGATTAATTTCTTGCCTGCACCTAGCATCTCAATAGTTCTCATCGTCAAACCTATTTGATCTGGATGGCTAATATCTATTATCGTGTTCGTTTTTTCTATTAAACTGACCACATCAGCTCTACTCATAGATGAAAAAGACACATCGGATAATTTCAAGCCTTGCAACTCTCCTTTTAAATACTTCTTAAATAGAAAGACCATATAACTCGGACAATAGAAAAACAAAAATTTAGCATCACTACCTTTTGTAATATTAGAAACGGACCTAAACCTTTCAGAGTGAGCTGTACCAACAAAAGAAAAGTCATACATAGTCGGCTTTAGATCTAATCCATCATATTCTTTTACATAGAACAAAGGAAGAAAACCAATATTGTTTTCTTTCGCATCACTCGGGTCAAAAGTAAAAAATGAACAAGATACATCTATATATTTTTTTGAATAAGGTTTATTTCTAAAAGAATCCCACATATAAGTAATTATTTTAATTTGTGGGTTAACTTTTATAGCTTTTTCTAAAATATCGACTGACACTGTCTCAGGGTTAACTAACAGAATATAGTCGATTTCTTTTGCCTTATTTACAAGATTTTCAGAATAAAAGTCATCAATATAGGAGTTAATTAAACGATGAAAGCCTAAACGAACCAGAGCTCGGCCTAGAGTGTTTGTGAAGACACGTTCGTCAAGCAAAGATACCTTTGCACCTGCTTTTTCTAATGTATTTTTTATATCATTATCGTAACCAAAAAACGCAGGACAAAAAACTGCTATTTTTTTACCCTTGAGATTTAAATCTAACATCAAACTCTTTCCCATGACTCAGTTTCGAAGTTATATTTCTTAATAAGTTTTGCTGGGTTGCCAACATGTATAGTGTTACTTTCTAAATTCTTAGATACTACAGAGTTTGCTCCAACTATAACATTTTCGCCGATAGTTACTCCAGGTAGTACTACCACTCCCTCCCCTAACCAAACATTGCTTTCAATGATTACAGGAGATGACGATAAAGCCCGTTTTGAAGCCAACTCTGATGGATGGGATTGCGAATATCCAGAATAAGAGCCGTGATTAAGATCAGAGATAAATACACGACTAGCAATCAAAACATTATCTTTTATAGTTACATTTTCACTTGCAACAATGTGTACATTATCATTTATTTGACAATTGTGACCGATTTTTAGAACTTTTTCATCGTCTTTAGAATAAGCTTCTATACGGCAGTACCGGCCAGTAGATAAGTTCTCAGAAAAAGATATGTATTTCCTCCCTCTAACTTCGAAAGGAAATCTTATAATTTTCTGTTTGTTATACAAGATCTTTGTTATCAGCCAACAAACTGACAAATAGATGGTATTAATAATTCCATTTTTCAAAATCATTTCTTAATCTTCACCAGATAAAAACGTCGAACAAACTTCAAAACAGAAAAAAAAGAAGCCGCGAGGTAAGTAATTAATGAAACATCAAGGTTTGAGTATGCATACTTTAAATTACTCAATTCCCCTTTCTCCATTTCTTTTATATTAGCAGACAATCCAGACTCACCGAATCCAGACTTTTCCCCACCATCATAAATAACTAACTTTTTATTTATATGAATCATTTTACCATATTTTGATAAGTTGTAATAAAATTGGCCTTCTTCTGCATATTTCTGATTCTCATTGAAGCAATCAAAATTCAAGGCTATAGATTTTTTAGTCATTACGGTAGAGGTCTGAAAATAATTTTTAAACAACAAATCTCTAAGTGTTATCTCATTAACATCTTTAGCTTTCTTTAATGAAACATGTTGTATTCTCTTGTCAAAATGATTGCCTCCAACCAATACAACATCATCTCGAACTATATAATCGATTTGGTTCTCCAATTTATTGCTAACCCATTCATCATCACTATCTAGAAAGGCCAATATCTCATTTCTTGCATGTAAAATACCAAAATTTCGAGCTGAAGATGCTCCACCGTTTCGTTTCTTTTCAACTCTAATGTTTTTACTACTATTATCAATAGCAAACTTACTAATCACGTCGAATGAATTATCTTTCGAACCATCATCCACGATAATAATCTCATCAATGTCAATAGTTTGATTTAGCACCGATTGCACAGCTCTAATTATTACAGATTCGGCATTGTACATTGGGATAATTACAGATATTTTTTTATTCACAGATACCTTTCCAAATTTTCAATATATTTGACTCTACATATTTTAGAGCTGTAAATCTCGCATTATTGCTTATTTCTTGACACATTTCCGGATTTTCAAACAATTCTGTGTAACAGCTGGCGAGCCCAGAAATATCGTTTGCCTGAACCAAATAACCATTTATTCCATGTTGTATGAGCTCTCGAGGTCCAGTAGGGCAATCATAACTAATGACTACACATCCACATGCCATAGCTTCTAATATTACCATCGAAAAGCTTTCTCTAAGTGAGGTAACAAAGAAAAACTTTGTATTATTTAGCTCTACGTAAATATTTTCAGTTGTGCCTACTTGAATAACTTCTGGGACCATGCCTTTAGATATCAGTAAATCACTTAGTGTTTTACTCTCTGGACCATCTCCATATAACTTAAAGGATTGATTTTCTTTTAATGGATTTATAACTGATAATAAATGATAATAATGATCATATTGTTTAATAGGAACAAGCCGACCAGCAGCTGCGCAGTCAATATGGCGGTCGCTATGCTTTAAAGCGTTGTCTGGGTAATATCCTAAAACATTGGGAATAGTATAAACGTTTGAAAAGTGTTTTTTATATAAATTAGAATCTGTATCAGTCAAAGCAATAATTTTGTCTACACCGCAATAAAAGACACGACGTAATAATCTTGTTGACATACGATGTGCAAAATAATCAGCGTGTTGACATGCATATAACTTGAAATCACTTTTCAACAGACCTCGAATAAAACTAAGCTTAATGCTAAACCTGTCATACAATGATAACACTAAGGTGTCAGAGTCTAAAGATTTAGAAAAATAAAACAATTTTCTATTTTCATCTTGACCAGTTAATACTTTAATATCAGAACAATCACTTTCCCCATTAATTGAGACTATTTCAACATTAGAAAGCAACCTATCTTTTTTAAACATCTCAAGCATGTTAAATGCCACTCGCTCAATACCACCGATATCATTAATATTAAGAACAAGTATTTTTATTTTCATGTCATTCTACCATTTAAATTTAGAGATTAAGTTAGACATAGAATTTAAAATCAGACAAACTCTAAAAATGGGCATCAAAATAGTATATTTTGATAATTAGCATATAGCTCTGGATAAAAATTAAGAGCTGAGTTTAACTGTCTCAAACACAGAAGAAAGAGTACCAATATTAAAGCAACACGATGTAATTTATTTTTTGCGGTTGCTACTATTAAGGATACAATTACTATCTCTGATATTCTAAAATAAACACTAGCCCTCATGAATGCCGCATTAATTGGACCGATGATTGCGTCAAACATTACAGAAAAGAAATACAAATTATAGAAAAGATTGCACAACTCTTTTTTAACCTTACTTAAAACTTGCTGGTAGTATAAATCAAAAAAAATAAGAATAATAATTTTCTTAAGCATGGACATTATACTAAAGTTGTCAAAGATCACGCTTTGATATATCGTTAGTTTATCAACCACATATCCGACACCAATAATAGAAAATAATTTTATTGCGACACCGATTAGAACAGGCGCTATATATGTACCAAGTATTACACAACCACTTAAAATAAGATATCTTACTTTGGCAGACATATAACCAATGGTAAAAAAATAAGCCACGATATAGATAATAGCTGAGACGTGGAAAAGACAGGCAAACAGAATGCAGGAAATAAATCCTATTTTATTGCGATCAAGAATAAATATGTTGCTAAAAAACACTATTCCTATTGCAATTATTTGCCTATTCCCTCCCATGAATGAAAGCATATAGTTTGCAATAAAAAACATTATTGCGACAATCGCATAATCTACTCTTGAAAACAAAAAGTATGATATAAGAAAAATAGAAAAAGAAGTAATAAAAAACAAAAAGTAAGAATAATCTAAGTGATTAGAATAGAAAGTTTTTTCTAAAAACACATAGCCAATTTCAAACTGTTCACTATGAACAATATTGTAGTGATTTAAATAGACACCCCAATCAGAACCAACATCCCATCTAAATCCAACAAACACTGATAGCATAAGTCCAATCAATAATAACAATATCAACTGAAGCTTCTTTTCATTATTATACGCTATGTCTAAATTAGCAAAGAAATAGGCTATAGAAAGTATAAGGAAATAGGTCATAATAATTGGCTAATATTTTTGACATAGTAGTCACTGGACAGTTCAGATTTAACAAACTGTAAGTTGGATACTATTTTATTTATTTCTATTTGATTATTAGAGACTTGTTCAATAATAATTGCCATTTCATTTAGATCTTTACAAAGGAAACCTAACTTGCCATATTTTTTAAAGTAGCTTTCTAGCATATTAGTTTTGATAGCTATTATTGGTTTCTCGAGAGCAATGCAATCTGAAAAGACACCACTAGGTGTTAATTCATAGCTACTGTTGTTTTGGTTAAAAAATAGAGCACAGTCGATTGATGCTACATTCTTCATGAACTCATCAAATGGTATTAAGCTCTCTTTTAAGGCCCCTTTACATTTGTGTTGGACTTTATCATCACAATCATACGAAAAAGTGCCATCGGATACACCAACAGTGACTAAACTGTTCGATTCGTAGAAATCATTTGACAAAAAAGTAGAGAGAACATAAATTCCCTCACTATATTTGTTAGTCGACTGCACCCCAAATGTACCAAAAACCAACCCGTTATTTTGATTCTTTGATAGCTCATATTTACTTTGAATAGGATGCTCTATATGAACAAAGTTACCATCTTTATATAGCTTTTTTAAATTATCATAAATATAAGCATTAATAGCTATAAAGCTTACTTTAGATTTTAAGCCAAACGCTAAATCTAAAAATCTAGCACCCAACTTTTGACCATAGCCGTTGGCTTTCTTCAAATAACCAAGTTCACCATGCATAAATACATTAACTTTCATTCCAAAAAACTTGGATATAACTGCTAGAATTAAGTATTGTAATGGTGTCGCTGAAAGAAATGTATAGGTACTTCGCTTCCCGTAAGTTAGTAAAACCTGAGCAAGAAGTATATTGGATTTTATCCAGAGATAATACTTTGAGTTTTCGACATTTAGTAACTTTACATTATTCTTATCTTTAATTTTTTCAATAGATGATGAGTTTGCATCTAGATGAAATATAACATCACCCAATAAATCAAAATATTTTACGATCTCAGAATTAAAGACATGATGTTCATTATTACGTCTGATGAAATCTACTATAACATTCACTATTTTAACCTCAACAAAGATGTTATTGGTTTAAAGCCGCTAATATTTAACTCACGAAACACTAAGAGAGGCCACTTCCAGTTATTGTACAACAGTTGCAATATTAATTGAGATAAAATCAC
Organism: Vibrio toranzoniae; assembly: GCF_024347655.1. Classification (NCBI taxonomy): domain Bacteria; kingdom Pseudomonadati; phylum Pseudomonadota; class Gammaproteobacteria; order Vibrionales; family Vibrionaceae; genus Vibrio; species Vibrio toranzoniae. The sequence goes on along the minus strand of NZ_AP025514.1, from coordinate 179,612 downwards.
CCCCCATAATCCATAAAAGTATGCGGAGATTATGGAACATAGTGAGATCATTACGCCAGTTATAAATAGAGGCCACATGAATATAATTTCATTCTTAGTTGTTAGGAATGCCGTACACAATGAATGATTCATCTCTAAAAAGGCAGCAACTAAGAAAAACAATAACATCATACTTGGCAGGAGTTGGGTATCTTGTGATATTAAACTCAATAGATATGGACCAAGGGCCAATAAAGAACATGAAAAGCTAAAAAATAAAACCCATGAAAGACCAAGTGAGCGACAAAAAACTCGTTTAATACCTTCAATATTACCTTTAACTTGTTCTGAATTCATATATGGCAACTGTAACCCAAAATACATAGATGATACTATGACAGCAATAGAAGTAATTTGTAAGGTGAAGCCATACATGGCAGCAGCTTTAAGTCCAATAACAGATGATACAATTAACACGCTTCCTCTAACCGTTAGGAAGTTCCCCAATTGTACGACCCCCATGAGCTTGGCATTTTTCCATATAGTCATGGTGTAATCTTTTGTTCGTTTTAGCTGAAACGCCTTTATCGTCTCAGAAGCATTACTATCAAAGACACTTAATCTAACTAAAACTCGATCGACTACGACGCTACATAACATCCCAATAGAAAGCGACAACAGGCCATAACCTAAATACAATAGTGGGATAGCACAAATTATATTTGTTAGTTTAGAGAATACGACCACTTTATTAAGTTGCGTTTGATCACCTCGGCCTTTTAATAAGGCATTGTAATGGCCAAAATAAAATAGAATGACGGTTGCAGAACCATATATTAACCAAGAAAAATAAAGTAACTCTCGTTCACCTGAATAGTCTAATGTAGATAAATAATATGTACCACCAACCGAAACAATTAAAAATGCCATCAATGAAACTAATAAGTATATCCGCCTAGATGCGAATATAACATTTGACAGTAAACTTATATTGACTTCATTTTTTTCATTACACTCAGGAATACACTTATCTGATATATCATCAGCACCAGCAAAAACGTAAGATATATATCTCGATATAGTTGGTAAAAAGCCAAATTCAAGTAACTGAATCAACCCAATAAATGTTATAAATACATACCAAACACCTACATCTTCTTGACTTAGAAAATATAATACGAATGGTAATAATAATAAACTAGATGCCATATTCAGTACTTGTGACAAATACCCCCATATGACATCTTTTTTCTCAACCCTATGTTTCATTTTCTACAATTTATTTTTAAAGTCTTCAATAAGAAGCTTCAAATCATCCAGTACATATCTAGGTTTATAATCAATAAGCGACTCTAAAGTCGATATATCTGTTTCAGGGAAAACTTCACACGTACTCCCGAATGTATTTAACCAGTTAATTTTTGTTCCGGTGTTGTTCACCAACACATCGGAAATCTCACTAGCCGTAACATTTTTTCCATAAGCAATATTTACAACGCGAGGGATACTATTTAGTTTGATTAACGCCAAGGTACTTGAAACTACATCCATTACCGAAACGTAATCTTTGGCGTAAGACTTGGCTATATACATATCAACTTGGCCATTATTTATTGCGTTTCTAATTATAGAGGGTAAGAATAAATTACTATGCAGAGCCAAGCCATATACGTTGCTGGGTCTAATGACTAAACAGTTACGGTTACTTTTTAAACAAAGCTCTTCAGCAGTCATTTTAGTCAGATTAAATAATCTCCGACTATCGTCTTCACAAATAGTTAGGTCACTAGTTTCATTTGAACCACTTTGGTTCATATATACTCTTGTTGACGATACATAGACTAGTTGACTAAACTTTGCTTTTTCTAATAGAGAGCTTAGTAATACCACGTTAGCAGTAAGAACATTATATGGATCTTTATTGCAATCACCGTAACCTGCACTATATATTACAGTACCCAAGTCATGCTCATAAATACTGGTATCATCTCTCTCAGGAACATAAACATCATGTCCCAGGTTTTCCAGTTCAGTTACAAATTCAGAGCCAATAAATCCTCGCCCACCAAAAACTGTGAATTTTCCCATTACTTCCACCCTTGTCTAATTTTATATTCAATTTCACTGAGTAACGGCTGAACGCGGTCTTTATCTGAAAGAAGTGGAGTAACAATAGGCCATTCAATATTGATAGCAGGATCACTCCATAACAAGCCACTCTCGTCACTAGGGTCGTAATAATCAGTGCATTTGTACTGAAAGTCAGCAGATTCACTTAAAACACAAAAGCCATGAGCAAAACCAGGAGGTACATAAAATTGAAGTTTATTTTCACCAGTTAAAATTACCGATTCATATTGACCGAATGTTTCTGAGTCTGGGCGCAAATCAACAGCAACGTCAAAGACCTCTCCATGAGTAACATTCACCAACTTTCCTTGCTGTTTTAATTTTTGAAAATGTAACCCCCTCAGGACGCCACGAGAGGACTTAGAACGATTATCTTGTACAAAACGTTCTTTGATACCCGCGTTAAAGTAACGCTCTTCCTGAAATGTTTCTAAAAAGAAGCCTCGCTCATCACCAAAAACTTTAGGCTCGATAATTATACAATCTTGAAGTTTAGTCTTTATAATTTTCATTATCGATTTACCTTTAGTGACTCTCTAAGAGTTTGATCATTAATCAAAGAAACCAGATACTTACCATAGCTGTTTTTCAACATTGGTTGAGCAAGGCGAATAATATCTTCATCCGATAACCATCCATTTGCCCAAGCAATCTCTTCTAAACAAGCCACTTTTAGACCTTGAACATTTTCCAGCGTCTCGACAAAAGAAGATGCCTCGTGAAGGCTTTCATGAGTCCCTGAATCCAACCACGCGAATCCGCGGCCAAGCAATTCAACATTCAGAGAACCATCATTTAAATACATTTGGTTTATTGATGTTATTTCAAGTTCACCACGCTCTGATGGTTTGACTTGTTTGGCAAATTCAACAACTCGATTATCATAAAAATATAACCCCGTGACTGCCCAATTCGATTTTGGTTGTATGGGTTTCTCTTCAATGCTGAGAGCCTTATAATTGTCATCAAATTCCACAACACCAAAACGCTGTGGATCTTTCACATGATAACCAAATACAGTCGCGCCTTTTTCTCGTCTAACTGCGCTTCTCAATGTACGACTAAATGACTGCCCATAAAATATATTATCACCAAGAACTAAGCAGACATTATCATCACCGATAAATTCTTCACCGATAATAAACGCTTGTGCTAAGCCATCTGGGCTTGGTTGAATCGCGTACTCAAGATTAATACCGAAATCAGAACCATCACCGAGCAAGCGCTGAAAACCCGCATTATCTTCTGGCGTCGTGATAATCAAGATATCTTTAATGCCAGCAAGCATTAATGTCGAGATTGGATAAAATACCATCGGCTTATCGTAAATTGGCAAAAGTTGCTTGGATACGCCGCGAGTCAATGGATATAAACGCGTGCCAGAGCCACCGGCTAATACAATCCCTTTCATTATTGATTTTCCTTTGATTCTGTTATGTCTACACCCAAACGCTCACGTTGATAGCTACCATCTTGCACGTTTTGACACCATACCGAGTTATCTAAATACCACTGAACCGTTTTACGAAGACCGGTTTCAAACGTTTCCTCAGGAGTCCAACCCAGTTCACGCTGCATTTTCGATGAGTCAATCGCGTAACGGCGGTCATGACCAGGACGGTCTTGAACGTACGTAATTTGCTCTGCATACTTCGAGCCTTTCGGTACTAGCGTATCTAAGATGTCACAAATCGTATTCACGACTTCGAGGTTTTCCTTCTCGTTGTGGCCACCGATGTTGTAGGTCTCGCCTACTTTACCTTCCGTCACCACTTTGTAGAGTGCGCGGGCGTGATCTTCAACAAACAGCCAATCACGGATTTGGTCGCCTTTACCGTAAATAGGTAAATCTTTGCCTTCTAGTGCATTGAGGATAACCAGCGGTATAAGCTTCTCTGGGAAATGGTATGGGCCGTAGTTATTTGAGCAGTTGGTCACCATGGTCGGTAGGCCGTAAGTGCGCAACCATGCTCGCACTAAGTGGTCGCTCGAAGCTTTTGACGCAGAATATGGGCTTGATGGTTCATACGAGGTTGTTTCTAAAAACATCGGCAAGTCCGTGCCTTCTGGGACCTCATCAGGGTGCGGGAGGTCACCGTACACTTCATCGGTTGAGATATGGTGAAAACGAAACTCTGCTTTTACACTTTCTTCCAGTGTATTCCAGTACTCTCGAGTTGCTTCTAACAAGGTGTACGTGCCGACAATATTGGTTTCGATGAATGCGGCTGGGCCAGTGATTGAACGGTCAACATGCGATTCAGCCGCTAAGTGCATGACTGCATCTGGTTGGTGCTCAGAAAAAATACGATCAAGCTCTGCTCGGTTGCAGATATCCACTTGTTCAAATGCATAGCGTTCACTTGAGTCAACCTCAACCAACGATTCTAAGTTACCTGCATAAGTAAGCTTATCAACGTTGACCACGCTGTCAGGTGTATTATGAATAATATGACGAATTACCGCTGAACCAATAAAACCAGCACCGCCTGTGACTAATATCTTCACAAAAACTCCTAAAATCTAAAAATTTATTTATTTGCATAAAGTGGGTTAGAGTGTTTCAACTAGGTACGCTACCGCCCTTTGGTTACCAAGCGAAACCACACTACGCATTCAATGTTCAAAATGTAAATACGCGTATTATCTATGTAACGTCGAATATAATCAAAAAAAAATCAAGTTATAGACATGGATAAGATAGGACTATGTACACTAAACCCAAAACCTCGCTATACTCCTGACCTATAGTTTTTCGCCCAATAACGAATAAGAGTTCAAGATATGCAAGAGTTAGTTCCATTTTTTCAAGAGAATATGATTTTAGCCATCGTATGGATCGGCTTGGTTGTTGCCATCATTGCGAGCGTTATCAAAACATCAAACGCGGCCTACAAAGAGGTTACTGCAGCGCAAACTACACAGCTAATTAACCGTGAAAACGGCGTTGTGGTTGATATTCGTACAAAGGATGAATTCAAAAAGGGACATATTACTGACGCACTTCACATTTTGCCGTCAGATATTAAAGCAAATAGCTTTGGTAACCTTGAAAGTCATAAAGCTGACCCAATCATCGTAGTATGCAAGACAGGTCAAACTGCTCAAGAAAGCGCTAACTTACTGGTTAAAGCTGGTTTTGAGAATGTTAGCGTACTAAAAAGTGGTTTAGCGGCGTGGAGCGAAGCTAACTTGCCTTTAGTTAAAGGTAAGAAGTAGTTAAAGGTAAGAAATAAGCTGACCTGACTCAACAAATATGACTTTCAGGTTTTGCTTAAGTATGGCGCTCTTTGTGAGTGACAAACTGACAGGCAAAACCTAATTATAAATTTTTAAGGACAAGATAATGGCTGAAGCAGCACAACAAGACGCACAACAGAACTTCGCAATCCAACGTATTTTCCTAAAAGACGTTTCTTTCGAAGCGCCAAACTCTCCAGACATGTTTCAAAAAGAGTGGAACCCAGATGTAAAACTGGACCTAGACACTCAAAGCCGTGAACTTGGCGAAGGCGTGTACGAAGTCATCCTACGCCTAACGGTTACTGTTAAGAACGCAGAAGACACAGCATTCCTTTGTGAAGTTCAGCAAGGCGGTATCTTCTCTGCAAGCGAAATGGAAGCTGGCCAGCTTGCACATTGCCTAGGTGCTTTCTGCCCGAACATCTTGTTCCCATACGCTCGTGAAACGATTTCTAGCCTAGTGGTTAAAGGGACATTCCCACAACTGAACCTAGCACCAGTCAACTTCGATGCTTTGTTCATGAACTACCTACAAAACCAAGCTCAACAAGCTGAAGGCGAACAAGCTTAAGTCTCCAATCAGAACTTAACGCTTATATCGCCAGTTTTATTTGAAGCTTGGTTTTTTTATTGGGAGCTTAGTTTTTATTAGAAGCTTGGCTTTTATTAGATAATGAGCTTTTAAATGCACATCGCAGCTTCTGCGATGTGCATTTTTTGTATATTCTCTTGGTGGAGAGCGCTTTCTTTTCGGGGAGAGCACTTTCATTAGATAAAGAGCACTCACAGAACTTTTCGATTTCCCTCATTATTTTTAGGTGGAAGCATGACAGAAACAACTCGCCCGACTAATACGACCAATGCTTATGGCAAAGAGATTGCTATGGCAGTGATTGGCGCAGGTTCTTACGGGACATCTTTAGCGATATCTCTAGCTCGTAACGGTGCCAATGTTGTTCTCTGGGGACATGATCCTGTGCATATGGCGCGCCTCGAATTAGAGCGAGCTAACAATGCGTTTCTACCCAATATCGATTTTCCGGAAAGTTTAATTATTGAGTCGGATTTAGAAAAAGCAGTCACTGCAAGCCGTGATCTTCTTATTGTCGTTCCTAGCCATGTGTTTGGTATCGTCCTCAACAATCTGAAGCCGTACTTAACGACGAATTCTCGCATCTGCTGGGCCACCAAAGGTTTGGAGCCAGAGACAGGGCGCCTACTGAAAGATGTCGCACACGATATACTGGGTGATGGCTACTCACTGGCTGTTCTGTCTGGCCCTACTTTTGCTAAAGAACTGGCGATGGGTATGCCCACAGCCATTTCAGTGGCTTCGCCAGATGAGACGTTCCTAGAAGAGCTGCAAGAGAAGATCCACTGCGGCAAAACATTCCGCGTATACGCAAACTCAGATTTCATCGGCATGCAACTTGGCGGCGCGGTTAAAAATGTCATCGCTATCGGCGCAGGCATGTCAGACGGTATTGGCTTTGGTGCCAATGCGCGTACAGCTTTGATAACCCGTGGTTTAGCTGAAATGAGCCGACTAGGCGCCGCACTTGGTGCGCAACCAGAAACCTTTATGGGCATGGCTGGATTAGGCGACTTAGTGCTGACATGTACCGATAACCAATCTCGTAACCGTCGTTTTGGTTTAGCTTTAGGTTCAGGTAAAGACGTCGACACGGCGCAAGAAGAAATCGGCCAAGTGGTCGAAGGTTATCGCAACACCAAAGAAGTTTGGTTACTATCAGAGCGTATGGGCGTTGAGATGCCGATTGTTGAACAAATTTATCAAGTGTTGTATCAAGGGAAAGATGCTCACTTAGCGGCGCAAGACCTACTTGCTCGAGACAAAAAGTCAGAGCGATAACATCGCGTATTAAGTCGTGGAATAAAATAGATAAGATGGATGGAAAAATGAAACACTGTGAACAGCAAAAAGTTTGGCAATGCATCGTGAAGGAAGCTCGCGAGCAATCAGAACAAGAGCCTATGCTAGCGAGTTTTTACCACGCCACTATTATCAATCACGACAGTTTGAGTGCTTCGCTTAGTTATATCCTTGCCAATAAACTCAAAACCGCTTCGATGCCAGCAATGGCTGTGCGCGAAGTGGTTGAACAAGCCTTCGCGGAAGATGCAAACATCATTGACGCTGCCGCTTGTGATATTTGCGCGACGGTCACCCGCGACCCCGCCGTTGAAATGTATTCAATGCCTCTGCTTTATTTAAAAGGGTATCATGCTCTACAAGGCTATCGAGTGGCGAATTGGTTATGGAAACAAGGACGCATCGCGCTTGCTACTTACTTACAAAATCAAATTTCAGTCGCCTGCCAAGTGGACATTCACCCAGCGGCTCGTATTGGTAAAGCAATTATGCTCGACCACGCTACAGGTATTGTGATTGGTGAAACGGCTGTAGTCGCAAATGATGTGTCGATTCTTCAAGACGTTACACTGGGTGGTACCGGTAAAGAAGGTGGCGATCGTCACCCTAAGATTCGCGAAGGGGTCATGATTGGGGCCGGCGCGAAGATTTTAGGCAACATTGAAGTAGGCGAAGGGGCTAAGATAGGTTCTTGCTCTGTGGTACTGCAAGCCGTGCCTCCCCATACTACCGTTGCTGGTGTTCCAGCCAAGATTGTCGGCAAACCACAAACGGATAAACCGTCTTTGGATATGGACCAAGGGTTTAACGGTCGCTCACAGCATTTTATCTATGGTGATGGGATTTAAGCGCAGTAATGAGATGCGAGTGTCGGGATGAAAAAGGCTTGCTCTGGTAAGAGATTCGAAAAACGCGTGCGACCTGATAACTAAAAAAAGACACTGAATGACAATAATGAAGAAAAAAATTCTCGCCATTAATACGACTCTTTTGATATCGACCAGCCTTTGTGTTGCTGTTTTATCTTCATCGTCATTTGCCGCATCGCAAGGTGAGCTAAAAGGTGTGTCGAGCGAAATATCTCGTCAACAAAAAGCCCTATCTTCACAGCAAAAAAAACTGGATACGTTGCAAGCCAACCTAAAGAAGCAAGAGCTCGCCATTGCTTCACTTGAAAAAGCGATTTTAGATAGCAAAAATCAACTCAAGACGGCCAATGCTAACATTGCCAACTTGAACACAAAGATCACAGAACTCACCGCACAAAAAAAAGTGCAGACAGACAAGTTAGAACAGCTGATTCAAACTTACTATATGACAAGTCGAGCGAAAGCCTCTTCTCATATCCTCAATACCGGTGTTGAAGAAGACCGCATTAGCCACTACTACCAACATCTTGCTAAAGCTCGCTCTGCAACGATAAATACGATTGAACACACTCAACGGGAGTTAGCAGAAAGCCAGAAGCAACGCCAACTTGAGCAAGAACAAATAACAACGCTTTTAAAACAACAAACGACAAAGCGCGATAAGCTGTCACAGACACAAGTTCAACGTAAGAAAACGGTTGGTAATATTCGAAATAATATCTCCGGTGACAAGAGTTACTTAGCGGAACTCCAGCGCAATGAAACTCGCCTCAAAGCCGAGATTGCCAAAGCAGAAAAAGCCGCTCGCGAGAGACAGAACTCTGTCCCTATGGATGGTTTAGCCAAGCGCAAAGGAAAGCTGCCTTGGCCAATAAAAGGGAATGTCCTACATAACTACGGCTCTCGTCAAACTGGCCAAGTAAACTGGAAAGGCATGGTGATCAACGCTAATTACGGTCAGCAAGTAAAGTCGGTTTACTCAGGAACGGTCGTTTTTGCCGAATATTTAAGGGGTTATGGACTGGTTGTATTGCTCGACCACGGTAAAGGCGATATGACACTCTACGGCTTTAACCAAGCGCTATTGAAAAAAGAAGGTGATAAGGTGAAAGCAGGTGAAGCCATTGCACTTGTCGGTAACACTGGCGGCCAAACCCGTCCATCGCTTTACTTTGAAATCCGTAGAAATAGTAAAGCTCAAAACCCGAAGAGTTGGTTGGTTAGGTAAGAGCAGATACGGAATTCGAGTAAAGCTCTTCGTTACCCGTATCTCGCTTACTCGTCTCTTTCTACTTAGAGTTCAACGCCCTGACACCATCTTCCAATAATGTTAGCTGTTCAAAACCCTGCGCTGTCGCAATCGGTTTAACGGTGGCGATCATCTGCAGCATTCCTTGATGGACCACTTGCTCGGTAACTTGAGCTTTTGGTGACATGACAGACTGATACGCCAACCAACCCGATGCAATCAAGTGGAGAGACGTCACCATCGATTTCATTTCTGCATCTGTTGCTTTGAGCAAGTTCAACTCTACGAAGGCTCTCATGATACCCACAAGATTGGTTTGCAGCTTTTCTTGTACGGCCATGTAATCAAGATGGAGCTTTTCATCACGCGACAATATTTCCGGTAGATTGGCATAGAAGAATCGGTACTTCCACATCAGCGTGAAGATAGAATCTAAGTAGCGCTTTAGTAGCGTCAGGCTTTCTTGTTGCCCTTGGATTGGGGTGAATCTTTCAAGCAACTCTGTCGAATAAAGAGTAAAGATATCACGGACAATTTCTTGTTTGTTGCGAAAGTGGTAGTAAAGGTTACCAGGACTGATCTCGATATACTCAGCAATATGATTGGTCGTAATACTACGCTCGCCGTGCTCATTAAAAAGTTCTAGTGCCGCGTAAACAATCTTGTCACGTGTTTTCATTGGTCATTAGTATCCCTATCCGTTCAATGGTTCAGTATATCGCCACTAAACGGATAGATCGAGCTGTTAACATCTGGTCGAATTAGCAATCGCTAAAATTCAACTGCAATGAATCGGCTGCTGTAATCAATAGCTACTGTAATCAATCACTGCCAAAGAGGTCCCGTGTGTATACCTTGCCTGCAACATCGGAGAGTTCATCAACCATTCTGTTGGAGACAATCACATCCGATACGGCTTTGAACGCTTCGAGGTCAGAATAAACCTTCGAGTTAAAGAAGTGTTCTTCTTCTAACACCGGTTCGAACACGACGACTTCAATACCTTTGGCTTTCAAGCGCTTCATAATACCTTGAATCGAAGAGGCTCGGAAATTGTCCGAACCCGCCTTCATTATCAAACGGTAGATACCAACAATTTTAGGTGAACGCTTGATAATTGAATCCGCTATAAAATCTTTACGGGTACGGTTAGCATCAACAATGGCACCGACAATGTTGTTCGGTACATCTTGGTAATTCGCTAACAACTGTTTGGTATCTTTCGGTAAGCAGTAACCACCGTAACCAAATGAAGGATTATTGTAGTGATTACCAATACGAGGATCTAAGCCCACACCTTCGATAATCTGGCGTGAATCCAAACCATGGGCTTCGGCGTAAGAATCAAGTTCATTGAAATAAGAAACACGCATCGCGAGATAAGTATTAGAGAATAGTTTTACCGCTTCAGCTTCTGTTGAATTGGTAAAGAGTACGTCGATATTCTCTTTCTCTGCCCCTTCCACCAGAAGGTTCGCAAACACTTTTGCTCTCTCTGAACACTCACCCACGATGATACGTGATGGGTGTAGGTTATCGTATAGAGCCTTACCTTCGCGTAAAAACTCGGGGGAAAACATAATGTTTTCACAGTTCAATTCTTGTTTAATACGTTCGGTGTAGCCTACTGGCACCGTTGATTTGATCACCATCACGGCTTCAGGGTTGATATCCATGACGTCTTTAATAACCGACTCCACAGAACTGGTATCGAAATAATTATTTTTCGGATCATAATCAGTTGGTGTGGCAATGATGACAAATTCAGCGTCTTGGTAAGCCGTTTTGTCTGTTGTTGCCCTGAAGTTCAGCGTCTTGTTTGACAAAAAGTGCTCAATCTCATTATCAACAATCGGCGACTGCTTGTTGTTTAGCATTGTCACTTTGTCATCAATGATATCTACCGCGATTACTTCATGATGTTGTGCCAACAACATTGCATTTGATAGACCCACATATCCGGTACCGGCTACTGCAATCTTCATGATAATACCTATGTTTTGAGCTATTAACTCAATAAAAATTATAACTTAGCTTGCCGTATCATACTCCGGTTGGGGAATTATTCCACTAGCCCGCTTTATCCAATTCTTGCTATACTGGTGGGAGTTTTGTATTCAAAAGAGTTAGAAAGTTATGATTATCGTAACGGGTGGTGCTGGCATGATTGGCAGCAATATTGTTAAGGCGCTCAATGAAGCGGGCCACAACGATATTCTAGTCGTCGACAACTTAAAAGATGGCAAGAAGTTTAAGAACCTTGTCGACCTAGATATCACGGATTACATGGATCGTGATGATTTCCTAACTCAAGTCATGGCTGGTGATGATTTCGGTCACATTGAAGCGATTTTCCATGAAGGAGCATGCTCTGCCACTACCGAGTGGGATGGAAAATACATGATGCTCAACAACTATGAATACTCAAAAGAGCTACTTCATTACTGTGTTGAGCGTGAAATCCCTTTCTTATACGCCTCTTCAGCGGCGACTTACGGTGAAACCGATACTTTCATCGAGGAGCGAGAGTACGAAGGTGCATTAAACGTTTACGGCTATTCAAAACAGCAATTTGATAACTATGTTCGTCGCCTAACCGCGGATGCTGCAGCACACAACGAAACGCTTTCGCAAATCGTAGGGTTTCGTTACTTCAATGTTTATGGTCCGCGTGAGCAGCACAAAGGCAGCATGGCTTCAGTCGCATTTCATCTCAACAATCAAATGAACGCCGGTGAAAACCCGAAGTTGTTTGCAGGTAGCGAAACTTTCAAACGTGATTTTGTGTATGTCGGTGATGTCGCGGCGGTCAACTTGTGGTTCTTAGAGAATGGTGTATCTGGCCTCTTTAATCTAGGTACTGGCAATGCTGAGTCGTTTGAAGAAGTCGCCAAGGCAGTCATCAAACACCATGATAAAGGTGAAATCGAAACCATTCCTTTCCCTGACCATTTGAAAGGTGCTTACCAAGAATTCACTCAAGCCGACCTAACGAAGCTTCGCAATACAGGTTGCGATATCGAGTTTAAAGCAGTAGCCGATGGCGTTGCTGAGTACATGAAGATCGTAAACGCTTAACGGTATATTTCAGATTAGGACCAATAATACACCCTACTTTTAGCGTGTATTATTGGGAATGTCTAACGAATATAATCATTCCCAGAGTAACCGATATAAAGTTAACTCTCTGATTTAAATAATGTAGTGAATGAATGACCACACAACGCAATGATTTTGATCCAAAAGCTTACAATCCTGAGTTTGAATGGGGGTTTCTAGCACCTAAATACTGGGGAACTTGGATTGCTGTTTTGTTATCGTCTTTAGTCTGCATCTTACCTAATAGCATTCGTTTAGCATTAGCTAAGTTTATGGCTAAGCAAGCTGTAAAAATTAAGAATAAGGCTAATCGTCGGGCTCGAGTGAATCTTGAGATGTGTTTCCCTGAGCAATCTATCAAAGAGCGCGAAGAAACTCTCTATCAGTCATACGTTACTTCCATCTCATTTTTGATGGGGTTTGCCTCACTGACCTTAAAGAGTAAAGGCTGGCTAGAAAACAACACCTCAATTAATGGTCTTAGTAACCTAACCGATATTACAGACAGTGGCGAGAATGTGATCTTGCTGGTTCCGCACACATGGGCTATCGATATTCCAGCGGTATTGCTGGCATCGCGCAACCTTCCGGTATCAGCCATGGCAAAAGCACAGAAAAATAAGCTTAGTGACTGGTTAATGCACAGGCAACGTGTTCAATATGGTGGACGAGTTTACGATCGTAGCGGCGGTATCAAGCCTTTCATCAAATCAGTACGTGACGGTTATCTTGGCTACTACTTACCAGATGAAGATCTTGGCCGTGAGCACAGTGTCTTCGTTGACTTCTTTGCGACACAAAAAGCAACCATCTCAGGCCTTGGTCGTCTATCTAAACTGAGCAAAGCTAAAATTGTTCCCTTGTTTGCTCAATACGATAGTAATACAGGCCAATACACCTTAGACTTTTACCCTGCTCTACCATTTCCAACAGGAAGTGAAGAACAAGATGCACGTATGATGAATCAATGTATTGAAGATTATGTGAGTAAAAAACCAGAGCAATATATGTGGATCTTAAGGCTGCTTAAGACTCGTCCTGAAAGTAATCTCAATCCGTACAATAGCTAGTACAGAACTAAATGAACATTACCAAAAAAAATACATATACAATCCTATTACTATTACCTTATTTTTTCGCTGTTACTGGTATGATAATATTAGATAATGGTGATAAAAAAATAATCCCATTACTTTTAGTTACTATCGCAATTAGCATTACCGCCATCAGAAAAGACACCATATTAAATAATATACGCAACCCTTTTATATGGCTAATAATAACCTCATGCCTATATGCTATATTTAGTTACTATTATCATGGTTCTAGCTCTAGGGAAATCAGAGCATTAATTGGTACAACACTCTTCTTATTAGTTTTCCCTTATAAGCTTCTAACCAAGCAAATAATCCGTTGGATCATTTTAGTTGGTGGCTTCGCCATATGCTTTAATAGTCTTTATTTTAATGTATATATGGGGGTTGAACGCGATGCTGGATACATTAACCCCATACCATACGCTACAACTTCAGCATTACTCGCTATTGTAGCCCTGTCTTTATTGATGGGTAAATCAACCTTTAAACATCATGCTATAAACCTTTTGGCATTTCTGCTTTACTTACCACCAATTATTTTAAGTGAAGCTCGAGGTGTTTGGTTAGCTATTTTATTAAGTGTTCTAATAATAATTATTATTAGATGCATAAAGACCCCACCCTCTAAAAATAAAGTCTTATTGTCCTTATTTACAACTGTAACTTTATTATCTATTAGCTCAATTATTTTTAAAGATAAAATTAGCCATCGATATGAACATACCATTTATGAGATTAATAATATTAAGTCAGGGAATTACAACACTTCGATTGGTTGGAGGCTTCAGTTATGGGAATTAGCACCAGAACTTTATATACAAAGCCCAATTATAGGTCAAGGTCATGGTGATAATTATCAAAAAATATTAAAGGAAAAACTAGAAACCAAATCTATTTCTCATTATATTTATTATTATGCTTCTAGCCATTACCATAACCAAATAATTGACAAATTAGTAAAATCAGGAATTATAGGATTAATATTACTAGTTGGATTATTAGCTTACCCAATCTTAACCTTTAAATACTTGGTGGATTATGAAAAATTCATTGTCATTGGTTTGACATCACTTTTCTTTATTTCTGGATTAACAGATGTCCCTTTCAATCACCCTCAACCTTTGATGTTATATTTATTATTTCTAGTCCCTATTTGCTCAAGATGTAAGAGAGTTACCAATGACTAAAGTTTTTGTCATAAATTTAGAATCATCTACCGAGAGAAAAGAGAATATTAGTCGTCAATTAGACGAGCTATCCCTTCCTTTTGAGCTGTTTCCTGCAATAGACGGAAGAATGTCGCCACCTCACCCGCTTCTCAGCCGTTATAAGGATGAATTGAGCCAGGCCTTCCGAGCAAAAACACTAAGCGCAGGTCAACTAGGGTGTTATGCGAGCCACTATTCATTATGGGAAAAATGCATAGACATCAACCAACCAATAATCGTAATTGAAGATGACGCTCTTTTATTTAGAGAGGCGTTTCTTAATTTTATTCAAGATATTTCAGATATACCAGAAACTGTAGAGTGTATTCGATTATTTAAAAATAAGCGTCGAAAATATCACTCTTACGAAGTCTTCAAATGCAATTCAACTAGTATTCATAAGTTCACTAAAGGGCACATGAGTGCTACAGCCTATTTTTTAAAACCATCGGGAGCAAAAAAACTTCTTGAACACTCACAAGAATGGTATATGGCCGTAGATATCTATATGGACCGATTCTGGCAAAATGAAGTTGAGTGTTATGGGACTGCAGTTCCTTGTTTAACAAACGACCCTAAATTTGATTCTGATATCGGCTATGAAAAACGCGCCAGCAACAGAAGTTTATTCAAGAAATGTAAGCGTGAGTGGTTCAATTTAAATGAAACTATTCAACGCCACTTACATAATTTGAAATTCAAACTGAGTAGAAATAAATCATGAACTCAACACATAAAGATATATATATATGCTCTACGGTAAGGCACTTATTACTTAGTTTGTATAAAGCACAAGATGAGGTAAATCTCTCAACCATAATTTATTTCTATGATTACCAAGATATAGACCCCAAAGACATAGACACAACTCAACTCCCTAAAAAAATAGAGTTAGTCTTAATGAACAGAGAGTCATTAGTTAATCATATAAAGAAAATTGGATATATTGGTAAATATATTTTATTTTGTTCACTTCGTGGTTGGCCAATACCAGATCCATTAAAAAACATATTGGTGTCATCAATATATGAAAGTAATAACAACGTAGACTTAAAGAAGGGGATAAATAAACTATTCTTATTCAATGATAACAATAAGATGTCTAGGCTATTTCGCCTTCTAGTTAAATCTTACTCAATGATAGAAGATGGAATGGGTAATTACGTTAAGCACCAGATTGATGACAAGCCCAAGCAATTATTTCGTTTGCTATCAAATCAACCGCCTAAGCATTACATATTTGGTGAAAGAAAGCAATGTGACCACATTTATGTGGTACACCCAGAAAAGTTACCAAAATCAGTACAACACAAAGGAAGAAGACTTGTTTTATCAAAAGATAAAGCAAAAATATCAAAAATTCAACAATGCTTTAAATTTGACAGTACTAATAATTTCGACAATAAAACATTGATCATCGCCACACAACCCATATTTAACAAATTAAAAGGTAAGCTTAAAGACAATGGTTTCTTTTATGACATCTATAGTAGGTTAATATTAGAAAGTAAACATAAAGGTTTAACCCCAATTTTAAAGTTACACCCAAAGGAAAGCGCGTCAGATTATTTATCTTTCAAAGAAAAAGGAGTGCGATTTTTATCTAATAAACTACCTTTGGAAATTTATCTACTATCTAGTAAAGATAAGGTTAACATAATATCAATTAACTCTTCAGCCGGAATGGGGATCGAGGAATATTGTGAAATATATAAAATAATCCCGGACAGCAAAGTTCATGACTTAGAAAACATATTAATTGAATTAGAAAAAAAACAAGATAGCCTTCAAGATTTAATATCTCTACAGCTATCTAATATCAAATAACTAACTATATAAATAAACCCAACGATAAAGGAGTCCCTGCCTCTATATTAGCTGAAGCCTTTTTCCCTATAATCTCTTCGTAGTATCTTGGCGCTAAACCAAACCCAGGACGGATGCTACGAACATTTTCAGGTGTCAAAGTTTCACCTTTAGCAATATCCTTTACTACATATAAAGAACGACGGAACTTAACATTCCCCTTTTCAGCTTCTGTTCTTTCGTAGTTCACTTGCCCCATCGCTTGCCAAGCCGTTTTCGTGTCTTTACACAATGCAGCTAATTCATGAGGCTCAAGAGAAAAACTATCATCTGCACCGCCCCCGTTACGATCCATTGTGACATGTTTTTCAATCAAACATGCACCTAGAGTAACTGAAGCAACGGCGGTAGCATTGTCGATTGTGTGATCAGAAAGACCAGATAAAACGTCAAACCGCTCTGCGATATCGGCAATCGTCTTTAAGTTATATTGCTCTGCAGGGGCTGGATAACCGCTTACGCAATGCAATACAACCAATTCCTTACATCCATTATCTCTCGCTGTTTTTACTGCTTCTGCAATCTCTTCCTCGTTGGCCATTCCGGTTGAGATAATCATCGGCTTACCGGTTTGAGCAACACGCTTGATCAGAGGTAAGTCAACCACTTCGAAAGATGCTATTTTGTATGCAGGAGCATCTAGCTCTTCTAATAAATCGACAGCGGTAAAATCAAATGGTGAACTAAATATCGTAATACCTAACTCTTTTGCTTTTTCAAACAAAGGCTTGTGCCATTCCCAAGGCATATGCGCTTCTTTATACAACTCATACAGAGTTTGGCCATCCCATAAGCCACCATGAATTTGAAACTCTTCCGAGTCACTATCCATAGTAATCGTTTCATGGGTATAGGTTTGAAGTTTAATCGCATCAGCACCTGCTTTTTTTGCTTCTTCCATTATCTGAAAAGCACGGTTAATGTCACCGTTATGATTAGCAGACAGCTCCGCAATAATATAGGGAGGGCAATTAGGACCAATTTCTCGATTATCGATGTATATGTTTTTATTCATTCTCTTCGTATACTCTCAATTTATCTTTCATAAGGTTTCTAATACCTTTCCACTCATGTGAAAAGATACCCAAATGTACTACATCGTGATATTCAGTCCCATTGAAGAAAGCATCTCGATGAGTACCTTCAACTTTAAAGCCAAATTTGGAGTGTAATTTCACCACCGGTTGATTAAAGCCTAAAACCTCACAGCGTAATTTGTGCAAATCTAATTCAGTAAATGCGTGCTCTAGGGCTCGATATTCCATCAAAGATCCGGTACCTCTTACCGCATTGGGCGACGCATAAAATGCCCAAGAAGCGATTCCAGGAATTCGATTTATATCAGTAAATCCAACAACCCCTGCTGGCTCTCCATTTAACTCTGCTAGAAAATATTCTTTTGAACTATCCTTGCACATACTAGAAAACCATGACTTATGCTCATCCATAGTGATTTCATGAGAGGTGTACATGTTTTTTCTAACATCTGGAGAGTTTCTCCAAGCGAGAATTTCTTCTAAATCGCTTTCTTCAAGTAGCCTAAATTTAATCACTCTTTTTTTCACGACAAAAGCTCTCCATTGTTTGAACGACCTTATTCGCACCGAAGCCATCAACTTCAAAATCACTAAAAGGTTTGATGTGCTCCCACCTTTCGTATAGACGTGTTAACTCATCCCTATAAGTATTGGTAGTAGTCGTTGTGCCTTCACCTAAATATTCAACAAATCCTAAATCAGACAAGTAATTAGAAAGTACTACTTGATTCTCCGCGACGGAAACTATTGAAGCAGGAACTTTCAGGCAGAATCGCTCCCAATTACTGACTCCCGAAGCACCAATCGCATATTTACTGTTGCTTAAAGATAAGTCGAAGCTCTCTAAGTTCTTATATATTGCTACACTTCGATTTTGATTAAGCTTTGACAAAGTATCAAAACGAGGGTTAATTCTCCCCGTGATCAAAATAGTATTAAACGGGAGCCTTTCAAATTCGTTTGCTGCAAGAATAAACTTCTCACACTCATTGGTAGGATCTGTTCCACCAAAAAAGACTAAAAGTTGATTGGATATTGAGTCTCGGGGTGAATCTCGCAATATTGAAAAACTCTCTCTTAAAAGAGCATATTCAGGACCAAGGAGCTTGGTAGAAGAACAGTTTGAATATCTTTCTTCAAGGTTCGGCCATAGGTTTTGGTCAAGAATAATATCACTACAGTGTTCACGGTTAAGGTCATCTATCGATAAAATAGCGCATGACAGCTTGCCAATAATACTTTCCCACTCATGGTCCAGCGCATAGTGATCCACAATCACCCACTCGGAATAATCAACTTTGGATAAAAAGTCATTTGCATCTTCTTTAACGCTACGTTGAAGCCAAGCTTTATAATCAGCGCTATGGGAGGGAGTCATTGGTAGGCAAGAGGGAGTCAACTCTAATACGTCAAAGCCTCTATCACGGATATATGCAATCATGTCCCCAGGCTGAGGCAGACAAGCAAAGTATACGGAGAAGCCTCTACTCTTTAATATATCAGCAAGCACCAAACAGCGCATGACGTGGCCACTACCGATAAATAGTGACGCATCCACTCGGAAGGTAACCTTCATTGTTTATCCTAACCTTAATGCTGAGAAAAGAGATTCAGCCAGTTCCCAGTCTTCTTGGGTATCAATATCTTGAACGCGTTTTCTCGGTAATAGCACGGCCTTAGAGTGGCTAGAAAACACCGATAATTTATTCAAGAAAGCATCTTTACGACCCCAATAAAATTGGCCAGCATCGTGATACGCTTCCTCCAAGTCTTGTGATCTTACCTGTTCGTTTTCAGGGGCAAACATCGAAACAGAACCTTGCTCATCAAGCTTAATTGCGCGCTGAATCGGAAACGGAAACGATGTGGCACTAAATGCAAATTGTACACGAGTCCCCCTAAGTAGCTCATAGCCTTTCTGAAGATCTTCAGGTAAAACAAACGGAGCAGTGGCGTACAAACAACAAACATCACCAACATCCCAGCCATTGTTATCGCACCAAGTTATTGCATGGTGCATCACATCCATGGTGGTAGCATAATCATCGGAGATATTTGAAGGTCGTAAAAATGGTACTTCAGCACCATATTTCTTCGCTACTTCAGCTATCTCCGTATCGTCAGTAGAGACAATAACCTTATCAAAACGATCCGAAGCAAGTGCAGCTTCGATTGAGTAAGCGATCATAGGCTTGCCATGGAAATGCTTAATATTTTTACGAGGAATACGCTTGCTGCCACCACGTGCAGGAATAATAGCAACGTTCATTATTTACCTGTCAAAATTTCGGTTACTACACGAACAACGGTATTTTGCTGTGCTTCCGTCATACCGTGGAACATTGGCAGTGAGATCGCTTCTTGATAGTAGCGTTCTGATTCAGGGAAGTCCCCTTCAGTAAAGCCCATAACCTGGTAATATGGCTGAGTATGAACCGGTATGTAATGCAAATTAACGCCAATACCATTTTCACGCAATGCGTCAAACACTTGTTTATGAGTTAGTGATATCTCATCTAACTTCAAACGAATTACGAATAAATGCAGACCTGAGTACGTGTTTTCCAGTTGATAAGGAAGTACTAAAGGTAATTCAGATAACATTTGATTATAACGTTTAGACAACACATGGCGCGCCGCAACAAATTCGTCAAGACGCTGCATTTGCGTGACACCCAATGCCGCTTGAAGTTCTGTCATGCGGTAGTTGAAACCTAAATCAACCTGTTGGTAGTACCAACCACCATGAGAAGCTTCGGTCATCATTTCAGGATCTCGTGTAATACCATGACTGCGCAAGAGAGCCATTTTATCCGCTAGCTCTTTCTGGTTCGTTAATGCAGCACCACCTTCAGCCGTTGTGACAATTTTTACAGGGTGAAAACTGAATACGGTAATATCAGAATACTTACAATTACCGATTGGTTGTTCATGATATTGACCACCAATAGCATGAGAAGCATCTTCAATGACTTTAAAGCCGTACTCTTTCGCTAATTTAGCAATAGATTCCATATCACAAGGCTGACCACACAAATGAACAGGAACGACGACTTTCGGTAGAGTTCCGGTGGCTTTAGCAGTAATTAGCTTTTGCTCTAGCTTTTTAGGGCACATGTTATAAGTTGCTGAATCTATATCAACAAAGTCTACTTTAGCTCCGCAATAAAGACCACAGTTTGCAGACGCGACAAAAGTAACCGGTGTTGTCCACAACCAGTCACCTTCACCCAAACCTAAAGCCAAGCAAGCGATATGCAGAGCGGAGGTTGCACTATTCACAGCTAACGCATACTGAGCACCAGTATGTTCTGTTAACGCGTTTTCAAACGCAGGAACTTGTGGTCCCTGAGTCAGGAAATCAGATTTAAGGACATCAACTACACTATCAATGTCTTGCTGACTGATATCTTGCTTGCCGTATGGAATCACTGTTTTACTCACACTGTAAATTTAGGGTCAACATGTTCTTTGATTAGGTCGCGTAGACCTTCAATCGTTTCCCACTCAGTATTGGTGCCTGAGTTGTATTTAAAACCAAAAGGCACTTTCTCAGCCTTATGGTGATTCATGTACTCATCTTCTGTGTATGTAAAAGAGACTGAAGGAAGGATCGCGTAATAACGACCTAAATCAATTGTATTGAGAGAATCCGTATCAGTAATCATCTCTTCATGAAGCTTTTCACCAGGGCGAATGCCAACCACTTTAGTTGGCATACCAGGCGCAACAGCTTCAGCGATATCTAGGATTTTGTATGAAGGGATCTTAGGAATAAAAATCTCACCTCCTAGATGGTTTTCCAGTGCATACATCACCATATTCACGCCATCTTGAAGAGAAATATTAAAACGTGTCATCTCTTCATGTGTAATTGGCAGTACACCTTCTTCTTTTTTCTGCATAAAGAATGGGATAACCGAACCACGAGAGCCCATAACATTGCCATAACGAACAACACTAAAACGAATATCTTTAGAGCCTTTAATATTGTTTGCAGCTGCAAATAACTTATCCGAAGCTAATTTAGTTGCTCCGTACAAGTTAATTGGTGCACAGGCCTTATCTGTCGAAAGCGCAACAACATCTTTCACACCACACGCAAGAGCCGCACTAATCACATTCTCTGCGCCATCAATATTGGTGCGGATACATTCAGTCGGGTTGTACTCAGCAGTATCTACTTGTTTGATCGCAGCGGCGTGGATAATGACATCAACATCTTCACACGCTTGAATCATGCGGTTACGATCACGAACATCGCCAATAAAGAAGCGTAATTGAGGAAAATCCTTGTGAGGATATTGCTGCTTGATTTCAAACTGCTTCAGTTCATCACGAGAAAAGATAATGATCTTCTTTACGTCTTGGTATCGCTCAAGAATTGTTTTGATAAATTGCTTACCAAACGACCCAGTGCCACCTGTAATTAATACTGTCTTGTTATTTAGCATACTCAACTACTCTAATATATTTCTATTTCTCTAAGTTTCAAACTTAGGTACTTGAATTCCAATTTGATATCTAGCTACTTTAGCTGGTTAGCAGTTTCTCAAAAAATTCCAAATGCTTCTTCACTGTCACTCGTGAACTAAAGCTTTCATCTAGGCGCTTCTTAGCCGCTTCACTCATGACGGTGCACTTGGCCTTGTCTTGTGCGAACTTGTCCATTGCCTCGCCCAGTGCTTTTGCGTCACCAGTAGGAACAATATAACCCGTCTCACCATCTACAACGAGCTCAGGGGCTCCACCGGTAGTTGTAACTACTGAGGTTGTGCCATTTGCCATCGCTTCGACAATCGTGCGAGGTAGCCCTTCTCCGCTGATCGATGGTTGAACTTGAAAGTCAGCCATACACATGATTGAAGGGATGTCAGTACGATGACCAATGTAGTGAATTCGCTCACTCATAGGGCTCGCTTTCATCTCATCAAAATGAGGCTCGTAGCCGCTGCCCGCTAAGATCAAATGGAAGTTGGGCGCAGTAATGTATTTGGTCGCCTCAAGTAAAACAGAGATGCCCTTACTTGGCCTTACGTGCGCTGCAGTAATCGCAACTACATCATCTTCATGCAAACCAAACTCAGAGCGCTCGGTTGGCGGTACTTTATACCAATCCAATTCATGCCCTTTGTATATGGTAACAACGTTATCTTTGTTCTTCCAAACGCGCTTCACCACATCTTGTCGTACTGCTTCAGACACACACACAATGCCATCTACACGAGGATGTAACTGAGTTAGATAAGCACTTGGGTCATGTCGATATAAACCTCCAGTAGTGCCTCGATAAACGATTAATTTAACGTTGAAACCCATACACGCAAACGCCGCGTTAGGTATCGTCTTTGAGTTAAAAGCATAGCAGATGTCGTAATCATGCGTTTTCAGCTCGTGGCGAATTTTTTTTATGGTATCAAAACAAATTTTACGCTTTGGATAACCATCAACCACTCGAATGCCGCACTCTTCTAACTTTGATACATGCTCAGACTCACCTTGGGTCATGATTGTGACTTGGTGACCTTGACGCGCAAGCTCAATAAAGATCGCGGCTTCAGGGCGTAAGCTGTTCCATGCATGTAAGTAAGATGCACAAACTAAAATCTTCATCTATCGGTTCCTACTAAGCTTGGTCTGTTAAACGGTCTTCTGAACGATTTTCAAGGATCCACAAACCGACGTATTTATTGAAATTCACTTGAGCGTAAGTCATCGCCATAATGAAGCCGACACTGCCATCCATAAAGCCACGGCGAATGATATACACAAGGAAGAACGTCCATATTGCACGTAATAAAGCTAAAAATAAGCCGTGTGATTTCTTACCTTTGCGATGATACTTTTGCGACCCAAGCCAAGCGTACTGCGCTGCTTTGTCTAAACCATGACCATAATCTCGGTGGGTATAGTGGAGCAAGTAGCCTTTCAGAGTTCCAGTAGTTCCTTGTTCCGGAATAACGGTTTCATGCACTTCATCCAAGGTATAACGAGAGCCTTCTCTTTTAAAGAGTCTCAACACAGCACGAGCGCTACGACCATACTTAAGCGTTGTTCCATAAAGCGTCACTCCCCAAGGCAGTTTATACGCCGTGTGTTTGATTTGCTCTTGTTTTAATAGTTCAACAAGAGCATCGCTCATCTCTTGATCGAGAGCTTCGTCAGCATCAATTGATAGCACCCAATCACATGTTGCTTTATCTAGCGCTCGCTGCTTTTGCTTACCAAAGCCCGGCCAGTCAGTGATTGTCACGTTATCTGTATATTTTTGGCATATTTCAACGGTTGCATCTGTTGAGCCACTGTCTAAAACAATCAGTTCATCGGCAATATCAACAACAGATTTAAGGCACGTTTCAATTCGGTCTTCTTCATTCTTGGTAATAACAATGACAGACAGGGTATGTTTTCTCATTATTCAGCCCTAGAATTTCCAATAGTTTAATGATTTGCGGATTTTAAAGTTACGAATCCAATTTTTTGGCTTTCTATCTTGCCAGCCACTCTCTAGTGCGTCTGTTATGGCACTCAAAACCCGAGCGGAAGATTGCCCATCTAAGTAAGGAGTGATTGATGGGCCATAACTGGCGATAGCTTTGTCTCTTGTTTCATCAGGTAGCATCGCTTGCTTAATTGCTGACTCTAATTGCTCGGCTTGAGTGATGTTAATAAAGCTTGCTTGAGGATCTCGATTATTCACCGTGACTACCGGCTTATTGAGCAATAAGAATTCCTGAAATATCGATGAGTTATCACATACCATCACATCAGCACGATGTTGCATTTCAATCACTCGGTCATTATCGAAAAACAAAAGATTATCGCCTTCCAACGCCTGATATTTTGCTCGGGTCTCTTGCTTCATCTTAGGGTGCAATGTCACTAACCATTGCCACTGACTCAGCTGGCTGAGACGCTTAAGTTCTTCATAAACCAACTCAGCACACGATAAGCTTGGCGAAAACGTCGAAGCAAATAGAATTTGGGGTCTCTCGTAACTGTGCTCACTTGCTTGATAATTAAACAAGCTATCCAGCTTCAGCCACCCGGTTTCTTTTACTTGAAAATAGCCACGTTGTTTGGCTAATGGCTCAAGTGAATTGGTTCTTTCATGGCCTTCTGTGCAATACAAATCAAATAGACCACGCTCAGGGTATAAGTTCCCACGTTTGCTCTCGTTCAAGCCATGGAATACTTGTACCTTCATCCCTGAAATAAATGCAGGAACACGATCGCCGGGAACTAAGACGGCATGGGGATTAAAGGTCACCGCTTCGGCTAAAGAGACTCTTTGCTCTTGCTCTGATAACAAGTGCTCGGACGCATCGTCACCCACCAGCAGCCATTTTACATCATGGCCAAGTCGCTTCGCATAGTCATAAAATGGGCGAAGGATAGCAAATGAATAATTTTGCTCGACGTAGAGCAAGAAACGATAGGTTTGATCGGTTTGCATAAGCGAGGAGATAAAATTCACCATGTCCGTTTGAAAGTGCAACTAAGCATTTAATTATAACGCTCTTTACTTTCGAGATTGAAGAAAATACTCTTCTGAATACTGATTTTACCCTCTGGTGTCACTGTTCTTATGCTTATACGACTTCTCTATACTCTCATATTGTCATTAGCCTCTCCGCTACTGCTGTATGGGCTCTATAAGAACAAACCTGGAAAACCGAGTTTCGGCCAACGTTGGAAAGAGCATTTCGGCATCACACCGCAAATCAATGGTAAAAATCCTATTTGGATTCATGCCGTATCCGTAGGCGAGTCGATTGCCGCAACGCCAATCATCAAGCAATTGAAACAACAAGCACCAGATCAAGCCATCATTGTCACCACGACAACGAGTACAGGTGCAGAGCAAATAGCCAAACTTGGTGATTTGGTTGAGCATCGTTACATGCCGATTGATTTTTCTTGGTGTATTCGAGCCTTTCTTAAAGTCGTCCAACCAAAGCAAATGTTGATAATGGAAACAGAGTTGTGGCCAAACACACTGCATTGCGTTGCGAAAGCCGGAATACCGATTTCGGTATTCAACGCTCGCCTATCTGAACGCTCGTGCCAGCGTTATGCTAAATTCCAATCGGTTTTCGATCTGTTAGCCGAAAACCTCTCTCAAGTACTTTGCCAATACCCAAGCGATGCTGAACGCTTTGTACGATTAGGGTTAGACGATAAATGTGTGCATGTGACTGGCTCCATCAAGTTTGATATTGAGGTCTCTGCTGAGCAGGTTGAAAAAGGCAAAGCGCTACGTGAAACAATTGGCTCTGAGCGCTGTGTATGGATAGCGGCCAGCACTCACCGAGGCGAAGATGAAATTATCTTAGACGCTCATAAGCAGCTTCTAAAAGACCA
This sequence comes from Vibrio toranzoniae, assembly GCF_024347655.1. NCBI lineage: Bacteria > Pseudomonadati > Pseudomonadota > Gammaproteobacteria > Vibrionales > Vibrionaceae > Vibrio > Vibrio toranzoniae. Next base: position 153,577 of record NZ_AP025514.1, on the reverse strand, counting down.
CCCGACTGCGTTACTCGTTATTGTTCCTCGCCATCCTGAGCGATTTAGTCAAGTCACTGAATTGGCTAAGCAGCACCAGTTCAATACCATCACTCGAACGAGCCAACATCCCATCGCCTCTGATATTGAAGTCTATATAGCGGATACGATGGGAGAAATGTTAGTACTACTCGGCGGCGCTGATGTGTGCTTTATGGGCGGAAGCCTGATTGGCGATAAAGTTGGGGGCCATAACCTGCTTGAACCAGCAGCCCTGCAATTGCCTTTACTGAATGGTCCTAGCTACTTTAATTTCAGTGAGATCACCGACAAACTGCTTGAAGCTCAAGCGGTCACTATTTGTCAAAATAGCGATGAAATTGCAGGCCAGCTCAGAGCGCTGTTCACGCAACCTGAGTTACGTAAAGACAAAGGGTTAGCGGCTTATCAAGTGATAGAGCAAAACCGAGGGGCATTGAAAAAAACCTTGGAGCACATCTTAAGCTAATCACATTTGGTCAATTCGCTTTTTATTATTCGCTTCGATAACCCTTAAGCAAATGCATCCAATCGGACTCTTGCCATTGAATCTGGCGCTTGTTCACTTCTTTTAGAAACGAGCGCTTAAGGCGATTCAAGTTACCTTCTTTCCAGTCATCACCCGCTTGCTGGCCACACTTATCAAAGTCAATAATCCACACCGTTTGCGAATCATCAAGCAGGATATTATGAATGTTGAGATCGGTATGATTGACCCCTGTATCGTGCATTTTTCTTATCTCTTGGCCAATTTTACAGTAAATATCCGCATCGATCGGATGAGCAACCAAGATATCGACCAAATCTTTAGCGTTAGGAATTCGTTCAGACATTAAGTCCGCTCGATAAAGCAGCCCGCTTTTAATGGCTCTAGCAGCAATGGGCTTCGGTACATTGACACCTGCATTAGCCAAGACATTGAGAACGTTGAGCTCCATCGCGCAACGCGTGCTTTCCCAATCAGAGAAACGATATTGATCTTCGACTAGCTTCCCAAACAATCCGCCACGGCGATAATGGCGCAACGCGGCTTGTATTACATCAAGTTGGATAAACCATGTCGTGCCACGGCCCTGAGCACTTCCAGAAATAGCCCCTCTTTGTTGCCAGTATTCTGCCTCAAAGATCTGAACCATCTCATCCTCTGGCACTTGAGCCAGAAGTTCAGGGTCATACCAAATTGTTTGGTTATTGGTGCTAATCGTTTCCATCTATGAGGCCTTTGGGTCGCTTTTCGTCATTGCTATTTTACAACTAATGCGAGTATCTGCATAATTCTGATGTTATTCACTTTTTCGGGCACTTTATGTCACTGTTCTCAACTGCACCTCAATCTCTTTGCATACTTCGTCTTTCCGCTATTGGCGATGTTTGTCATGCTATTTCTGTGGTTCAAGCCATTCAGAAGCAGTGGCCTGAAACGAAAATCACTTGGATCACAGGAAAAATCGAAGCCATGCTAATCGGTGATCTTCCCGGTATTGAGGTGATTGTTTTCGATAAAAAACAAGGCTTCAAAGGAATGCGTGAATTATGGCGTCAGCTATCTGATCGTAAATTTGATGCACTGCTGCACATGCAAGCGGCACTGAGAGCCAGCGTGCTATCTTGGGGGATCAAAGCAAGGTATAAAGTAGGCTTTGGTAAAAACCGCACTCGTGAAGGTCAATCACTGTTCACCAATCGCCAACTTCCTATCTCAGACAAGTTTCATGTATTGGATAACTTTGCCGAATTTGCGCGCTACATTGGCGTGCCTTTCGATAAACCTCAATGGACTATTCCATTAACGCCAGAAGATGAAGAGCTAGCAATCAGCACCATAGCCAACAAACCTACACTGGTTATCTCGCCTGCTGCCAGCAAAGACTCGCGCAACTGGTTAACAGAGCGATATGCCGCCATTGCCGACCATGCTTCAGAAGAAGGCATGCAAGTGGTACTTTGTGGTTCTCCGGCACCAAGAGAAGTTAACCTAGGTAACGACATCGAAAAATTATGCCAGTCGCCTGTCACTAACTTGATTGGCAAGACGAACTTGAAGCAACTGACTGCCGTACTGAAACATGCAACGGTTGTGTTGGCACCTGATACTGGTCCAGCCCACTTGGCAACCACACAGTCAACACCGGTAATTGGCTTGTACGCACACAGCGATCCTCGTAGAACTGGCCCTTACAACGATCTCGATATCGTGGCAAGTGTGTACCAACAGCATGTAGAAGCACAACAAGGTAAACCCGTGCAAGAGCTTCCATGGGGAACTCGTGCCAAGGGCGATGACCTGATGAAAGACATCACCGTCGATATGGTCAAGCAGCGACTCGATAAAGCACTCACTTCTCGCCCGACACGATATTCAGACAACGTACTGAATTCCAAACAGAACATTAAGCAAGGAACGCTAATATGAGCACACATGTCATCTACCCTGGAACGTTTGATCCAGTCACCAATGGGCACCTTGATATCATCGTTCGCGCCGCTAGCATGTTTGACCATATCACCGTTGGGGTAGCTGAGAGCCCAAGTAAAAAGACCATGTTTGAGTTAGATGAACGAGTAGAGCTACTGCGTGATGCCGTAGCTCATATCCCGAACGTCTCTGTCGAAGGGTTTTCAGGGTTACTGGTCGACTTTGCTAAACAACAGCAAGCGAACGTATTGGTGCGTGGTTTGAGAACAACCATGGATTTTGAATACGAATTTGGTCTCACCAGTATGTACCGCAAGTTACTGCCAGGGCTTGAAAGCGTGTTCCTTACCCCTTCTGAAGAATATGCCTTCCTCTCTTCAACGATTGTCCGTGAAGTCGCAATTCATGGCGGTGATATTCGCCAGTTTGTACCACAACAGGTAGCAGCCAAAATAAAGCTAAAAATAATGAAATAACCCTGTGTTTAAAAACAAAAATAGCGCTCAGTGGGCGCTATTTTTAGTTCGAAACTATCTATTACTACAGTGAGTAATAGGCTTTATACCAATCCGCGAAAGCTTTTGCTCCTTCTTGGATCTTAACTTGAGGTTTGTAACCAACCGCTTCAAACAAATCTTCAGTATCTGCATAAGTCGCATACACATCACCTGGCTGCATTGGCATGAAGTTCTTTTTCGCTTCAACACCTAGAGCGTTTTCTAATGCTTCGATGTAGTCCATTAATTTAACCGGACTACCATGGCCGATATTAAATACACGATACGGAGCAGAACTGGTTGCTGGTGAGCCTTGCTCAACCGTCCAATCTGGTTGCTTGGCTGGAATACGATCTTGAACGCGAATAATACCTTCAACAATATCATCGATATAAGTGAAATCACGCATCATGTCGCCGTTGTTATAAATGTCGATTTCTTTACCCGCTACGATTAGATTCGCAAACTTGAACATCGCCATATCAGGACGACTCCAAGGGCCGTAAACCGTAAAGAAACGTAGTCCGGTCGTCGGTACGTCGTATAAATGAGAATAGGTATGTGCCATCAACTCATTAGATTTCTTGGTCGCGGCGTATAATGAGATCGGGTGATCAACACTGTCTGCTGTATGGAATGGCATTTTTTGATTCAAGCCATAGACAGAGCTCGATGAAGCATAAACGAGGTGTTCAACCTTGTTATGACGACAACCTTCTAGAATAGCCAAGTGACCAACAAGGTTGCTGTCAGCATAAGCCATTGGGTTATCAATTGAGTAACGAACGCCAGCTTGCGCCGCTAGGTGAATAACGCGGTCAAATTTTTGCTGTACGAAAAGCTCGGCGATACCTTCTCTATCTGCAAGATCAAGCTCGATAAAGGTTAGATTTTCATGCTCAATTCGCGTTAAACGATCATGTTTCAAAGAGACTTCATAGTAGTCATTCAGGTTATCAATACCGATAACTTCATGTCCTGCCGCACATAGTCGCTCTGAAACTGCAGAGCCAATAAACCCAGCCACGCCAGTTACTAAATATTTCATTCTACCATTCTCAATTCATATAATTACTGCAATTGTAGCTACTAGACCGCATATCTACTAGCTTAAAAAAATGAACATAGGTTCAGTTTTTCTATACCTGACATTGAGAGCAAAAAAATGTATTCCTCTGCCCTATTTTTTGCTCTTCAAGTTTCTCACCACAATTAGGGCATTCCTCTTTCGCTTTACCATAAACCTGTAGCTCTTGAGCAAAGTATCCAGGCTTGCCATCAGCTTGTGCAAAATCCTTTAAAGTGGTTCCGCCTTGTTTGATAGCGGTGGCGAGCACTTGCTTGATCTCTTTGGTTAGCAAGACCCACTCTTCTTTTGTTACTTTGCTTGCGGGGCGCAAAGGATGAATTCGTGAAGAAAATAGTGCTTCGTTGGCGTAAATATTACCGACACCGACCACCACTTTGTTGTCCATGATGAACTGTTTAACGGCAACTTTACGCTTCTCGGCCTTCTCGGTAATATATTCGGCATTGAAGTCGTCCGTTAGCGGCTCGGGGCCAGAACCAAGTAACACAGGATGGACTTCATCAGGCGCCGACCATAGCCAAGCACCAAAGCGGCGTGGGTCGTTATAACGCAGAACCTTGCCGTTAGTGAGCTTAAGATCCACGTGATCGTGTTTTGCTGCTGGAAAATCGGCATCTAACACGCGCAGTGAACCAGACATTCCCAAATGAACAATGGCACTACCAACCTTAGTTTCAATGATCAGATACTTAGCTCGACGAGAGATGGAGAGTATTTTTTCACCTTCCAACTGTTTTAACTCAAGTGGGATATCCCAACGTAATTTAGGTGTCCGAAAAGTCATCGTTTTTATCGTCTCGCCAACTAAATGAGGCGAGATCCCCATACGGCTCACTTCAACTTCGGGTAATTCAGGCATAATTTAGTCGTCCGATTTAGGTGGTTTGTCTGATATAGATAGCTTGTCTGATTTCAATGAATGTTCTGAGCTAAGGCTTGGAAACAGGTAACTCTCTTCAATAGACACCGCCAGCCACTGATCATTCCAGTTTTTTAACAACCAGAATTCGGGCAATTGATAATAGGTAATACGCTGGGGCTCTTCTTGGTCTTGATACCATACTTCAATGGTGTGCGGTGTATTTAGCCGAGGCGTAAGGTCTGTATAAGTTTGTGAGTCGACTTCCGTACCCACAAGCTCTTTCCAACGCTGTGACAACTCTTGTGCATGGGTAGTTTGAGGGAAGTCTGCATCTTTGAACTGGTAAACCCATTGATTGTCTTGTTGAATGACAGACCATTTAGCAAAGTGTAACGCTTGAAGCTCTGCTGCTGGATTTAGGAGATAAGGGTAAGGGCTCTCAACCTGAGGCTCAGGCTCGATAAGGTACGCTTTGATCAGCGTTGGAAGGTTTAACACCCCAATAAAAGCGATCACGCTTAACATGAGTATGTTGTTCCACCGGCGTCCACGATATCTCATCTGATTCTGCTCATCTAATCTATTGAGCGATCAGTATATCGTGAAACGAGCAACACTTTCTATGCACACGACTTTCTGTGCGTTGTTTGCCTATCGATTAAAAGGGGAGAATTGATAATGCCTAATTTCAGATATAAAAAAACCCAGCGATTAAGCTGGGTTTTTTAACTTTTTCTTCTACTGGAGAAGAGCAAAAAAAGCATCAATTACTTGATTTTCGCTTCTTTGTACATAACGTGTTGGCGAACTACTGGATCAAACTTTTTGATCTCAAATTTGCCTGGCATGTTACGCTTGTTCTTATCAGTTGTGTAGAAGTGACCAGTACCTGCAGAAGATACTAGACGAATTTTCTCACGAATGCCTTTAGCCATTGCTTAATTCCTCTTAAACGTTTTCGCCACGTGCACGGATATCAACAAGAACAGCATCAATGCCTTTCTTATCAATAATACGCATGCCTTTAGCAGTTAGACGTAGTTTAACAAAACGTTTTTCGCTCTCTACCCAGAAACGATGAGTTTGTAGGTTCGGCAGAAAACGGCGCTTAGTAGCATTGCGTGCGTGTGAACGGTTGTTACCCGTTACTGGACGCTTACCAGTTACTTGGCATACTCGGGACATGAATGTCTTCTCCAATCGTTTCAGCTCGATATCAACCTTGGTGGCCGAACCTCTCTATCAATTAAAATAGAAGGTAAAAACCGTTATGGAAAATCCATACAAGGCTATCAAAGGTCGCGCATTATACTAACTTGACACGCATTGCTCAAGACCCGAACAGATCCTTTTTACGGATTTCGTGATCTTTTTTTGTGCAGCGCAGCTTGCTTGAGTAATCAGAGCTGATTTTAGGTCTAAAAATGTGGGCGGAATAATAGCAGATTTAACGTAACTAACAACCTAAAATGTGATTCAAATCCATCCACGCTCTGCAAAAGAGACAACTTCGCCATCTCCAACGACAAAATGGTCGAGGATTCGGATGTCCACCAGCGCTAATGCATCGGTTAAACGGCGTGTGATTCGCCTATCTGCTTGACTTGGCTCTGCGATACCCGAAGGATGGTTATGCGCTAAAATTAATGCCGCCGCATTATGATGAAGTGCGCGTTTAACCACTTCCCGAGGGTAAACCGATGCGGCATCGATGGTTCCTTCAAACATCACCTCATCTTTTATCACTCTATTTTGGTTATCGAGGAACAATATATAGAAGGCTTCTCGCTGGCGATCGCGCAGCATACTCGAAAGATAGAGCTTGGTATGGTTGGGGCTCGTCAATGCATCCCCTCGAGATAATGTCTCTGCTAAATAACGTTGCGTCATCTCTAACACTGCCTGCAGTTGAACATATTTCGCTTGCCCCAACCCTTTATGGGCACAGAATTCCGTTTCCGTTGCAGAAAACAGTTGCCGCAGCGAGCCAGAGTCTTTGATCAACTTATCGGCTAACTCTAATACGTTCATTCCCTGCGTACCTGTACGAAGAAATATCGCGAGCAATTCTGCATCACTCAAAGAATCCGGCCCTCTATTTAGTAGTTTTTCTCTTGGCATCGATTCGGCAGGAATATTACTGATAGGCATATAAAGGCTATTTCGTTGGTCATAAATACAGCCCATCAGCTTAATGGCCTTGCTCATTGAGATCCTTCAATGCAGTAGAAGGGGGTCGAGCCGCTTGTAAAATCATGTAATTGATAAGTTTGATAACACCAACTTGATGCGCGTCAACTCTGTTCGAACTCTGCTTCTAGGCACTAATCCTTTGTTCTGATATCGTAAGTCCCAGAAAAATTAAGGAACAGAATCATGCAAACATTGGTTAATCAACTGAGTAACGCTGACCAACAAGGCCTAGCAGGTAAAAAAATCCTACTTGGTATTAGTGGTGGTATCGCTGCTTATAAATGTGCCGAACTGACTCGTCGCTTAATTGAACGTGGGGCACAGGTACAAGTCGTGATGACAAATGCGGCCAAGGAGTTCATTACTCCCCTCACCATGCAAGCCGTCTCTGGAAGGCCAGTGTCTGATAGTTTGCTTGATCCTGCAGCTGAGGCTTCGATGGGACACATCGAGCTCGCAAAGTGGGCGGACTTAGTCTTACTAGCGCCAGCAACCGCTGACCTTATTGCGCGCATGACAGCAGGCATGGGCAACGACCTACTGACGACTCTGGTTTTAGCAACCGATGCGCCAGTGGCGGTATCTCCGGCCATGAACCAGCAAATGTACAGCCACCCTGCCACTCAAGAGAACATCGCAACGCTAAAACGCCGGGGTTGTGAAATCTGGGGCCCAGCTGCAGGCGAACAAGCGTGTGGTGATGTCGGTATGGGACGCATGTTAGAACCAATGCAGCTCGTGCATCGCTGTGAAGACTTCTTCCAACCTAAGCCACTTGCTGGCCGTTCTGTGCTTATTACTGCAGGCCCGACTCGTGAAGCGATCGACCCTGTACGTTACATTACGAATCACAGCTCAGGAAAAATGGGCTATGCACTAGCTGAAGCCGCTGCTAAACAAGGCGCAACGGTCACCCTAGTCAGTGGCCCTGTATCACTCGCGACACCAAACAAAGTAACTCGTGTTGATGTAGATAGCGCACAACAGATGTTTGATGCGGTTACAGAAAACGCTGCTCAACACGATATTTTCATCAGCTGCGCTGCGGTTGCCGATTACCGCCCTGAGACCATTGCAGACCAGAAGCTTAAAAAGGTCGATGGTAAAGACGACATGACAATTCAAATGGTTAAGAACCCAGACATTGTCGCTTCTGTTGCTTCAATGACCAAAGGTCGCCCTTTTACCGTAGGCTTCGCTGCAGAAACTCAAGATATTGAAAAATACGCGCGCGGCAAACTGGAAAGAAAGAACCTCGATATGATTTGTGCCAACGATGTGTCTGTCGAAGGCCAAGGCTTTAATAGCAGCAGCAATGAGTTGCACCTTTATTGGAAAGGTGGCGATAAATCTCTGCCTCTTGATAGCAAAGATACGCTAGGTTTCCAGATCCTCGATCAGATCCAGCAACTTATTGTCGAATAAACACACGATTTAACTCTGACAACCTGCTGACACCTCTCGATTCTGTTGACCTAGGTCTTACAAAACTAGGAACAGAATTGAATGGTGTTTATAATCCTTCTTCACTCAATCCTCATCTTTAGGAAAGGAAGTAAATAGATGGCTGGTACTCGAAAATCAAACCGTCGTGAAGAAATCCTGCAAGCTCTAGCACAAATGTTGGAATCGACCGAAGGTGCTTCTCGTATCACAACGGTAAAGTTGGCCAAACAAGTCGGCGTATCTGAAGCAGCGTTATACCGCCACTTCCCAAGTAAAGCTCGGATGTTTGAAGGCCTAATCGAATTCATTGAAGAAGCGTTGATGTCTCGAATCAACCGTATTCTCAATGAAGAGAAAGACACACTTGAACGTATACGCCTAGTAATGCAACTTATCTTAGTCTTCTCTGAGCGCAACCCAGGCCTGACTCGTATTTTATCGGGTCATGCTCTAATGTTTGAGAATGAGCGTCTTCGTGAACGAATCAATCAACTTTTCGAGCGTATTGAGACTCAACTTCGCCAAATTCTGCGTGAAAGAAAGCTTCGTGAAGGGAAATCATTCCCGGTTGATGAAAAAATCTTAGCCGCGCAATTGCTCGGTCAGGTTGAAGGCAGCTTAAATCGATTTGTTCGCTCAGACTTCAAATATCAACCGACAGAAAACTTTGATGCTTACTGGGCTCTGCTAAGCGTTCAGATTAAGTAGCAATTAAATTAAGTAGCAATTAAATTAAGTAGCAATCAAATCTTAAGTGATGGTTATGACGACGAAAACTTCTCCAGAAAACGGCACGACACAACACGTTATTACTAAGCCACCTTTTACTCTGGCGCTACTCCACCCAAAATATTGGAGCGTTTGGTTCGGTTTTGGATTATTAGCGCTTATCGTTAATGTTCTCCCTTACCGTATATTATTACTGCTAGGTCGTTCATTGGGTTCTCTTGGTGCTCGTTTTGGCAAGAAGCGCGTCGCGGTAGCAACCCGTAATTTGGAGCTATCCTTCCCAGACAAGCCAGCTGATGAAGTCGCGGCAATGGTCAGTGAGAACTTCAAAAATACGGGAATGGCGCTGATCGAAACCGGTATTACGTGGTTTTGGCCAACATGGCGCTTCAAGCGCATCTTAGTGGATAAAGACACTCAAATGCTACGTACGCACAAAGCCAACGGCAAAGGCGTTCTTCTGTGCTGTGTGCATGCCTTGAACTTAGAGATCACCGCGCGAGCAATGGCTGTTCTAGGTATTTCAGGTTTAGGGGTTTACCGCCCACACAATAATCCGGCTTATGAGTTCATTCAATACCGTGGTCGTACTCAGAATGGCAATCGCCTGATTCACCGTAAAGACGTGAAGCGTATGATTCGAATTCTGCGTCAGGGTGAAATCCTTTTCTACCTGCCGGATCATGATTACGGCCGTAACAAATCAGTGTTTGTGCCTTTCTTCGCGGTAGAAGATGCATGTACTACCACAGGCACCAGTATTCTTGCGTACACCAGCCGATGTGCACTGGTTCCTGGGTCAGGTTTTAGAAATGCCGATGGCAAGTATGAGATTATGGCGGATGAGTCGATCGAAGATAACTATCCACAAAAAGATGAGAAAGCGGCGGCGGCTTACATGAACAGCTACCTAGAGAAAATTATCTTACGAGCGCCAGAGCAATGGATGTGGCTGCACAAGCGCTTCAAGACAATGGAAGATCCAGAAGTAGAGCGTGGCATTCGTTATAAGTAATATTTTGAACCAAAAGAAAAGGGGCTGATGATTCATCAGCCCCTTATGCATTCTATCGCTACAACAAACTTTATTAGATTCCGTATTGAGCGCGGTACGCTTTTACTGCGTCTAGATGTGCTGCATCTGTGCCTTTCTCTTCAAGGAAAGTCACAAGGTCTGTCAGGCTAACAATTGAGATGATTGCACAACCGAAATCGCGTTCAACTTCTTGAATTGCAGACAGTTCGCCTTTGCCTTTCTCTTGGCGGTCAATCGCCACAAGCACACCCGCTAGATCAGCGCCGTTCGCTTGGATGATTTCCATCGACTCACGAATCGCAGTACCTGCAGTGATCACATCGTCTACCAGCATGATACGGCCTTCAAGTGCACTACCGACTAGGTTGCCCCCTTCGCCGTGGTTCTTCGCTTCTTTACGGTTAAAGCAGTAAGGCGTGTCCACATCGTGGTGATCAGCTAGTGCAACCGCTGTTGTCGTCGCGATTGGGATACCTTTGTATGCAGGGCCAAATAGTACATCGAACTCAATACCTGAATCCGCCAATGCTGCTGCGTAGAAGCGACCTAAACGCGCTAAGTCACGACCTGTATTAAACAATCCAGCATTGAAGAAGTAAGGGCTCTTACGGCCAGACTTTAAAGTAAACTCACCAAACTTAAGTACTTCTTTCTCTAGTGCAAATTCAATAAATTCACGTTGATATGCTTTCATGCTCATCCTCTAAATTAATTTACTTTCCAATTCCTAGCTTCCGATCACTTCGAAAGCTAACGATGCTGTATTTTCTAAATAAAAAAATAGCCCCCATTTGGGAGCTATCTAAAAACTATTCTGCCAACGCCGCTTTCTGCGCTTCGACGATATCGGCAATGCCCTTATTCGCCAGGGCTAAAAGCTGCATCAGCTCTTCGTGGCTGAACGGTTCGCCTTCTGCAGTGCCTTGAATCTCAATCATCTTACCGTCTTCGGTCATTACAACGTTCATATCGGTATCGGCTGCTGAGTCTTCAACGTACTCAAGGTCACACAGTGCTTGTGCACCAACGATGCCCACTGAAACTGCCGCTACGTGGCCTTTCATTGGGTTCTTTTTCAGTTTGCCGCTGTCTAATAGGCTCTTGATTGCGTCAGCCATCGCTACGCTTGCACCAGAGATAGACGCAGTACGTGTACCGCCGTCTGCTTGGATAACATCACAATCGACAGTGATCATGATTTCACCCATTGCTTTTAGATCAACAACGGCACGTAGGCTACGCGCGATCAGACGTTGGATTTCCATCGTACGACCACCTTGCTTACCACTCGCCGCTTCACGACGGTTACGAGTGTGTGTTGCACGTGGCAGCATGCCGTATTCCGCGGTTACCCAACCCTTTCCTTGGCCTTTTAACCAACGCGGCACGTTTTCTTCTACCGTTGCATTACATAGAACTTTAGTGTTGCCGAACTCAACTAATACAGAACCCTCAGCATAAGCTGTGTAGTTACGAGTAATTTTAATTGGACGAATTTGATCTGCAGCGCGGTCATTTGGACGCATTGGTATCTACCTTATTAACAGTCTGAAGTGATTTACTATCGAAAGAGTGCATCACCTGAGAAAGGGGTGAGACAGTTTTGATTGGGGCAAGATTATATAGCAGTTTACCTTTCAAATCTATTTACCGTTCAAAGCGATTTACCATCGAAAGCTATTTTTCGTAACAGGAGGTTTACCGTGAAAGGGAAACGACTGCGAAAAGGAAACTATCGTGAAAGAAAGAATGATACTGAAAGGCTAACTCACGTGAAAAGCTCTGGCTTCGGGTGCAACCCGTATCGTGATACTATGCGTGCGCGTTATTTTCAGAATGATAAAAGACAGGAAAATTCGATGATTTATAGTATGACCGCGTACGCACGCAAAGAAGTAAAAGGCGATTGGGGCAGCGCAGTATGGGAAATCCGTAGTGTAAACCAACGTTACCTAGAAACTTACTTCCGTATGCCTGAACAGTTCCGTGGTTTAGAGCCAATCCTACGTGAGCGCTTTCGTAAGCGTCTAGCGCGCGGCAAGGTTGAATGTAACCTACGCTTCGAAGCAAACCCAGCCGCTAAAGGTGAGCTAAGCATCAACGAAGGTTTGGCACAGCAAGTAATTAATGCGGCTAACCAAGTAATGACGATGACAGGCGAAGAGAGCCGTTTGAACCCATTCCAAGTGATGAACTGGCCTGGCGTGATGGAAACACCTGAGCAAGATATGGATGCCATCAACCAAGACCTACTGGACGCATTCAACGAAGCAATCGCAGAGTTCATTGATGCTCGTGCTCGCGAAGGTGAAAACATGAAGGCGCTTATCGTACAGCGCTTAGATGCAATCACAGAAGAAGTCGTGAAAGTTCGTGCACGCATGCCTGAGATCCTAGAATGGCAACGTGAGCGTCTGCTTACCAAGTTTGAAGATGCAAAAATTGAACTGGAAGGTTCTCGCGTTGAGCAAGAGCTTATCCTGCTAGCACAGAAATCTGACGTAGCCGAAGAACTGGATCGTCTAGACTCTCACGTGAAAGAAGCGAATGCAGTACTGAAGAAAGGCGGCGCTTGTGGCCGTAAACTGGACTTCATGATGCAAGAGTTCAACCGTGAGTCAAACACGCTAGCATCTAAGTCTATCAGCACAGACATCACAGCATCAGGCGTAGAGCTTAAAGTTCTTATCGAACAGATGCGTGAGCAGATCCAAAACATTGAATAACAGTTTGTCAGTAACACGCTGAATAACCATTAGCTGAATCAGTGTTGATTAACTTAAAGATAAGCTCCTAAATTTAGGGGCTTTTTTTATCAATACCATAATACACAGCAAAAAAATCGAAGGTCAGAATTGAGCCGGGAAATTAGCTTAGAACGAAGTATAGATTGTGGATTACGATAAGGGTGTAAAGAAGTAATGGGGGTAACGAGAGTAAAAGGGTATTAAAGATATTTCAGAGGGAGATGAAAGCTTGAAGCAGGAGATAGAAATTAAAGCAGAAGGTAAAGCGGGAAAGTGACGCAGGTTGTATACAACCTGCGTCGACTTAAATCTTATACAGCTACAACGTTTGCAGCTTGAAGACCTTTTTGGCCTTGCTCTACTTCGAAAGACACTTGTTGGCCTTCTTTAAGAGTCTTGAAACCTTCAGAAGCGATAGCACGGAAGTGAACGAATACGTCAGCGCCGCCGTTGTCTTGAGTTAGGAAACCGAAACCTTTCTCTTCGTTAAACCATTTTACTACGCCGTTTGTTTTGTTAGACATGTTGTGTCCCTTATATAAAAATAAAAAATTAATCGCCAAAAGTGCGATGCGCTGAAAGCTTGAATTATTTAATGTATCTATGAAGCTAAGGGAAACACTGAGGATAACAACGAAGCAATACTGAGGGTTTTTCTTTACAACTGGATGTTTCATTTAATAACTCTGAAAACAGAGCGAGGTGATTATTAGTTATCTGAGCTGAGTTGTAAAGCGTTATTTCAATAAAATTTATTTTTCGTTCAATTCGCATCTATGAGCCCCAGCGAACTGGGGCTCTTGTGCTACGCGCTGAGTCGAAAGAAAACTAACATTTACTCATCCGGTTGCTTAGTTCGAAGGTCGACATAGGGCCAATAGTGATGTCCGACTCGAATCAGTAATGTGGCAGCTGCCAGGGTAAATGCCGCTAAAGACAACCAAACGATCAATACTGCATCGAGCTCCTTCATACCTAAGGTGATGTAACGAGCAATCGCCATCATCGCAATGTAGATTGGGTATCGGACTGGGATCTTACCGTTCATCACAAACTGCTGAACCATCGCCAACACTTCCAAGTAAATAAACATCAGAAGAATATCGGTCAGTTGCACTCGGCGTTCAGAAAAAACGTGCATGAACTCTTCGACCATCGCAAACAAGGTCGCCAGTGTGATCGCCACCAGCAATACCGCTTCCATAATGTGGAACACTTTTAAAAACGGTTTACTAAAAGATTCAGGTAAATGAAAAGACATAGTCACTCTTCAAAAAATAATTAATCCAACCTCTACAATAGCATGCATCAATATAAGTCGCGCATTCTAAGAGATGACGAATACAAAAATGGCCCCACATTCACTGCAGAGCCATCTATTGGTTTTTTACTTAACGACTGTTGCTTAACAAGCGTTACTTCGCATTAAGCTTATAGCAGAATCAGGTAAGTTAAGAACACCACACACAGTCCGTAGATAAGCGGGTGTACTTCTTTGCGCTTACCCGCGACAACCATAGTGAATGCGTAGCTGATGAAGCCCATCGCCATACCGTTCGCAGGTGAGAAGCTTAGTACGGTGAACATGATGGTGAAGAAGGCTGCAATACGTGACTCTTTCTTTTCCCAATTAATCTGACCAAGACGGCCCACCATATAGATACCGACCACGACCATCGCTGGCGCAACCATTGCTGCCGAGAAGATAGAGAAGATTGGGTATAGGAAGAGCGAGATTAAGAACAGACTAGCCACCATCACTGCCGCTAACCCCGTTTTTGCACCTTGAGAAGAAGCAATGCCAGACTCAGAGAAAGCGGTAATTGATGTCGTACCAAGAATAGAACCAATCACCGTACCGCCCGCATCAGCAACCAACGCTGACTTCGCGTTTGGCACCTTGCCATCTTTATCGATGATACCCGCATCACGACCAACGCCCACAATCGTGCTCAGGCCATCAAAGAAATCGACAATCAGGAAGATAAGGACGATGAACATTAGATCGAACATTTTCTCAGGCGTGAAAGCAGAGAAATCAAAAATAGCCCCGAAGCTGCCGGCCATGCTTGGTGGCATAGCAACAAACTGATCTGGAATGGGTGCGTTTGAAGTTCCCATGAAGAAGTCAGCAAGAATGGTCAATACGATAGCAGAAACGAACGAAATGAACGTCGCTAGCTTGATGTCACGAACCATACAGCCTAGTGCGATGAAGATGCTCACGTAAGCGATGACCACTTTTGGATCGGAAATGTCGCCTAAACCAACCAGTACGAACGGGTTAGAAACGATGATACCTGCATTCTTAAGGCCTAAAAAAGCAATGAATAAGCCGAGAGACACAGTAATCGCCAACTTCAAGTCTTCAGGAATCGACTCAATCATCGACTTACGAATATTGGTTAACGAAAACGCGAGGTACAAGATACCTGACAGGAAAATGCCGAACAGCGCCTCATTCCAAAGCACTGCAACTGAACCACTTAATAGCAAACCTTTGAAGAAGCCGTTCATGCTCATACCCGGTGCAAGCATGACTGGGTAGTTGCCCCAAATGCCCATGATGAGCGTTGCGATAGCCGCAGCCAATGCCGTTGCAGTAAATACCGCCCCTTTGTCCATACCTGGGATCCCCCCCAAAATGGCCGGGTTAACCGCAAGAATGTAACTCATCGCCAAGAAAGTAATAAAACCCGCGTACAGTTCAGTGCCAATCGTGGTTTTTCTTTCAGTGATTTTAAACATCGAATCAAGCGAGCCAGAGGTATTCTGGGCTTTCAGGGTGGAATCGGTACTCACAACAAAACCTTTGCAATAAATTAAGAATTTGGTGATTCAAATGCTGTGAGAATAGAGAGGTCTCTACACTAAAAACTGTAGTCACCAAGATAGGCTTGGTAGTAGAAACATTCGACCCATTTCATCAAACATATACAGCATTTAATCGTTTGCGCGGATTGTAAGGATTGAGATTAAAACATCAACATTTTTTGCCTAGATCACATAAAAAAATGAGCGTCGAGGGTCATTACATTTATACCAAACTCAGTCAAAGGATCATTCACTAATAAATAACGATCAAGCCAGTTGTTCTCAATCATCTAAATATGCTACTCTTCGCCTCCATTTTTCTGACCTAATTTTCACCAGTTGCCTCTATTGGTTTCACTCGCTATTCCTTTATAGATGCAACCATCGGTACAACAATTAAGGTCAGTGCTATCTTTTATAGTGTCGGTTTATCGCCTGCACTTAATCCAACCAACAGTGGAAATATACAGATGGGCAAAGGTACTCTTTACATCGTATCTGCACCTAGTGGCGCAGGTAAGTCGAGCTTGATCTCAGCAATGCTAGAAACCAATCCAACCTACGCAATGAAGGTATCTGTTTCACACACCACTCGCGGTATGCGCCCTGGTGAGGAAAATGGTGTTCACTACCACTTTGTAGAAAAACATCATTTTGAAGACCTTATTAATAAAGGTGAGTTCCTAGAGTACGCTGAAGTATTCGGCAACTACTACGGTACTTCACGCGTTTGGATTGAAGAAAACCTAGACCGCGGTATCGATGTATTTTTAGATATCGACTGGCAAGGCGCTCGTCAGATCCGTAAACAAATGCCTCAAGCGAAGAGTGTTTTCATTCTTCCACCATCAAATGGTGAACTTGAGCGTCGTTTGAATGTTCGCGGTCAAGACAGCAACGACGTTATTGCGAAACGCATGAGCGAAGCAAAATCAGAGATTTCTCACTATGCAGAATACGATTATGTGATCGTGAATGATGACTTTGATGCAGCCCTAATGGACTTCAGAGCTATCATTCGTGCGGAACGTTTAAAACAAGATAAGCAAGCAGCAAAATACAGCGGCATGCTTACAGCACTACTGGCGGAATAATCTCTAACTGGATTTTCCACTGAGATAAGTATACGGTAAGCTAGTAAGTATCTAGTTAAACTTGTATACTTTCTCGTCATTAAAAATTTATTAGTTAATTACTATTTGGAGTCCTCATGGCACGCGTAACTGTTCAAGACGCTGTTGAAAAAGTTGGCAACCGTTTCGACCTAGTTCTTATTGCGGCTCGCCGCGCACGTCAAATGCAAACTGGCGGTAAAGATTCACTAGTGCCTGAAGAAAACGATAAGCCAACGGTTATCGCCCTTCGCGAAATCGAAGAAAGCCTTATCACTAAAGACGTACTAGATGCTCGTGAGCGTCAAGAGCAACAAGAGCAAGAAGCGGCTGAACTTGCAGCAGTAAGCAGCATCACTCACACTCGTTAGCTCACAGCCGCTAAAAGCGTCATTCGAACTAATTAACCTTCCGGGCCTTTAATTTGTATCTATTCGATAGCCTCAAAGACGTTGCCCAAGAATACCTAACAGAGCCTCAAGTTGAGGCTCTGCGTCAATCTTATGTGGTAGCGAGAAACGCCCATGAAGGGCAAACCCGTTCAACGGGTGAACCATACATTATCCACCCTGTAGCGGTTTCAAGAATTCTGGCAGAAATGCGTCTGGATATCGAAACTCTGCAAGCCGCCCTACTCCATGATGTAATTGAAGATACTGAAGTTACAAAAGAGGAGCTAGAAGCTCAATTCGGCACTACCGTTGCTGAACTGGTTGATGGTGTATCTAAGCTGGATAAGCTTAAATTTCGTGATCGCAAAGAAGCGCAAGCTGAGAACTTTCGCAAGATGGTTCTCGCTATGGTGCAAGACATCCGCGTTATCTTGATCAAATTAGCTGACCGCACGCACAACATGCGCACGCTTGGGGCTCTTCGTCCTGACAAAAAGCGTCGTATTGCCCGTGAAACCCTAGAAATCTATTCTCCGCTAGCTCATCGTCTTGGTATTCATAACATCAAGACCGAACTGGAAGAGTTGGGCTTCGAAGCCCTCTACCCTAACCGTTATCGTGTACTTAAAAACGTAGTGAAAGCTGCACGTGGTAACCGTAAGGAAATGATCCAACGTATCCATAACGAAATTGAAGGCCGTCTTGAAGAAGTCGGTTTGCCAGCGCGTGTGCTTGGTCGCGAAAAAAACCTGTTCTCTATCTACAACAAAATGAAAACCAAAGAACAGCGCTTCCACACCATTATGGACATTTACGCTTTTCGTGTCGTTGTGGATACCCCAGATACTTGTTATCGCGCACTTGGTCAGGCTCACAGCCTATACAAACCACGCCCTGGCCGCATGAAAGATTACATTGCGGTACCAAAAGCCAACGGCTACCAATCTCTGCATACATCAATGATCGGCCCTCATGGGGTGCCCGTTGAGGTTCAAATCCGTACTGAAGATATGGATCAAATGGCAGACAAAGGTGTCGCTGCACATTGGTCTTACAAAGGTAATGGCTCGCGCAGCAGCAACGGGACAACCGCACAGGTTAAAGCACAACGTTGGATGCAGAGCTTACTTGAGCTTCAACAAAGCGCAGGTAACTCATTCGAATTTATTGAAAACGTTAAATCTGATCTGTTCCCAGATGAGATCTTCGTGTTCACGCCGAAGGGTCGCATTGTTGAACTTCCTGCAGGTGCAACCGCGGTCGATTTTGCTTACGCGGTCCATACCGATGTCGGCAACATGTGCGTGGGGGCTCGTGTAGACATGAACCCTTACCCACTCAGCAAGTCGCTGAAGAATGGTCAAACGATTGAGATCATCAGTGCTCCGGGCGCTCGTCCAAATGCAGCATGGCTCAACTACGTGGTGACTTCTCGTGCGCGTACTAAGATCCGTCAGGTTCTAAAAACAATGCGCCGCGAAGAGTCGATTACGCTAGGTCGTCGTTTACTTAATCACGCCCTTGGCGAGCGTTCTATTGCCGATATCGGCCAAGAGAATATTGACCATGTATTGTCTGATCTTCGCCTGACCAACATTGAAGACTTACTGACATCAATTGGTCTCGGTGAGTTGATGAGTATCGTGATTGCTCGCCGTCTACTCGGTGATGCGGACGAACTGACTGAAATGGAAAACAGCAGCGGCACACCTAGGAAGAAATTGCCTATCCGTGGTGCTGAAGGTCTACTGCTGACATTCGCTAAATGTTGTCACCCAATTCCAGATGATCACATCATCGCCCATGTCTCTCCAGGTCGTGGTCTTGTGGTCCATCGTGAAACGTGTCCAAACGTTCGTGGTTACCAGAAAGAACCAGATAAATACATGGCGGTTGAATGGTCTGATGGTTATGATCAAGAGTTCATCGCTGAACTTAAAGTTGATCTACAAAACCACCAAGGTGCGCTGGCTGAGTTAACGAATGTTGTCTCAAAAACAGGATCTAACATTCACGCGATTTCAACGGAAGAACGTGATGGACGCTTGTACACTGTGACAATCTTGCTGACCACGAAAGATCGTGTTCATCTGGCAAGTATTATGAAGAAGCTACGTGTGATGCCACACGCGCTGAAGGTAAGACGTCGCAAGAACTGATCCAAGAGCAGATAGATAAAGCAGATGAGAGATACGAGTCTCGAGATGCGAAGAGCAAAAGCTTTTCACCACTCAACCTTTCGTATTTCGAGTCTGCTTTAATTTTTTGTGCCGCCCTGTTCTTTTGTACTCATTTACTCTAATCCCGAACATGCTCTAATCTTTTCGCATCTCGTTTACCCGCATCCCGTATCTGCTCTTAATCTTTTCGAATCTCGTTCACTCTCATCCCTCATCTGCTTCTAAGCTTTATCCTGTACAAAAATCCAGTAAAATGCTTGAATAGATCATCTCTCTTACGTATATGAGCCTTGTTATGTCACAGCTTTTATCTGCTATCCCTCTCAACTCTTTATCTGGAGTCGGCGCTAAAGTCGCAGAGAAACTGGAAAAGGTTGGGCTTAACAACGTACAAGACCTGCTATTTCACCTGCCTTTGCGCTATGAAGATAGAACACGTATCTATCCCATCGTAAAACTGCACGCGGGCCTTTGGGCGGCAGTGCAAGGTAAGGTGATGCACGTCGATACCATTTTTGGTAAACGTAAGATGTTAGCGGTAAAAATCAGTGATGGTAACGGCACCATTACTCTGCGTTTTTTCAACTTTACCGCCAGTATGAAGAACAACTTTGCCGAAGGCAAACAAGTGCATGCCTATGGCGAGATCAAGCGCGGCAATATGGGACTGGAGATCGTCCACCCGGATTACAAATTCTTTGCCCCAAGGCAGCAACCTGACGTTGAAGCTAACTTAACTCCGGTATACCCAACCACCGAAGGGCTGAGACAAGTCACACTGCGCAACCTGACTGACCAAGCGTTAGAGCTGATCGACAAGGCCGCCGTGAATGAACTTTTGCCTTCAGGTTTATACGATCACCAAATTACCCTCGCCCAAGCACTGCACACCATTCACAGACCACCTCCGGGCATCGACCTAGAGCTGTTTGATGAAGGTAAACACCCTGCGCAGCTGCGCCTGATTATGGAAGAGTTACTGGCTCAAAACCTGTCGATGTTGTCGGTTCGTAGCAAAGGGCAGCAAGACAAAGCGATACCTTTTCCTCAAGTGAATACGCTTAAAGATAAGCTACTGGCTCAGTTGCCGTTTTCGCCAACTAATGCTCAAGCACGAGTAACCAAAGAGATCGAAGCTGACCTTGAAAAGCCGCACCCAATGATGCGTTTAGTGCAGGGTGATGTAGGCTCAGGTAAAACCTTAGTCGCTGCACTGGCAGCCGTTCGAGCATTAGAACATGACCAACAAGTGGCGCTGATGGCCCCCACTGAACTGTTAGCCGAGCAGCATGCGATCAACTTCGCCAACTGGTTTGAAGCGATGGGCATTCAAATCGGCTGGCTGGCTGGCAAACTCAAAGGTAAGGCTCGTGAAACCGAGCTGGCGCGTATTGCCAGTGGCGAAGCACAAATGGTAGTCGGTACTCATGCGCTATTCCAAGAGCATGTCGAGTTCAAAAACCTTGGCTTGGTGATCATTGATGAACAGCACCGATTTGGTGTCCACCAGCGATTAGAGCTGCGTGAGAAAGGCGCTAAGCAAGGCTACTACCCTCACCAATTAGTGATGACGGCAACGCCCATTCCAAGAACATTAGCCATGACAGCGTATGCCGATCTCGAAACTTCGATTATTGATGAATTACCACCGGGTCGAACGCCCATTCAAACCGTGGCAATTCCTGACACCAAACGGGATGATATTGTCGAACGAGTGAGAAATGCGTGTCTCAATGAGGGCAAGCAGGCCTATTGGGTGTGTACGCTGATTGATGAGTCGGAAGTATTAGAAGCGCAAGCCGCGGCTGATACTGCAGAAGAGCTGCAACGCAAACTGCCTGATGTAAAAATTGGCTTGGTACACGGCCGAATGAAGCCTGCCGAGAAACAAGCAGTGATGCAGGAGTTCAAAGAGAACAAACTGCACCTGTTAGTTGCAACAACCGTGATTGAAGTCGGTGTGGATGTGCCGAATTCGAGCTTAATGATCATCGAGAACCCAGAGCGTCTTGGCCTAGCGCAACTGCACCAATTACGTGGCCGTGTTGGCCGTGGCTCGGTCGCAAGTCACTGTGTATTGCTGTACCACTCACCACTGTCTAAAACCGCTCAGAAGCGCTTAGGTGTGCTGCGTGAAAGTAACGATGGTTTTGTGATTGCGCAGCGTGACTTGGAGATTCGAGGCCCCGGTGAACTGCTTGGTACCAAACAGACAGGCTTAGCCGACTTCAAGATTGCCGACTTAGTTCGTGACCAGCGACTGATTCCTGAAGTGCAGCGTATTGCGCGTCATATTCATGATAGCTACCCAGAGAATGCCAAAGCGATCATCAACCGTTGGCTGGGCGAGCGTGATGTGTATTCTAAGGCTTAATAAACAAAGTAACGTTAACCCAAAACGTCAAAAGGCTTCCCTCAAGGAAGCCTTTTTCGTACTAGTCAGTTCAGCTCTAAGGTTTGACAGGGAAACTGATCTGCGCTTTCAAACCACCTTCACTACGGTTGTTCACCACCACTGCGCCTTGGTGCTGGCTGACAATACGTTTGACAATGGCCAAGCCCAAGCCTGTACCTTCACTGCCACGTGCCGTATCGCCACGCGTGAACGGCTCAAACAGCTTACCGACCTGGTCTTGCGGAATACCCGGCCCATTATCTTCCACCGTTACCCAAGCAAGCTTATTGTCGGCTGTCATTCCCGTCGATACCTTGACCCAACCATGACCATAACGCAGCGCGTTGACCACCAAGTTGCTCACCGCACGCTTCATTTCAATCGGGTTCCCTAAAGTGGGTTTCATTGATTCTGAAATGTCAGTTTCAATCTGTACCTCGTATCCACCCTCAGATATCGCAACTTCACGGGCAATATCATCGATAAACACCGCTTGGAATGAATCTCGGTCGACTGGCTTCAGGTAGTCCATAAACTGACTGATGATCTCGTTACACTCTTCGGTATCACTGATGATCCCTTCTGCTAAGTAACTCTCCTCTGGAGACATCATCTCTGTCGCTAAGCGAATACGCGTTAATGGAGTACGTAAATCGTGGCTGATACCCGCCATCAGCAGCGCTCGATCTTCTTCCAATTCTTGTATTCCTTTCGACATTTGATTAAAGGCTCGAGTGACGGAACGAATCTCTTGTGCACCTTGAACTGGCAATGGTGGGGGAATCTCACCTCGCCCGACACCTTGCGCCGCTTTCTCCAAGGTGATTAATGGTCGGTTCTGTAATCGAATAAACAACCAACCACCCGCGACAATCAACATCGCCATGATCAAGCTATTACGAAAAAGAGGGGCAAAATCTTCCTCTTGCAACTCTGATAGCGGAATACGAATTAAAGAATTAGGTAACTGCGCAATGTCCATCCACAACACATAACTCTCTTTGCCTAACATTAACCGCACTTCCGTCTCAGAGCCGAGTTCTTTGGTCATCTCCTCGCTCATCAGGTCAATCGCCACCGCATGGTAATACTCATCCGCCGCTCCGCTGTCCTTGGCATGAACGGTGACTCCTAGCTGTTCAAGCACACGCTGACGTAGCGGTGCATCAATCTCGATATTCATGTCACTGTCTTGATCCAACACTAGGTTTAACTCATGAGCCAAGATCTTATTAAACTGCTGCAAACTGGGCATCAAAGCATAGTTAAATACGGCGTAGTAAGAAAAAACTTGGCTGGCAACCAGCAAAGTTAACAAGAGCACTATCGACTGGGTAAAGGAGCTACGTATACGCATAGAAGGCCTAAAGTGAGGGATGATAAAGGGATATAGTGGGAACTATAGCTGTAATACCAATCACAGTAAGTAAATGATCATAAATAGCGCCGGAAAAAGGCTTGAGAACAAGGCAGCAATTTTTGATAAGTAGTTATTCTACAATCAAAATTTCTAACGAAGTTATCGAGCGTTTTAACAAGCTAGGATGAGCAGTTATTTACTACGATTGGTATCTCTCATTGTGCTGAATACAAAACGGGCCATCACATATCAATGAGATGACCCGTAAATAATAAACTCTGAATCACAGAACCGGTAAAGCCGCTTTTGATCTTATAACGCGAGATTACACCGCTTTACCTTCTGGAACGAAGACATAACCTAGGCCCCATACGGTTTGGATATAACGGGGTTTACTTGGGTCTTCTTCAACAAGGCGACGCAGACGTGAAATCTGAACATCAATAGAACGTTCCATCGCGGCATATTCACGGCCACGTGCCATGTTCATTAGTTTATCGCGAGACATTGGCTCACGAGCGTTGGTCACCAGTGACTTCAACACAGCAAACTCACCAGAAGTCAGTGGCATTGGCTCATCACCGCGGAACATTTCACGCGTACCTAGGTTCAGGCGGAACTCACCAAATTCAACCACAGACTCTTCCGAGCTTGGTGCGCCCGGCGCTTCAATCACTTGGCGGCGCATTACCGCTTTAATGCGAGCCAAAAGCTCACGCGGGTTAAATGGTTTCGGCAGGTAGTCATCGGCTCCCACTTCCAAACCCACAATACGGTCGACCTCATCACCCTTTGCGGTCAGCATTAAAATAGGCAGTGAGTTATTTGCGTTGCGTAGACGACGACAGATCGAGAGGCCATCTTCGCCCGGCATCATTAAATCCAATACCATCAAGTGAAAATTTTCACGGGTTAACAGGCGGTCCATCTGCTCACTGTTTGCCACGCTACGCACTTGAAAGCCCTGCTCAGACAGATAGCGTTCCAACAATGCACGTAAGCGAGCATCGTCATCGACCACTAAAATTTTGTAGTTTTCTTGCATGTAATGGTTCCACCTATTAAAGCTCAAACCGTAGGTTAAGCATTTTTGGTAAATTGTATAAGACATTAAAAATGTAACATTATTGGGGAAAAAGTCGCCTAAATAATTGTTAACGTATGTTGCCTTTCTATATATTCTATCTTAGAACATCATTTCATTAAGTCCGATTTATGAAAACCAAACTTATCACCCGAGAAGGTTATAACAAGCTCAAAGCAGAACATGACCATTTATGGCACGAAAAACGTCCAGAAATCACAAAAATAGTCACTTGGGCTGCAAGCCTTGGAGATCGCTCGGAAAACGCAGATTATACGTTCAATAAGCGTTTGCTTCGTCAGATTGATCGCCGAGTGCGTTTCTTACGCAAATTCCTACCTGATGTCACTATCGTTGATTACTCTCCGCAGCAAGAAGGTAAGGTATTTTTCGGTGCTTGGGTCGAAATTGAGAATGAAGATGGGGACATTAAAAAGTTTCGAATTGTCGGTCCCGAAGAGATCTACGGCGATGCTAAAGGTTATATCTCTATCGACTCGCCAATGGCAAGAGCTCTGCTCAAGAAAGAAGTGGATGATGAGTTTACGGTAACCACACCGGAAGGCGACAAAGAGTGGTTCATTAACTCGATTCGCTATAAATAAACCGAATAAGCGTGACCTATCGATTTATTATTAGCGTGGCTTTCGGCGTGTGTCGCTAGGCGAATGTTGAAAGGTGCGTTTGTAGGCTCGAGAAAAGCTCGATAGCTGCGAAAAGCCAACCTCGGCCGCGAGTTCGGTCATTGGCATGTTGCTGTTGCGAAGTAAAAGCTGTGCTTTTTGCATGCGTCGCTGCATAACATATTTTTGTGGTGTTACCCCAAACTGTTTTTGGCATAAACAGTAAAAGTGGCTCTCACTCAAATACATTGCATGAGCAAGCTGAGCATTCGTTAACGCAGTCGCGATGTGTTGGTCGATGTAAGCATTTAAGTAACTCGTTTCTAAACGGCGGTGAGGTGAAGGCGTGGTAGATGATGCCGACATTTGGCCTAATTGCGTTAAAAACAACGACACTAACTGGCAGTTTATCTGTGGTGACATCGTATCTTGCCGAACTTTCTGAGCGGCAAAGTCCAATAATATCTGGCTTTCGGCCCCTAAATCTAAAAAGTAAGGCTGCTGAAATATCGATTCCTGTAATGACAAATTACACGCTTGCTCTAGAGCTTGGATGTAAGGATCGGCAGGTGCTAAGTCAATGACCAATAACTCACTGTCTTCACTTAGGCCATTATAAAAATGCGGTGCATTATTGGGGATGACCGCCACCGTACCGTGACCTATTTGCCCACTTTCACGTTCAAACTCACACGCCATGGTACCTCGCCAACCTAGCAGTACTTGAGCATAGCTGTGTAGGTGCTGACCCTGGCGTCTAGCAATAACATTTCGTCTGATCTGAGTTTGATTCACCGTGTCTTTCCTACGTTTATCTGTGTGCTTAGTTTTCCCACTGTAGTGCTTCCTTCCCCAAAATCTTTCACTTTCGGAGTCTGAGTTAAATACCACAGAGTCTCAGGCAAATGTTCATCTCTTTTAACAGATAACATAACAATATATTAACAGGGAAGGAAGAATGACATGCAACTTAACCAACAACAGGTTCACAACGCACTACCGTGGCTACCTTTAGTCGACGCGCTAAAGGATATTTTCACTCGCGATGTAACGGCACCGATTCGTCATCACCACACCATGAATGTACCGCAAGATCCTAGCGCGACTTTACTATTAATGCCGGCATGGATTGAAGGTGAGTATTTGGGAGTGAAACAGGTCAATGTATTTCCGGGCAACTCTGCTCGTAATCAACCAGGGCTCAGCAGCCATTATCTACTTAGCTGTGGTAAAACTGGAAAAATGTTAGCTCAGATTGATGGGAACGAACTAACGGCACGCAGAACCGCGGCCGCTTCAGCATTAGCTTCTCATTATCTATCACGTGAAACGGCGAGCAAAATGCTGATGGTTGGAGCTGGGAGAGTGGCACGACGCTTAGTCCCAGCCCATATGAGTGTACGCCCAATCAAGACCGTTCATGTGTGGGATATTAATCAGTCCGCTGCTGAGCAATTAGCAACAGAGTTACGCGATGAAGGAGTGGACGCTGTTGCCTGCCCAAATGACCAACTGGAAGCGATAGCAAGAGACGCTGATCTGATTAGTTGTGCAACGCTTTCAACAGCCCCAATCATTAAAGGTGAGTGGCTTAAACCCGGTGCGCATTTAGACTTAGTAGGAAGCTTTACCCCTACGATGCGTGAAACCAACAATGAAGCGCTAAAACGAGCCAATGTTTTTGTGGATGTGAAAGCAGCAGCACTGGTTGAGACGGGCGAGTTGATCATGCCTATCCGTGATGGCGCGATTACCGAAGAGAGTATCTTAGCCGATTTCTCAACCTTGTGCAGTGGTCAACATGCGGGGCGTGCAGGCCTTGACGATCCTGAAGCCGCAATCACTCTTTTCAAATCGGTCGGTGATTCTCGTGAAGATCTGGCTGGCGCGATTCTGGCTTACCAGTCAGTACAGAGCGTTTAAATAGTAATAAGGCCGACGTGTACTTGGCCTTTTATTTTGCTGTCGCCTGTTTATCCACTAGCAGGATTTCCATACGCGGCGCACCTTGCTTGGTGTGGTTCTCGTGACTTTATTTGGAAAAATACCTATGACTAAAAAGAATTCAGATTATACGACGCCACCACCATTAGGCTTGGCGATCGTACCGATTATTCTCACCATTGCGCTGTTAGCGACACAAATTTTTTATTATGACGACTTCACCCCCCATATTGCGCTGGCCATTGGCTTCGCTATTACCGCGCTGGTTGGTTGGTATCAAGGGCTTCGGTGGCAGGACATAGAGTCCGGTGCATTTCGTGTTTTACACGTGGCGATGCCTTCAATAGCAACCCTTATTGTTGTGGGTATGCTAGTCAGCACTTGGATTGCCAGTGGTACGGTACCGACGCTGATCTATTACGGTTTAGTGTTAATCGAACCCGAATGGTTTCTGGCTGCCACAATGTTATTGTGCTCTGTCGTTTCCCTTTCTATTGGTTCGAGTTGGACCACCGTCGGTACGGTGGGCCTGGCCTTAGTCGGTATTGGTTTTGCTTTTGGTATCCCAGCCTACTGGACGGCGGGAGCCGTTGTATCTGGTGCTTTTTTTGGCGATAAAATCTCACCATTGTCTGATACGACCAACCTTGCCGCCGCTGTGACTGAAACTAATGTGTTCGCTCATATTCGCAACATGATGCCGACCACCATTCCAGCCATGCTAATCGCTTTAACGCTGTACTCCATTCTTGGTGGTGTGGTGATGAGCGATACGACATCAGGCGCTCAGCAGCTACAAGAAATCACCGCTATTCAATCGGGTTTGGAGAGTCATTTCTCTCTTGGTTTTCTTCCTTTGCTGCCACTTTTGGTGGTGATGGTGCTCGCTTTTTACAAAATAGCGCCGATCCCAGCCCTGTTTACAGGCTTTGTTTTCGGTGCCGGTGTGGCGGTGCATAATTATGATTACAACCTGAATGACATTCTGACATTTGCCCACAGTGGATACAAAATAGAGACAGGATCTGCAGCGCTGGATAATTTGCTGAATCGTGGTGGCGTCACATCCATGACCTGGGTGATTACCTTAATGATGTTTGCGTTGGCATTTGGTGGCGCGCTGGAGCGTACCGGATGTTTGGAGTCTGTCGTCAATGCAATAATGAAGTCCACTCGAGGTTTCAGAGGGTTACAAACCAATGCCATCCTCACTTCGGTAGCGACCAACGCCGTATCGGGTGATGTGTACCTCTCTATCGCGTTACCTGGCCGTATGTTTGGACCGCAATACGACAAACTCGGTTATAGCAGACTAAATCTATCCAGAGCGATTGAAGAAGGAGGCACATTAGTCTCGCCCTTGATCCCTTGGAATGCGGGTGGCGCATTTGTGATGGGAACATTAGGGCTGGTTGTCACTCCCGGTGATTACAGTGCCTTGCTATACGCACCATTGGCATTTGCTTGTTGGTTGTCACCCACTATCGGCATTATTTACGCTCAAACAGGGTGGTTCTCAAAGCGCACCGAGAAAAACGAAGCGACCAATAATGAGGTGGTTTCAGCCACCAGTGGCAGCCCCCACAGATCCATATAACACACGATTCTTTCGCTAAGCCAGTAGGTAAAACATGACACAATCCGCTATACACACACCGAATGAAGTTCAGTCCACTGTTGCAGTAATTGGTGCTGGAGTCGTTGGCCTTTGTACAGCCCTAGAAGCGCAGCGCCATGGCTATCAAGTTACACTGTTTGATAAGGGACTGCCGGGTAAAGGGGCTTCGTTTGGCAATGCGGGTTACTTAGCCACAGAATTGATGGATCCTTTGGCAACGAAAAAGACATTGTCTTCTGCGCCAAAAATGTGGATAGACCCAAAAGGTCCGCTGGCACTACCGTGGCAGTATCTACCCAAGGCGATCCCTTGGTTAGCACGCTTTGTTCGGTCGGCCTCTTCTTCAAAAGTTGAGGCAAGCCGAAAAGCGCTCTATCAACTCAATCAAGCAGCCGTTCCCGCTTGGCAACGCTGCTTGGCCGATATTGGAGCCCAAGAACATCTCGTACCGTCAGGCTATTTATTGGTATGGGAATCAGCAAGCAAATTAGAAGAGGCAAAAGCGCACGCTGCTTACCTTGCACAGTGGGAAGTAGAAAGTGTCTTATTGCAAGGAGCACAACTGAGGGAAAAAGAACCGGGGCTGGCTGAGACGGTCAGTCATGCTCTGTTTTTTCCCAATGCTTGCCGAGTTAAAGACCCTTACCTCCTATCAAAACATTTATTTGCGGTTTTTCAGGCCCGCGGGGGATGCTTTGAACAAGCTGAAGTAGACAAAATTCACCCACAAGGTAATTTCGTTAGAGTGGTCACCACGGATTTGCATGTGTTTGAGCATGCAATACTTTGCACGGGAGCGTGGGGGAAACCATTACTACAACAAGTGGGCATTTCCGTTCCACTCGAAGCTGAGCGTGGGTATCACTTGACGATAGATACAACGGACTTGGATACAACGGATTTGAAATCTAAGCCACTCAAACATCCTATTGGCTCAGCAGAGCGTAAATTTGTTATGAGCCCATTGGCGTCTGGTTTAAGGGTCGTGGGGATAACAGAAATAGGAGGCTTGCGTTTACCAGCGTTTACTCACAGGTTTCATGTGCTACGTCATCACAGCAGGCAACTGCTGCCGTTATTGAACAATTCGGCGTTGCCAGTGAGTGAATGGATGGGACACAGGCCCACGATTGCCGATTCACTGCCGGTGATAGATCGACACCCACATCATCCACAATTATTGTTTGCTTTTGGCCATCAGCACTTAGGATTGACTCAAGCCGCTATTAGCGCGGAGTTGGTGATCAGCTTGTTGCGTAAAACAGAGCCTGAGTTTGATGTTGCTCCTTATAGGGTGGATAGGTTTTAAGCCTTACCGATTGCCGCTAGCCACCCATTGAAACCCAATCTTTAACAGGCCGAGAGAAGCGGATTTTTCCGCTTCACATATCGCTTCATGCTTACACATCATTGACATATCACCGCTTGCTTGCGCTACTTTACTCCGTAGAATAGGGCCATCAACATCAAACTAGAGATTCATCGGATGAGCCAAGCTATCTGTCGACTGATCGCTGAAGAACTGAATGTTCGTTCTGAGCAAGTCACCGCCGCAGTAAACCTAATTGACGACGGTAACACCGTTCCCTTTATTGCCCGTTATCGTAAAGAAGTGACGGGAGGCTTAGACGATACCCAACTACGTAACCTTGATAGTCGCCTTTCTTACCTTCGTGAACTTGATGATCGTCGCCAAACGATTCTTAAGTCGATTCAAGACCAAGGTAAACTCACGCCAGAACTCGAGCGTGATATCACTCAGGCTGACAGCAAGACGCGCCTAGAAGATCTGTATCTACCGTACAAACCAAAGCGTCGCACTAAAGGTCAGATCGCCATTGAAGCAGGCTTAGAGCCACTCGCCGATACGTTATGGAATGAACCACAGCACGATCCTGAAACTGAAGCCGCTAACTTTATCAGCAACGATAAAGGCATCGCTGATACTAAAGCGGCACTCGATGGCGCACGTGCGATCATCATGGAACGCATTGCTGAAGACGCCAACCTGCTTGAGAAAATTCGCCAACACCTCACACGCAACTCGGAGCTAGTGGCGCGCGTTGTGGCAGGCAAAGAGCAAGAAGGCGAGAAGTTCAAAGACTACTTCGAACACAACGAAAAGCTCAGCAAAGTGCCATCTCACCGTGCGCTTGCGATGTTACGTGGCCGCAATGAAGGCTTCCTAACCCTGGCAATGAATGCAGACCCAGAGCAAGAAGAAGGTGTTCGTGGTTCATACTGCGAAAACATTATCTCTGATCACTACGGCATAACCCTAAGCAGTGCACCTGCGGATGCTTGGCGTAAGCAAGTGATCAGCTGGGCATGGCGCATCAAGGTGTCTATGCACATGGAAACCGAATTGATGGGCGCGATGAAAGAGCGCGCAGAGATCGAAGCGATTGAAGTATTCGCGACCAACTTGAAAGACTTGTTGATGGCGGCGCCTGCTGGCCCTCGAGCAACTTTGGGTTTGGATCCGGGTTTACGTACCGGTTCGAAAATCGCCGTTGTGGATTCAACCGGTAAGGTTCTCGCGACAGAAACCATTTACCCTCATCCGCCACAAAAGCAATACGACAAGTCTGCACACGTGGTTGAGCAGATGGTTCGCCAATTCAATGTTGATTTGATTGCGATTGGTAATGGTACCGCTTCACGCGAAACCGACAGTTTTGTGGCTGACGTAATTAAGCGCGGCAATCTAAAAGCGCAAAAAATTATTGTTAGTGAAGCGGGCGCATCGGTGTATTCTGCGTCTGAATTAGCAGCAAAAGAATTCCCGAACATGGATGTATCGATTCGTGGTGCGGTGTCTATCGCTCGTCGTCTACAAGATCCACTGGCAGAGCTGGTGAAGATTGACCCTAAATCGATCGGTGTGGGCCAATACCAGCACGACGTTAGCCAAACCATGCTCGCTAAACGCCTAGATGCGATTGTCGAAGACTGTGTAAACGCCGTGGGTGTTGATGTGAATACTGCGTCTGCCGCACTGCTAACTCGCGTCGCTGGTCTGTCTAACACCATCGCTCAGAACATCGTGGATTTCCGTGATGAGAATGGTCGTTTTGAAGCGCGTACCACATTGAAAAAAGTCGCTCGTTTGGGGCCAAAAGCCTTTGAACAGTGTGCCGGCTTCCTACGTATCATGAATGGCAAGAACCCGCTGGATGCTTCATCGGTTCACCCAGAAGCTTACCCCGTGGTGAAAACCATCGCTGAGAAAAACCACAAAGACATCAAGTCTCTGGTGGGCAATACAGATTTCCTACGAGGCTTACATGCGATTGATTACACCAACGAAAGCTTTGGTGTACCAACCGTAACCGACATCATTAAAGAGCTGGATAAACCGGGTCGAGATCCTCGCCCTGAGTTCAAAACAGCAACCTTCGCTGATGGCGTAAACAGCGTTTCAGATCTAGAGCCGGGCATGATTCTAGAAGGTGTGGTGTCAAACGTGGCCAACTTTGGTGCCTTCGTTGATATTGGTGTTCACCAAGACGGCTTGGTGCATATCTCTGCGCTCACCGATCGCTTTGTTTCAGACCCACGAGAAGTGGTTAAAGCCGGTGATATCGTCAAGGTGAAGGTGATGGAAGTCGATGCTCAACGTAAGCGTATTGCACTAAGTATGCGCATGAAAGATGAGCCAGGCCAAGACAACCGCGCACAACGTTCAAGTGCGCCTCGTACGCAAAACCGCCCGAATCAAAATTCACAAGGTGGACAGCGCCGTCGTGAGGAACCGCAACAAAACGCTGCGATGGGCGGTGCTTTCGCTGCTGCCTTTGCGAAAGCGAAGAAATAAGGTGCGCTAAAGCGAATAATCGGCGACTAACGAGTCAGTTTTCATCTTCAACAAAACTGACGTGCTAAAACAGAAAACCTGCACCCCTAAGGGTATGCAGGTTTTTTATTATGTGTTCAAAAAAGACATCAAAGCTTAGCTGTATTCTACGTATTTATACTCAAAATAATTGGAGTTGCTGCGAGGCAAC
This sequence comes from Vibrio toranzoniae, assembly GCF_024347655.1. NCBI lineage: Bacteria > Pseudomonadati > Pseudomonadota > Gammaproteobacteria > Vibrionales > Vibrionaceae > Vibrio > Vibrio toranzoniae. Next base: position 121,014 of record NZ_AP025514.1, on the reverse strand, counting down.
AAGTATGAAGAGTATAATCACAATACAACCAACACTTCCGATGGAGCATGAGGCGCAACAGCATGACCATAATGATATTTTATGACCTTACGTCGTTTCTCCATCTGCCCTTCCTGAATCGCCGCACCTAAAACATGCTTTGGCAGGCGGAAACGCATGGTATAGCCTTTGCCTTGGTCAGCACTGTATGTTCTCAGTGCCAATAAGCTGAATAACCGCTCAAAAGGATCTTGAGGTTCTTCATGGCTAATCGAATTGGCCTCTGACTCGTTTTCCATTTCATAACCAGGATGGTCTGAAGGATCCCAAGCTGACTGCTGCCTTCGCTTATCGTCCGGTTTTACCTTTCGTTCTGCATTGGTTTTGGCCAATGCTACTGCGGGAGCGACGGGTACTCGAACTCTATTATCACGCGCAACTTGCTCTGTTTGCACATTAACGGATGGGGCAATTAGTGGCACACTCACTGCAGTTGCAGGTGACACAATCATCGCGAACTCTCCTCAAGAATCGCCCATCGCTATTGCTAGTTTGCCGCGAGCATCATCTTCAACAACTCAACGCTCACAAACATAGCCCCTCTAGTTCAAATCCATACCGCGAATACAACCACATTGGCCTAATTCATATGAACTACTCTAGGGGTAGTCTATATATCGACCAAGTTATTTATTAATTTAGCAGTTATTTTTGAGCGAAGCTGACCAGTTCACTACAAAAGGCATCCGCTTCTGTCATAAATGGCGCATGCGAAGACTGAGTAAAGATGTATTGCTCGGTATGAGGCAAGGCTGTGCCCAGGTCTTTGGCGACCTTGATTGGCACCAATCCATCTAATCGACCGTATAAGCGCAACATAGGCACTGAAATCTCAGGTAACTGGTCACGGAGGTCCACATCTGACAACATTTTCAAACCAGCTAACAACGACTTAGGGTTAGGCAGTGGACGGGACAACACCGCTTGCTTGAGCTGTTTTACATCTTGCCTTGCAGAAGGGCTCCCCATGGCTTGCAATGCCATAAAGCGTTCAATAGTAGTTTGAAAGTCTTCCACTAACTGCTCGGTAAAAGCCGTTAATACGTTGGGTTGAATACCTCGCCATAGTACAGGTTCTTTTGCAGCAGCAAATTTCGGCGAACTCGCGACCGTCACCAGTTTGCTTACGTAATCAGAGTGATGCAAAGCCATATGTGTCGCGACCAAACCACCGAGCGACCAACCAACCCAAATCGCTTGTTTTGGTGCGTCGACCATCAGTTGGTGAGCAATTTCTTCAAGGTTTTGAGCGTGGGAATGCGCGCTGTGTCCATACCCCGGAAGATCCACAACGTGAACTCGGAAATTAGCCTCTAAAGCATCCACGGTTTGCTGCCATACCGCCCCATTCATTCCCCAACCGTGAACCAAGACCAAATCCGTTCCTTGCCCGGATACATGCCAATACAACGCGTCACTCATTCTCAATATTCCCTACTTTTTCCATCAGCAATAACCTGCATTTTTCACTATGGTGAGTAAAAGGAACACCATAACCCAAAAGCATCACAAGCTATGTTATCCGATTGGCTACAAAAACACACACCGCGCCTGGTCACATCACAATGCCACCTGTGCAAACTAGACAAACTCCCCAGCGATACTCATCCTCGGTGGTGCCAGACTTGCCTCGGTCTCTTTTGCCAACAGCCACGCTGCCAGCAATGTGGCTTGAAAACCTTAACTAGCGTCGAACAATGTGGTCAATGTCTATCGAATCCACCACCTTGGCATCGTCTCTATTGTGTGGGTGACTACGTCTTTCCAACAGCACACTATATCCAACAGATGAAATACGCCGATAAATTTTGGTTTGCGCGCGATCTATCAAAACTGTTAGCGCCACGTATTGAACACCCAGCGCCATTGATAACCAGTGTGCCTCTACATTGGGGACGGTATATTCACAGGGGCTTTAACCAGAGTCAGTTATTAGCCCATTACGCAGCCCAAGAGTTGGACGTCAAAAGCGCGGTTTTATTTCGTCGTTCTCGTTCAACGGTTTCGCAGCAAGGATTAACCAAGTCCGCAAGGCAGATCAATCTAAAAAACGCTTTCACGCTGCGCAATATGAATTTTTCAACGAACAATTATGCTCACGTCGCGATAATTGATGATGTTGTAACCACAGGCAGCACTGTGTATCAATTATGCCAATTACTACTTGAAGTGGGCGTGAAAAGGATTGATATTTACTGCATCTGCCGCACTCCTGAGCCCTCTGGATAACAGCTGTGGATCGCTACTTGTACAGCAATCCAACAAAAAAGGGCTGAATTACAAATCTGACAGGGGTAGAATGGCGCTAATAACCTACAAATCTACTCAGGTATTCGTCGTGTCAAATATTACTATTACAGAAACAGCTCAAACTCACTTTGCCAATCTGCTGTCACAGCAGCCTGAAGGTACAAACATTCGTGTGTTCGTGGTAAATCCAGGCACACAAAACGCTGAGTGTGGTGTTTCTTACTGCCCAACAGATGCTATCGAAGCGTCTGACACTAAACTGTCTTTCGACGCTTTCTCTGCGTACGTAGATGAGCTAAGCCTACCATTCCTAGACGAAGCTGAGATTGACTTCGTAACAGACAAAATGGGCTCTCAACTAACGCTTAAAGCGCCAAACGCGAAAATGCGTAAAGTATCAGATGATGCGTCTCTTACTGAACGTGTTGAATACGCAATTCAAACACAGGTTAACCCGCAACTGGCTGGTCACGGTGGCCACGTTAGCTTGGTAGAAATCACTGAAGATGGTGCGGCTATCGTTGCATTCGGTGGCGGTTGTAACGGTTGTTCTATGGTTGATGTCACCCTAAAAGAAGGCATCGAGAAAGAACTTCTTCAACAATTTGAAGGTGAACTAACGGCGGTTCGTGACGCAACAGAACACGATCGTGGTGAGCACTCTTACTACTAATCACTGATTCAGCGTTAGTAACGAATAAAAAGGTTGATGCACCAGCATCAACCTTTTTTTGTTTTTTAAAGGTAGAGAACGTCTGTCTGTTGCCATTCAAAATGCCACTTTTCAATCAACTCACTGAGCCGTAGAAGCCCGATTCCACTTTGATTTAAACAATAGCAGTGATCGCAATCGGTTCCTGTTCAATAATTCTAGGATATGAAAACTCGCCTCTAGGAACTCAGCGTCATTTCCCCTATATTAGAATGACTTTCTACGAAAAATCCAATGAGTTAAGGAGTGGGCGCATGACAAAAAGGACCAAGCCGGAAATATTGGCTCAGCAAACTGTCGCTCAGTCAAAACTGTTCTCTATAGAGTCGCTCGATTTACGCTTTTCAAACGGTGAAGAGCGCACGTACGAACGCATGAAGCCCAGTGGCCGCAATGCCGTAATGATGGTTCCAATTACTGAACACGGCGATATTCTGTTAGTGCGTGAATACGCAGCAGGGACCGAACGCTATGAACTTGGCTTCCCGAAAGGACTCATTGATGCTGGTGAACAACCTGCTGAAGCCGCCGTTCGAGAGCTAAAAGAAGAGATCGGCTATGGTGCCAACAGACTCACTCCACTCAAAGAGGTTATCCTCGCGCCCTCTTATTTCTCTAGCAAAATGACACTATTCATTGCAGAAGAACTATACCCAGAGAAACTCGAAGGGGATGAACCAGAGCCACTAGATGTCGTGCGATGGCCGCTCTCGCAAGCCGAAGAGCTGCTAACACACCTCGACTTCTGCGAGGCTCGATCTATTACTGCCCTACTATTAGCCCTTCGAGTCTTAAATAACAATTAGAACAAACGATCGCACTCGAAGACCAAACAAGCTCGATCGAAGAGTAAGAGAACATTTATGCCAATAACAAAAGATTTTTCTCACCTCCTTCCCTCTGTCATTGAGATTGCTCGTTCTGCTGGACAGCTCATCTTAGAGATATACGAGAAGAAAGATTACGAAGAGTTCACCAAAAGCGATGACACACCGGTCACCAGTGCCGACCTTGCAGCGCATAAACTGATCTCGAAAAAACTCAGTGAACTCACCCCTGATATTCCCGTGTTATCTGAAGAAGCTGCAGACATCAGCCTAGAGCAACGTTCTCAATGGGATCGCTACTGGTTGGTTGATCCTCTAGATGGAACTCAGGAGTTCATCGCAAGAAGTGGCGACTTCGCGACAATTATCGCCCTAATTGAGCATAATAAACCCGTAATGGGGGTGGTGTATGCGCCTGTTTCCGGTGTGAGTTATTACGCTTACAGTGGCAAAGGGGCTTGGAAGATCCCAGACCTTAACGACAGCGTTAAAATCAAAACGCATCGTCATGAACTGCCAAACCAATCCATCGCAATGGCAATCAGTCGCCGCCAAGACATCAATCGCATCACTAGCCGTATGAACTCAGCTTGGAATTATGATTTGGTTCCGCTAGGTTCAGCCGCGCTTAAAGCCTGCTTAGTAGCTGAGGGGGCGGTGGACTGTTATCTCAGACTTGGACCAACGGGCGAGTGGGATACCGCAGGGACACAGTGTATTGTTGAAGAGGCTGGCGGTCGTATTTTGAGTACACAGTTAGAGCCGCTTTCTTACAATGAAAGAGAGACGCTTGAGAACCCGAATTTCATCGTGCTTGGTGATGCAGACTTACCATGGCCCGAGATCTTACAAGGTAAAGACTAAATCGCGTAGTGCCATGACAATCTGATATTCAAATAAAATGGGCACCTCAGTGAGGTGCCCATTTTTTATATCTCGCTGTTTGATAACCAACGGATGCTAGCTCAGAAGTAGATACCGGGCTAAAAACGACCTTGGTAGGTAAATTGGTATTTCCCTTGGTTATCAGGGTTGCCTAACCACTTAAGCTGGCTCTGCATCGCAGGCGGAAACTCAGCACCCGGTTTAAACCATGCCGATGAGGTGTAGCTTTGATTCGGCGTTACGCTCGCAGAAAACTCGCTGCCCACTTGTGGGCTACTTTGTATTCCCTTGGCTGAAATGGCGTTATCTTGACAGCTAATATCCGCAATCACAGGGCCTAGGTCTAACGAACCAACAGGGGAATCCACTGCCGCACCAGACCATGCCACTGTACCTTCGCCCGATTGACACCAAGGCAGGGCATGAGCCGCGTGCTTGATCGTCAATTCAACTTGTCCACCAATCGAAACAGGCACTGGGATGGTTGGGGCATATTTCATCACGTTCATAGCAGGCATTGAAGCCACTAAGTTTTCCGCATATGCACCACTCATGCTGTACCCAATATGCCCTTTACCTGACAAGTTCATGTCGCTGTTACGGCCAAAACGCACGGCGAGCTCTGCTTTAGCTTGGAATAATTTAGAGAACTGGAAATCCCACTGCACTGCTCCGTAATTGACTCGCTGCCACACAATATTGTTGGCGCGACCCTGCCAAACTGTACCTTCAACACCTTCGATACTCAGACCGCGTACAGCAGGTGCATGCTTAAGAGCAAAAGATGCCGGTAAGTGCAGCAACAGGCTGACAGAGAAAAAGACAATAAAGGTGCCACTGAATAGCAGGCCATATTTAAGAGATAAACCGCGTTTCACATTAACCTCGTTTAAACTGTAGTCGGTTGACGTCTATAACCCCAGGGTTATCAGAGCGATCAATATCCATAAACTCAACCTCCACGCCCTGCTTTTCTTTCAGGTATGTCAGCCAGTCAACGAACTTATTAAAAGGCACTGGCTTTACCCACACTTGCAGCATCTCGCCACGCGGTTGCACTCGAATCAACTCAATCTTAAAACGACGCATAGAAGCGGGTACAGATTGGTTCAAAGGCTGACTAGCACTAATGCCTGCGCTGCCTCGCAACTCAACAACTTCATTGGCTTTATTGGTTACCCAAGCTAAGAGTTGTTTCTCACTTTGAATACGACTTTGCGCCAGTTCAGCTCGCTGACTAAGTGGCTGTATTAATCCCCAATAAACGGCACCCACCACCAATAAAATTGAACAGCCAATGACCAGGCGCTGTTCTCTTTGACTTATTGAGGTCCACCACGCTTGGAGTGGTTCAATCATATTTCTCATCACTGATCTCCTTGCGCGGTTACTGACGTGGTTTAAGAGTAAAGCTGCCAAATACGGCATCGCCATTACGGTTTAATGGCCCTTGTTCCACAGCAAACTTCTCGTCGAGCTTCATTCTAGCGGTCTCAAAATGTTGAAAGTTCGAACTTTTAGCCTGTAGTCGAATTTCAGAACGGTTACCATCGTAGCGAATGCTTTCAACTTCGATTGACTTCACTTGACCTAACGTTTCTGGCAATAAGGCTAACCACCCTAACATGGAATCGTTAGCACCGGAGCCACCATATTTCTTAGCTTCGTCGCTCATCTGACGCTTAAGGTAGCTTACTGTCGGAATGCGTTGTTTTCCTGGGAGCACGGCTCTAAAAATGCGTTCACTCTCCATTCGGTAAGCTTGAGCTTGCGCTTCATATTGCTGAACCTTCAGCACCTGCTGAGTCACAATCACGGCCACCAGCAAACAAGCGGCAATCGCTACTTTTTGCCATACGCGCCAATATTTACTGAAGGAAGATTTGGTTTTAAAGGTCCCAGTCAGTAAATTCACACTGCTCATGATCGCTTGTTGGCTCAATAAAGACATCACCAATTCCGCAGGCTTCGCTTGCCACTTCACACCACTTTGTTGCTGAATGTCGTCGCTCGGCATCGCGGTGTAACTGAAGATAGTCGCGGGCTGCTCTTCGTCATCAACGACAACCCAGTCACTCTGCAAGAACATCGGGAGCCATGCTTCGCTGATCGATACCGCTTGATAGTTACCTTGGCGTAAAAGCCAATATTGATCAATCTGCAACGCACTGATGCCCTGCTCTTCCAAAGGTACAGCTAACGCATCCGGCAGCACTTTACGAAAGACAATACCGGCTTCGCGAAACTTATCTAAAGCTTGTTTCAACCATTTGCGTTCGACACCGCATACTGTGGCATGGGTGGTGTCTTTATGTAGAATGGTGAGATGTAAATCTTCGATATCTTGCGCCACTTCGTCTTCTAACAAAAACGGCAGCATAGAATCGAACTGGCGAGCAGCACCTTTCGGGATTTCAACGCGCTTTATCAAGCATTCGCTTCCCGGTAATAAAGCGATACAGCTGCGCTTTTCAGCGTAAGGCGTTAACTCATCAAGCTGCTCCCAGCTAGACAGTTCACCGCTTGCTATCACTTCTTGTTGGCTTGTCGACCAAACTAACCACTGCACAGGGCTTTGTGGTTCGCTACTCAGTCGAACGGTCAGAAACTCGCTCACTGATTCCTCCAAAACGACGGCGTACTACCGTCACTGTTTCTCGATTACTACTATAGAAAAGCGTTCGTATACGTACACGTGACTGCTCAACTAATACCTCTGCATCTAGCTCAAAATAGGCGCTATCTACAGTTAAATACCCTTTCGCTTTCTTGCTGACTTCTGCACTCACACCAACAATGGCAGGCTCAGCCATAAAAGCATCCACCGTATTCCAGCCATCAAATGGTCGCTTGTCTAGCAGTTGTTTTGCATCCGATGCGCTTAAGCCAGGAGCAAACATCGCTTCCAATAAAGGCGCTTGCTTTTCCGTGAGTGTGTTTACATTCAAGCGGAAATCATCGGTTGGCAGAGCGCAAACAAATGGGCGAATCTTATTCATCACCTCACCCGTAACCTGATAAACCGCTCGTAACTCGGATTCATCAGCCATTAAGCCATTAGCCGCCAAATAAGAGGGCTTCATCGCCTCATAAGTACTGTCCTCTACGCCTACCGTAGAAGTGGTTCTGGTATCTGCATCGACAAACTCCCAACTTGAGTTTGCGATCACCTCAGCCTGATAAGGTTCAATATCTTGGTTTTCCAACAAGGTTTGCCAAACCGTCACTAAGTAGGGTGTTTGGTTGCTTGAAGTCGCCGTTACCCCAGCCAAAGCATTGAGATTAAAACACGCTTGGGCATCGACAATGCGACCCGATACTTGTCCATAATCCAATGGGTATACCTGTTCTTCCAGTGCCCATGGCTGACTTAGATTCACGGTATCACTGTCTTTATAGCTTTGACTAATCCCGTCTTGTACTAGTGCTTCCACACCAATGCTATACCAATAGGCCTGTTGGTAATTTAACTGATTACCAACACGTTTGAATTGTGTAAACAAACGCTCCGACATGCTGCCCGCAATGGTGGCCATGATAGCCAAAAGCATCAGAATGATGATCAGTGCGACACCATTTTGTTTTCGTCCCATTGCAGAATGTATCTTAGCAAGATCATGGGTGCGATTAGCCATTGTTCCCCTCACTATTTGAAGAGTCACTCGCGTCATTGACCTGATCTAAAGTGCCACTTGGCGTGAGATAAACTCGCTCTATCTCATCGTAGTCTTTCAACGTCAGCTTGAGTCTCACCGCTTTCGGCAATGATTTATCGGTTTGCCACTCTTTACCCCAGCGACTCCCATCATAAAACTCGATTTCAAAGCCTTCGACATCATCAAGCAGCGGAGTAATCACACCCTCTTGGCCTGCAGGGGTATCGGGATAACGCCACCAGACACGCTCAAGTGTTTCTTCTTTGATGCGGTAGCCAACCTTCGTGACTTCTCCACGAGGAAACTGCTGTTGTGGGTTGTGCCACCCCAAGCGAGTAAATATGATGCCAACACCGTCGGAGTCCAATAAATACTCTTTCATTAATATCAGCTTAGATGATGCTTCTTCACCATTAGTACGAAATTTTCGCACCGCCATCTGACGAAAATCATTATCTAAAATGACTAAGCTACGTTGCAGTTGATTCAAACGAGCACTGCGTTCGATTGAGAGTTCGTTGCTCCGCTGCACCTGATTCACGACCTGATAAGCCGCCATGCTCAACGTGGCAAAGATAGCGATCGAGACCAACACTTCAATTAAGGTAAAGCCTCTCCCTTTTGAAGATAGACCTTGTTTACGAGGTACACGCTTATTGGCGGGCATGCTCTTACTTAGCGACTTGCTCTTAACTAACGACACGCTTTTAGTTGACCACATAGCTGCGCACCGTGACCACTGGAGAAGCTTGCTTGCTGGTTGCTACACTCACATCAAACGCCTTTAATAAATCATCGCTGGTATCGATTGGCGTCACCTTCCAGAACCACTCTCTTCCGGCTAACTCTTGTGTACCCTGCACTTTTTTTAGCTTGTCAGGGTGCAGCATCACCAAGGCCATTTGATTATCAACGACCATAGCAGCGAAGGTTTTTTCTTCTAGGTAACTGAGGGTATTGATGTGCTGAGTGACAGCACGAATAACACTGATCGCCGCAGTCGCAAAGATAGCGAGCGCAACTAATACTTCAAGCAGAGTCATTCCTCGAGAACCAAGAGGCATACCACGAGAACGATAAGAAGAACGGTTATTCCTCTTCTTCATCTTCTTCTCCTGGTTCAAGCAAGCGAATGACACCATTGTCTAACACTCGAATGCGCCAGCCATCTTGTATGGTGTCACCCGTATTGGGATAAAATGATAGAACAAAGGGGGTTACTTCAGCACTCGACAAGATATAAACCTGTGGTGGTTTCGGTTTCTTTTCCTCTTCAAGATCAGCAAACATATCTTCATCAAATAAGCTTCCTGGATTAAACAACCGATCATCGTCTTCCCACACGCCACCCCCTAAGGTCAGTGACAAAGCAAGTTCTTCAGGTAATTCCGTTGAAGAGGGGATCTTTTCGAATTCGACCTCCTGCCACCCTTCTGACTTAAGCGCCATCAGTACATAGGTCGATTTCTTTTCATCAACACGAACGCCAAAGTCCAATCCACTCAAGATAGCCTCTTCATTGAGTAATAGAACTCGCTGATAAAAGCTTTGAGCGTATTGTTTAGCGACATCTTTACTATTGGTAGGAATGGTCGCGATCACCGCAACCGCCGTTAATGATAATAATACCAACACCAAAAGAATCTCAATTAAGGTGAAACCTGGCTGTGTTTGCTTAGTTTTCACCTTTAGACTCCATCTGTTTGCGTCCTACCATCAAATACCGGCATCAAGCCCAATAACTTATTTACCAACAGGAACTTATCAACCAACAGGAACTTATCAACCAACAGGAACTTATCAACCAACAATAAGCCGAAGCTTATTGAAAATCTTGTATGTTCCAGTTACCAACATCGGCAGCAATACCTTCACCACCTTCTTGGCCATCAACACCTAGAGTAAAGATATCGATAGTGCCGTTATCACCTGGGCTTAGGTATTGGTACTCGTTACCCCATGGGTCGTTCGGCAGACGTTTGATGTAACCACCATCGCGGTAATTACGAGGCTCAGGGCTACTTGTTGGCTTAGAAACCAGTGCATCAAGGCCTTGATCCGTTGTTGGGTAAACGCTGTTATCCAGTTTGTACATATCCAGCGCGTTCTCTAGCGCTACAATGTCCGTGATGGCTTTCTGTTGGTCAGCCTTCTCTTTGTTACCCAGTAAGTTAGGGACAACAAAGCTCGCTAAAATACCAAGGATAACCACAACAACCATCACTTCTAATAAGGTAAAGCCTGACTGTTTCTTCATTTTAGTTTTCATTATTTTCTCCAAATTAAAGACAGCGAGTTGAAGGGAGTGATCGCCTTCATCTCGATAATCCAAAAACGAACGTTCTGTTCTATGAGTCGATTGTTGTTAACCGCTCATTAAATTATTCATTTCAAGCATCGGCATCAGAGTCGCCATCACAATGAATAGCACTAAGCCTGCCATCAACGCGATAAGAGCCGGGGTAAAAATACCTAAGGCGATATTGACTGTCGACTCAAAGTTTTGATCTTGGGTGTCTGCTGCTCTGGTCAACATCTGTTCCAATTGGCCACTCTGCTCACCACTGGCGATCATATGCAGCATCATTGGAGGGAAAAGCTTAGTTTGGTCGAGCGCTTTACGTAGGCTAGCCCCTTCTCTGACACTATCCGATGCCTGTAATACTTGTTGTTTAACATGGTGATTCGACATCACGTCAACCGCGACTTTCATTCCTTCAAGGATTGGAATCGCACTCGAAGTACAGATAGAGAGTGTGCGTGCAAAGCGAGAGGTATTGATCCCTTTGGCTATTTTGCCGATCAGAGGAATGCTCAATAATTTGCGATCCCAACTCATGCGAGCGGCTGGCTTTTTCAGCGCGGTCTTAACCAGAACAATCACACCAATGGTCAACAACAGCAATTGGATTCCCCAATTCTGAATAAATTCACTCGATGCTAATAAAAATTGTGTCGATTGAGGCAGCTCTTGGCCCATTTGGATAATCGGCTCAACGATCTTTGGTACTACGGTCGCAAGCAAGAAGGAAACAATCGTCACTGCAAATACCACCAGCACCACTGGGTAGATCATCGCTTGCAGCAGCTTAGAGCGCATCTTTTGGCGATTCTCAGCGTAATCGGCTAATCGCTCCAATACTGCATCTAAATGCCCCGATTTCTCACCAGCCGCAACCATGGCCCGGAATAGTTCATCAAAAATATGGGGATAATCAGACAGGCTGTTAGCGAGTGAGTAGCCTTCCGTCACCTTAGAGCGAACGGCCAACAGCATAGTTCGAATACGTGGCTTTTCCGATTGCTCGGCAACCGCTTTTAAGCATTCTTCGAGTGGCATACCCGATTGAACGAGCGTTGATATTTGGCGAGTAATTAAAGCAAGATCAGGTGTACTGATACCACGCTTAAAACTGGTCGAAGGTTGTGTGCCTTTCGCCGCTTTTGCTTTAGCTTCGGCCATCTCAACCGGCATCAAGCCTTGCTCTTTTAAGCGCTGACGAGCCTGACGAGCATTATCAGCTTCGATAGAACCCTTTTTGCTCTTGCCTTTGGCATCCAGCGCTTTGTATTCAAATGCCGCCATACTAAACTTCCTTGGTCACGCGCATCACTTCTTCTAGGGAAGTTACCCCTTTCAGAACTTTGCTCAAGCCATCCTCTCGAATACTTGGTGTTGTGCCACGAATTGCTTTCTCAATCGCTTGCTCGCCCGCTTCGCTGTGAATCAACTCTTGCACCGATTCATCAATCATCAATAGTTCATGGATACCGGTACGGCCTCGGTAGCCCTTGTGACCACACTCTTCACAACCTTTCGCATGATAAAGGGTCAGGCTTTCTTTTTTCTTCAATCCAAACAGTTTCTTCTGTTCTTTATCGGCTTCATAAGGTTCTTTACAGTGGTGACACAAGGTGCGAACTAAACGCTGAGCCAGAACACCAAGTAGTGAAGAAGAGATTAGGAAGGGTTCAATCCCCATATCGCGCAGACGGGTAATCGCACCAATGGCGGTATTGGTGTGCAAGGTCGACATCACTAAGTGACCTGTCAAAGAGGCTTGTACCGCGATTTCTGCCGTTTCCAGATCTCGGATCTCACCAATCATGACGACATCGGGATCCTGACGAAGAATGGCACGTAAACCACGGGCAAAGGTCATATCAACCTTAGGGTTTACTTGAGTCTGGCCAATGCCATCGATATCAAATTCGATTGGGTCTTCAACCGTTAAGATATTGCGCTCGTTACTGTTGAGCTCTTGCAGGCCAGCGTACAAGGTCGTTGATTTACCAGACCCCGTAGGCCCCGTCACCAAGATAATGCCGTGCGGACGTTGAATCAGCTTACGGAAGTTCTCGTGGTTCTCTGCCGTCATGCCTAAGCTATGTAAGTCTAGACGAGTCGCGTTCTTATCCAACAAGCGCATTACCACGCGTTCACCGTGAGAAGAAGGCATGGTAGATACACGAACATCGACCGCTCGACCACCGATACGCAGAGAAATACGACCATCTTGTGGCACGCGTTTTTCCGCAATATCCAGCTTAGCCATCACCTTTACACGTGAAACCAACAACGGAGCCAGTTTACGACTCGGCGCGAGAACATCACGTAGCACACCATCAACTCGGAAACGGATACAGAGTGACTTTTCAAAGGTTTCGATATGAATATCCGAAGCACCTTCTTTGATCGCTTCACCCAACATCGCATTGATTAATTTGATGATAGGCGCGTCATCCTCCGATTCGAGTAAATCTTCATCTTGAGGAAGCTCTTCTGCCAGAGAGAAGAAATCGTCGTTGTCAGCACCAATGTCTTCCATCAGTTGACGCGCTTCTGATGAGTCACGCTGATAAGCATCGGTCAGTTTTTTATCAAATTCATCTGCAGTAATCGCTTGTGGTGTGAAACCACTTTTCACAACACGGCTGACTTCTATGATCGCCGCTGATTTCAGTGGTTCAACATAATAAAGTATCGGCGCACGCTCTGGATGCTGATATTCCAACACCATCTTATAGCGATTTGCAAAGCTAAACGGCAAGCGCTGATAAGTGCGTGCCGCCCCTACCAATTCAGCCATTATTCTTGTTCCATTTGATCGATGAACGCTTGGATTTCAGCTGGGTGATTCATGCTTTCGCCAAACTTAGGTAATACTGGGATATTGTCGTCATCCATCAGTTTCAAACCTTGCTCAGACTTATACAGCTGCTCAGCACGGATGAAGTTGTATTTACGCTGAGTGATACCATCTGCTGTCATGCCATCACGAATGATGGTTGGTTTAATGAAGACCATTAGATTCTTTTTCTCAACCTGAGTACTGGTTGATTTGAACAAATGTCCAAGTACTGGAATATCACCCAAGAACGGGACTTTAGACTCACTCTCCAATGCTCGCTCATCAATCAAACCACCCAACACCAGCATTTGACCATCTTGAACAATCACCGATGTATTCAGCTGACGCTTAGCAAAGCGCACATCAACCGCGCCGTTTGCGCCCAATACGTTCGATACTTCTTGTTCGATTTGCAGCTGAACCGAGTCACCTTCATTGATTTGCGGCACGACTTTCAGCTTGATACCCACTTCTTTACGCTCAACGGTCTGGAATGGGTTGTCGTTACTTGAACCCGCCGTCGAACCGGTTAAAACCGGAACCTCTTCACCCACAATGAACGACGCTTCGCCGTTATCCATTACTGTGATGCTTGGAGAAGATAGGATGTTTGAATTGGAATCGGTGGCTACCGCACTGATCAATGCAGTCCAATCACCCATTACCACACTCATAGCCGCACCGTTAACACCAGAAAGAGCAGAAGCCAAACTTGAGTAGTCACCTTGTTCAGTAGTCGTTTCGTTTCGTACGAACTTACCGTTCTCATCATAAACCGCAGTGGTCGTTTCAGTATCTTTAGCTTCTTCTAAACCCACCATGACACCACCAATCGATGCACCAGTATTGCTGTACTGAATCATGGCACCCGTTTCTAGGTTACCCCATTGCACGCCAAGGTTAACGCCATCGCCTTCTGCCATTTCAACAATCAAGGCTTCAATCAATACTTGAGCACGACGAATATCCAGTTGCGCGATCACGTCTTGCAATGCGTTCATAATGTCCGGCTGAGCGGTAATAACAAGAGAGTTGGTATCACTGTGCGCTGAGATCATCACTTGGTTGCGTTGAGACGAGCTGCCTTTAGTCGATGATTGCTTCTCTGACTGTAGGTTGTCCGACACGCCCTTTAACACATCGACAAGATCTTCAGCTTTTGCGTACTTAAGATAGATAACTTGGTTGTTGCCCTTGGTCGCCATTTCGACATCAAGTTGCTCGATAAGCTTTCTTAAACGGCTACGAACTTTAGGGTCACCAGAGATAAGAATCGCATTGGTACGCTCATCAGCGACTAATTTTGGTTGCAGAAATGCTGGCGTATTTTTAGCATCGTTGGTTTTGCTCAGTGCATCCACGATACGTACCATTTCGGCCGCAGACGCATTTTTTAACTCAACCACCTCAACCTCTTTATCACCAGCTTGGTCAACACGCTTGATGATTTCCGCTAAGCGATTGACCACCGCCGCACGGCCAGTAATCAAAATAATATTAGCGGGATCGTAATGCACGACGTTACCCGCGCCAGCATTGTCATTCAGTTGACGAAGCAAAGGAGAAAGTTCGCGAACCGAGACATTGCGAACGGTCACAACACGTGTAACCACGCTGTCACCTTTAATCGAATCACGCTCACCGACAACGGGGATTGCCGATGTTTTTGAGTCTTTAGCTTTGATTACCTTGAGAACACCCGAGTCCATTTCAACGACCGCGTAGCCGTACACTTCTAAGACGTTTAAGAAGAAGCTGTAATATTGTTCTTCGTTGAGTACATCATAGCTACGGACATCGATTTTACCGCGCACCGATGGGTCAACGATGATCGTCTTCTCTAGATTACGGCCAACAATATTAATAAACTCTTGAATGTCAGTGCCCTTAAAACTGGCACTAAAATCACTAGCGATGGCTGCGGGGGTGCAGATTAAGCTTCCTGCCAATAACCACGCACTTTTCTTAAACCAATGCTTCACGTACTTCTCCTACACTTTCGTCCTTGGTTAGACGCAAAGTTCTAAAATTCAATAAATACTTCATGTTGTTGACCATCTCGCTCAACGACGAGATTTAGCTCAGTTAGCTCTGAGATTGATCGGAATATGTTGCCCATAGCGGCAGGGTCAGTCAGATCTTGTCCATTTAACTGAGTAGCAATATCCCCGTTTTGGAGCCCAACAGAGTTAAAAAGTTCTGAATCTTTGCCAGGGCTCACACGATAACCGATCACTTGATCGTCACGCTTAACCTGAGATAAACGAACATATTGGAAAATTTGTTGTGGATCCTCCATTATCTTCGCTTTTATTTCATCCAACTTCTCTTCTGCAGAAGCTGGGTTATTGCCACGAACCGAAGAAGAAGCGCGAGGTGGCGCAGGTTCAGATACGGCTAAACGTTTGTATTCAATACCTTCAAGCATCAGGGTTTCATCTCGCCCTGAGTTATCAATAATGACACGATCCACTAATACCGCTTTGAGCTTAGCTCGAGTGCCTTCTATTACTTCGTTAATTCCGTAGGTTGCTTGTGTGCCACGATTAGCAATCACAGCTAAGCTTAATTTGGGGTTAGAACTGGCGACTGCACCCACTAAAATCAGGTTCAACCGTGTCTTTGGCGCATCTTGGATAACTTGCTGTTCAACCACAGCGGGCGTGGTTGGGTTATAGGCGCCAAAAAGGTTACTCTGTTGCAAAGAAGAGATATCAAGGGTCGGTTGAAGTGCTGAAGAAGAAGATGAAACAGACGCTTTCCAAGGCACAACCGTTTGCTCAGCAGGTACAAGAAACCATGCAAGCTGTCCTAAAATCCATGCTGAAGCTGCAATTAACAAACAACAAGTCGCTAGGCTTAGTTTCTGCTGAAATACAAATTTATTCTCTAATAAGCGGCTCAACACAGGTGAGTGTCCTATGCGATTTTTGAGCTCTAAAAAGTTCACTTCCCTTGCCCCTTTTCAAGACGACAAACGCTGAAAATCATTAAGCTTCCAACTTTTTCATTCATTCGTTCGATACCAAGCGCATTTAAGCATAAGATCATGAATTATATCATAGCCAATTCATAAATCGGCATTAGATGGCTATTTTGTAATATGACTTGAAAAAAATGCCAACCGCCTCCACTTTAAGCTTCTACTTAATGTGATAAGCATCATCAAGAACATGTTGCGCTCTGTTAATTACAGTTAAACCACATTCATTTTTCACTGAAAAGGCACAACCCTATATGAAAACTGTTGATGAAGCTGTCAGACTCGATAAATGGTTGTGGGCAGCTCGTTTTTACAAAACCCGCTCTATTGCTCGCAACATGGTCGATGGTGGCAAAGTCCACTATAATGGTCAACGCAGCAAACCAAGTAAAATTGTCGAACTTGGGGCGGTGATTACACTGCGTCAAGGGAATGAAGAAAAAACGGTGACTATCGAGAAAATTTCGGCGCATCGTGGCGGGGCTCCGATCGCTCAAACACTCTATGAAGAAACCACCGAGAGCTTGGCAAAAAGAGAAGAGTTTGCGAAACAACGCAAGCTGAATGCTCATAACCCAGCTCCAGATCGTCGTCCGGATAAGAAGCAACGTCGTGACATCATCAAGTTCAAGACTCAATAAGCTAGAAGGAATAGCCAAATGGCAGACCCAATGTCTACAAGTAATGTTTTAAATCGCTACCTATTTGAAGACCTATCAGTACGTGGTGAATTGGTACAAATGGATGAAGCGTACCAACAGATTATTTCTAGCAAGGAATACCCAGCGCCAGTACAGAAACTGCTGGGTGAGCTATTGGTCTCAACGACGCTACTAACGGCGACCTTAAAGTTTGAAGGTTCTATCACTATGCAGCTTCAAGGTGATGGCCCAGTATCTCTCGCTGTGATCAATGGTGATAACAACCAGAAGATCCGCGGTGTTGCTCGCTTTGAAGGGGATATTGCTGACAACGCAGGCCTACACGACCTTATGGGTAAAGGCCATCTAGTGATCACTATCGACCCTAAGCAAGGTGAGCGTTACCAAGGTATCGTTGGCCTTGAAGGCGACACGCTTGCTGAAGTGCTTGAAGGTTACTTCGCTAACTCTGAACAGCTTAAGACTCGTCTATGGTTACGCACTGGCGAGCATGAAGGTAAAGCACACGCTGCTGGTATGCTATTGCAGGTTATGCCAGACGGCACAGGTACGCCAGACGACTTCGAACACCTAGAGCAACTAACTGACACAGTTAAAAACGAAGAACTGTTCTCCCTAGAAGCGAACGAACTGCTTTACCGTTTGTACAACCAAGAGAAAGTCCAACTGTTCACCCCACAACCAGTTGAGTTCTACTGTGGTTGTTCACGTGAGCGGAGCGCGGCGGCTATCATTACGGTTGCTCAAGAAGAGATGTACGACATCCTAAGTACCGAAGGCAGTGTTGCTCTGCATTGTGATTACTGTGGCACAAATTATTCATTCGACAAGAACGACGTTGATGCACTGTACGCTGAAGCAGCCGATAAAGGCAGCAATACCGTTCATTAATTTATAACGTACCCAAAACACGTAATTTACCCAAAAAGGCCAGCTGCAAGCTGGCCTTTTTTGTGATCAAAATAGCGCAAAACCCGTTACATCTCGTAATAAAATCACCGCTTAATTTTCATCAATTAATAATGTTCCTTCCCCTAGCGCAAAGGTTTGCGTACAGGATAGACTAGTTGGGCCAATATGTGACGAGACACTTAAAACCTCAATGTTAATATGGATACTTTTTGAGCTGTATCCCTGTTTCCCCCGAGTCTCGTTGCTAGCATGGTGAGCAGATAACCATAAAAATTAATACAAAATCCCTACAAAATATCCTACAAGGAGCACCTATGACCGTTATGGAACATACAAAGGCTGCACAAATTGATCTAACTAAGCACGGACTGACAGGCGTTACTGAAGTTCTTCGTAACCCTAGCTACGAGCAGCTATTCGTTGAAGAAACACTGCCAGGTTTAGAGGGCTACGAAAAAGGCGTAGTAACGGAACTTGGCTCTGTTGCGGTTGACACTGGTATCTTTACTGGCCGCTCACCAAAAGATAAATACATTGTTAAAGATGACACGACCCGCGATACCATGTGGTGGTCAGATCAAGGCAAAAATGACAACAAACCGATTACACCTGAATTATGGAATGAGCTGAAAGAGCTTGTGACAACTCAGCTATCTGGCAAGCGCCTGTTTGTGATTGATGGTTACTGTGGTGCGAACCCAGATACGCGCTTAAGTGTTCGTATTATCACTGAAGTAGCGTGGCAAGCGCACTTCGTTAAGAACATGTTCATTCGTCCAACTGACGAAGAGCTTGCAACGTTCGAACCTGATTTTGTGGTAATGAACGGTGCTAAAACAACCAACCCGAACTGGGAGAAGCAGGGCCTAAACTCTGAAAACTTCGTTGCGTTCAACCTGACAGAGCGCGTTCAAATCATTGGTGGTACTTGGTACGGCGGTGAGATGAAAAAAGGCATGTTCGCAATGATGAACTACCTACTTCCTCTGCAAGGCATTGCTTCAATGCACTGTAGTGCAAACGTAGGCGAGAAAGGCGATGTAGCCGTATTCTTCGGCCTATCAGGTACGGGGAAAACAACACTATCGACGGATCCTAAGCGTGAGCTGATCGGTGATGATGAGCATGGTTGGGATGACGACGGTATCTTCAACTTTGAAGGCGGTTGTTACGCGAAGACGATTCGCCTATCGAAAGAAGCGGAACCTGAAATCTACAACGCAATCCGTCGTGATGCCCTACTAGAAAACGTAACGGTCCGTGGTGATGGTTCTATCGATTTTGATGACGGTTCAAAAACAGAAAATACTCGTGTTTCTTACCCGATTCACCATATCGAAAACATTGTTAAGCCAGTATCAAAAGCAGGTCACGCTAAAAAAGTTATCTTCCTGACAGCGGATGCATTTGGTGTGCTACCACCAGTATCGAAACTGACTCCTGAACAGACTAAATACCACTTCCTATCTGGGTTTACAGCGAAGCTCGCAGGTACAGAGCGCGGTATTACAGAGCCAACGCCAACGTTCTCTGCGGCATTTGGCGCTGCATTCCTAACGCTCCACCCAACTCAGTACGCTGAAGTGCTTGTGAAGCGCATGGAAGCGGCTGGTGCAGAAGCTTACCTAGTGAACACAGGTTGGAATGGCAGTGGTAAGCGTATCTCTATCAAAGATACTCGCGGCATCATCGACGCTATCCTAGATGGTTCAATCGACAATGCAGACACTAAGGTTATCCCTATGTTTAACCTAGAAGTGCCACTCGCCTTACACGATGTAGACTCGACCATTCTTGACCCACGTGATACGTACACTGACCCGCTACAGTGGGAGAGCAAAGCGAAGGATCTAGCAACACGATTCATCAACAACTTTGATAAATACACAGACAATGCTGAAGGTCAGTCACTGGTTGCGGCTGGTCCACAATTAGACTAACCCACCTATCTGCTCGGGCTAAGTCCAAAACGAACGCCCATTTACAATGATATTTTGTAGCAAGCCCCTCTTTTGAGGGGCTTTTTTGTTGATGCTTATCCCTTTTTGTTCCACTCTGTTTGAGACTATTGAAATTTAAGGCTTTCAGGGAATGAAAAAGGTATTCATGGTATTCGGTATTGTGCTGGCTATCGCCGTTGCGGTTATCGCTGCGTTGTTATTAAGCCTGCAGACTCAATACCGTGCTGATGTTGCTAATTTTTTTATAAAACATACGCTTGAACAACCTCTACTCATTGAAGATGTTGAGTATCAGGCGCCTTATCACATCACTTTGATGGGTATTACCCAAAATCGACCTGAAAAAAAGTCGCCTTTGTACATCGACAAAGTCAGTATGTGGTTTAGCCCTAGCTCTATAGTTCAAGCCAAACTGGTCTTGGATTCAGTGTTGATCAGCGGTCTGCAGTTAGAAGTTGATGATTTAAAAAACCTCACATCAGTACTTACGCAGCCAAACCTCAAGCTTCACCAGTTGGCCATCAATAATCTAGATTTCTCGACCCCAGACTTTAATGCGCGAGGCATTGATCTTCAGATCTCCGATCCCATATGGGACGGGCACAACTCATTATTACCTTATGGCAAAACCCAACTCTCAACCACGCAACTGTATTGGCAAGACGAAGCATTCGATAACCTGTTGATTGACCTCGAACTAAAGCCGAGTGACAGCACTCTTTATGGCGCTTCATTTGACTGGCGTGGCGCTAAGGTTTCCGGTCAAGCAGAACAATATCAACGTGACTGGTCTTTGGTGAACGTGACGATCGATGGTTTACGACTCAACCAAAAACAGACCCAAAGCCTATTGAACAAACAATGGGATATGACAGGTATCCAGATCAATCACATCAACAGCTTAGATATTTTGCGTAGTGACCTAGAATGGGCAGACGGGCACCTCGCATCCTTTGACGCCTCATTAGAAAACATACAGTTGCCTTTTGAATTGTGGCAACAACAGAACGCCATTTTTTCTCTACAAGCTGAAGGCGTCACCTTAGACAATGACCAATTCATCGACCCAAGCCTTAAGCTCAACCTAGAGCCCAACCGAATTCTGATTGAAGACTTCTATACTCAGTTTCTTCAAGGCAGTGTTCAGCTCAATGGCAAGGTGACGCCTGATGCCATTGATTTAGCACAGCTCGACCTGCAAGGCATCAAGTGGCTTACCGAAAGCCAAGATAATCACCTACCAGCCGCACGCCTAATACCATGGCTGAGACAACTCCAGAACGTCGAAATTAACCGACTTAACATAGAACGCAGCCAACTCATCCAGCTCGCAGAAAAACCTTACTGGCAGATATCAGGGCTGCATGTAGAAGGGCATCAAGTTCAACTGTTGCAAGATAGAAAGCTAGGCTTGTGGCAAGGAGAGTTATTGGCAAGCGCCAACGATGCCAGCTATCAAAACATTCTCAGTGCTCAGCCTGTGATTGAGATGAATAGTAAACAAGGAAAGTGGACGTTAACACGCCTGTTTATGCCATTGAAACATGGTTATATTGAAGCGGACGCCACCTTAGACTTCAATCAAATCAGCAAACCGTGGAGTGTCGATATCTCGGCTGATGGATTACCGATATCATTAATGTTACAACCATTGGAGTTACCACTCGATGCAACAGGCTACGGGGAGTTCGAACTTCAAGCCGCGGGTTTATATGGTGATTCATTAATGCTTGGCTACTCAACCACTGGCCAACTCACCGGTAGCGTTCGCCAAGGGGTGATGACCTTTAACGATACGCTTTCTGAGGCATCGACTGATAACGTGTTTGAAATCCCAGAATTCAATGCGAATTTTGACCGTGGACGCTTCACACTTGAACCAGTGCACATTATTGGTGCATCCGCAGCCGAGAAAGGTACGCAAAGGGTTCAAACGTTAAATGGTGAGGTAAAGGGAGAGCTCGACTTGCTTAAAACTGAGCGACATACGCTATCCATTACTCTGTCTGACCAATGCCATCAAATCTCAGGAAAGCTCGACCAAGCTGAATATTCAGAGATAAATGACTGCCAACAAAAAAGCGCGACTCCGCAGGAGTAGCGCCTTCAATCAATAACCCAATCTACAATCAAGCAAGCGTTCATCAAGGAATAGCTACGTTATTCACTCACCTTGTTATCAGTCGATAGGATTTCCTTGTAGTCAGGAATCAGCATATAGGTTCCCGTAAACTCCACCGCTTCCACATCGCCACTGCGAATCGTCACGTGAATAATAATACGAGCCTTCCTGCCTGAAGCGAGACGATCCAAATCACCACTTATTCCATCTAGAGATGTCGCCGCAACCGGATTTTGCTCGACTGGGTGACGGTAACGAATATTACTGTCTGCCAGCACAATATCACCACTAAGGCCTCGCTCTTTCATCAGTAACCAAGTCATTCCCCAGCCCGTTAAGGTCGCTAAGGTAAAGGCCGAACCTGCAAACATAGTGTTGTGAGGATTGAGGTTGGGGTTCAACTGAGCACTACACTCAAACTGATAGCCAGTATACTGGTTGATCTTGATGCCCATTTTGTCACTGATTGGAATTTGATGCTCCCAACGCTGCTGCAGTTCATTACACCATTCTGGTTTGCGAAGCACGTCAGCCATAGGGTCAAGGTGCTTAACCATCTGTTGATGACGAACGGG
The DNA here is from genome assembly GCF_024347655.1 of Vibrio toranzoniae. Lineage (NCBI taxonomy): Bacteria > Pseudomonadati > Pseudomonadota > Gammaproteobacteria > Vibrionales > Vibrionaceae > Vibrio > Vibrio toranzoniae. The sequence continues at coordinate 98,298 of NZ_AP025514.1, read as the reverse complement.
GCCACGTTGGTCACTAATCTCACCGCGACATTCAAATTCATTCTTTTCATAGAATGAGATCGCATCTTCACGAGCATTACACACCAAGCGCTTGGCCCCCTCTTGACGGGCCAGCGACTCTAACGCAACCAAGATAAGTGAGCCCATGCCTTTACTTTGGCGAGATTTCTTCACCGCCATGTAGCGGATTTGACCTTCTAGATCGGAGGTAATATATAGGCGACCAATCGCCATTGGACGACCTCGACCATCCACAATCACACGATGATGACTCATAGGATCGTATTCATCACGCTCTGAGCCAACGGGCATACGCCAAGGCTCACGCAGCATCTGCCATCGAAAATGGTAATACTTATTCAGTTGATTTTCGGTGGTTGGAGTTATGAGTTTAAACATGCTTATTCCTTTAAGCTTAAACCTGTAGCCAGAATGTCACTGGACCATCATTAACCAACGACACTTTCATGTCGGCTGCGAATCGGCCACGTTCCGTTGGCAATACTGATTCACATTGGTCAGAAAAAAAATCGTAAAGACGCTCTGCATCTTCAGGGTGGGCACCACGAGAGAAACCCGCTCGAGTTCCCTTCTTAGTATCGGCTGGTAGTGTAAATTGAGAAACCACCAACACTTTACCTTCAACTTGCTTTACGTTGAGGTTCATTTTTCCGTTTTCATCTTCAAAGACACGATAAGTGGTCACTCGTTCCATCAAACGCTTCGCTTTGGCTTCGTCGTCACCTTTTTCTACGCCTAACAGCACCAACAAACCTTGCTCTATCTCGCCAACGACTTCGCCATCAACACGGACGGCAGCGTCACTTACTCTCTGGATCAGTGCTATCACTATTGTTTCCTTGCTCTGTGATTTTGTCTTTATCTGACGAGTGTACCACTTCTTGCGAACCACTCCACTGTTCGTGCTCACCAAGCGCAGCGGTCACTTCAGCCCCGACTAACACGATAAGCCAACACAAATAAATCCAAACAAAGAGAATCGGAATCGCCGCTAGCGCACCGTAAATCAACTGGTAAGACGGAAACTGAGTAATGTAAGCCGCAAAGCCTTTCTTGCTGAATTCGAACAACAGAGCCGCAACGAGAGAACCAACAGCCGCATGAGAAAAGCGTACCTTTTTATTTGGCACTAGCAGATACAAACCGAAGAAAGCCAAGAAGGAAATGATCAAAGGAAGCTTTCGAATGACCGTGTTAAATGCGTCAGACACAATGTCATGTTGCAACAAACTTAAGGAAGTCACATAAGAAGTGACTGCAATGCTCGCTCCTACCAAAATAGGTCCAAGCGTTAATACCATCCAATACATAGAAAAAGACAACACCGCACGTCGCTTTTCGGTCACACGCCAAATGTAGTTCAGGTTCTTATCTATATTGGAAATCAGCATCAAGGCTGCGATAAACAAAAACACACTGCCCACCGCCGTCATCTTGCCCGTATTGGCGACAAACTCAAGCAAGGCACCGTTTACCGCATCACCTGACGCAGGCACAAAGTTGGTAATAATGAAGTTTTGAATCACCAGACCGACATCGGAAAAAACTGAAAACGAAGACAAGGTAGAGAGCAAAACCGTCAGCATCGGTACAATCGAGAGTAAAGTAATGTAAGCCAAGTAGCCCGCATTTACGTTCACTCTATCGTGTGTCATCCGCGTGAGAAGATAGCGGGAAAACTGGATACTTCCAGTGATTGCGTTTTTTATCTTCAACTTGTAACCCTCTTGTAACTCGTTCATAGTCCTAATTATTATTCCGTTATTTAACTATAGGAAACTAGGATGCCTTATTTAATCGTTATAGTCCTCTCTATTTTCACGCTGACTGGGTGCCAATCCGCTTATTACTGAACTATGAAGCGTGCCGAGAAAAAAAGGCATCGCCTACGCGATAAAAATAAATCGTCTCAATAACAGCAAACCAATAAGAACCCACATGAAGCCAATCATTATCACTGGCGGTCCCGGAGCCGGAAAAACGACCTTAGTTAATGCCTTAGGTGACGAAGGTTACCCTATCTTTTCTGAATCCTCTCGCCAGTTAATTGAACAGCAAAGCCAGCTTGAAGGTGGGGTCCTGCCTTGGCTAGACTTACCGGGATTTGCTCGCCTGTGTTTAACTGTGATGCGTGAACAGAAGGAACAAGCTAATCAACATCAGATTACGTTTCTCGATCGCGCGATCCCAGACATTTGTGGTTACCTAACTCAGGCTAACCTTGAGATTAATGAGATTTACCGAGAAGCCAGCAAAGGCTATCACTCCCAAGTCTTGTTCTGTCGACCAGAAGCCTCTATTTATGTGCAAGATGACGTGCGTCCTTATCCCTTTGAAGAAGCATTAGAGATTCATCATACGTTAGTCAACGTTTATCAAGAACTAGGTTATGCGGTGGTTGAAGTACCATTTATGTCGGTAACAGAGCGAGTGCAATTCGTTGAAAGTCACCTGGGAATCAAAAGCTAGATTCCAGATATCTCGTCCCTCGATTCAGGAATGACGATTCGGTGAGTGATATGGAACGCGCTCTTCGTATCTCGCATCTCGTTTACCCGTATCTATCTTAATGCCACACAAAACAAAAGCCCCGAGCAGCATAGTCGCTACTCGGGGCTTTCTTAACTAAAACGTATAGTTAGCTCTAAACTAACTCACCTGCAAACAATTAGTCTTTAGCAGGGCGAGAAGCGCGCTTACGTTCGTTTTCAGTAAGAAGCTTCTTACGGATACGTACGTTTAGCGGCGTTACTTCTACTAGCTCATCTTCATCGATAAACTCAAGAGCTTGCTCTAGAGTGTGCTTGATCGGTGGAGAAAGAACTTGTGCTTCATCAGTACCAGATGCACGAACGTTCGTTAGTTGCTTACCTTTCAGACAGTTTACTGTCAGGTCGTTTGAACGGTTGTGAATACCGATGACTTGACCTTCATAAACTTCATCCGCGTGCTCTGTGAATAGACGACCACGAGCTTGAAGGAAGAATAGTGCGTAAGTCAGAGCTTTACCCGTTGCGTTCGAGATAAGAACACCGTTATTACGCTGACCAATGATACCGCCTTTGTAAGGGCCGTAGTGATCGTATGAGTGGTAGATAAGACCAGAACCAGACGTCATTGTTAGAAATTCAGTTTGGAAACCGATAAGACCACGAGAAGGCATCATGAAGTCCATGCGAACACGGCCTTTACCATCTGGAGCCATATCCGTTAGCTCACCTTTACGCAGACCGATGCTTTCCATGATTGCACCTTGGTGCTCTTCAAGTACATCGATAGTCACCGTTTCAAACGGTTCCATTTTCTGGCCATTTTCTTCTTTAATGATTACTTCTGGACGAGATACTGCTAGCTCAAAACCTTCACGACGCATGTTTTCGATCAGGATAGATAGGTGAAGTTCACCACGACCTGATACACGGAAACGGTCTGGACTGTCAGTTTCTTCAACACGCAGTGCAACGTTGTGTACGAGTTCTTTTTCTAGACGCTCAAGGATGTTACGTGAAGTAACAAACTTACCTTCTTTACCCGCGAACGGAGAAGTGTTTACTTGGAACGTCATTGTTACTGTTGGTTCATCAACAGACAGAGCTTCCATCGCTTCAACATTGTTTACGTCACAGATAGTGTCTGAAATTTTCAGCTCACCAAGACCAGTAATCGCAATGATGTCACCAGCATTCGCTTGTTCAACTTCGTGACGGTCAAGGCCTAGGTAACCTAGAACCGTACCGACTTTACCGTTACGTTTCTTACCGTCAGAACCAACGATAGTTACTTGTTGGTTTGGCTTAACAGAACCACGTGTAACACGAGCAACACCGATAACACCGACGTAAGCGCTGTAATCAAGTTGCGAAATTTGCATCTGTAGAGAACCGTCAAGGTCAACGGCAGGCGCATCTACTGTATCAACAACTGCTTGGAACAATGGTTCCATGTCTGTACCAACTTCGCCTTCTTCCATTGTTGCCCAGCCGTTTAGAGCTGAAGCGTAAACAACGGTGAAGTCCAGCTGCTCATCAGTAGCACCTAGGTTGTCGAAAAGGTCGAACACTTGATCCATAACCCAATCAGGACGAGCACCTGGGCGGTCAATCTTGTTGATTACAACGATTGGCTTAAGGCCGTGTGCGAATGCTTTTTGCGTTACGAAACGAGTTTGAGGCATTGGGCCATCAACTGCGTCAACGATAAGCAGAACAGAATCAACCATAGACATGATACGCTCAACTTCACCACCGAAGTCCGCGTGTCCCGGAGTATCTACGATGTTGATGCGGTAATCATTCCAGTTAATTGCTGTGTTTTTAGCAAGAATGGTAATGCCACGCTCTTTTTCGATGTCATTCGAATCCATGACACGCTCTTCAGCTTCACCACGAGACTCAAGAGTGCCTGACTGTTGTAGCAGTTTATCAACCAAAGTCGTTTTACCGTGGTCAACGTGCGCGATGATCGCGATATTTCTTAACTTATCAATCTGTGGAGTAGACATGGATTCTCGATTCACTCATAAAAGTAGCCGTCAGTTATCTCAAAAGTTTGGATAATAACCGCTAGCTTGATTTAAAAAACGGTCAATAATATACCAGATTCTAGACAAAAACCTAGAAATATGTGATCTGAACCAAAGCTTTTTTCTTTGTTAGCGATTCATATCCGCTAACTTTGAGCCAGTACGGTGCTGTACAGCTAAATTCGCAGAGCTCTAAAAAAACATCGCACGTGAGCTGCGAGCTAAATCTCTGGCAAAACCACAAAAGTGGATTGACAACTTAAGCAATTCATTGCTGAATGGTGCTCTCATATGTCATATATTGGTGCACAGGCAAACGTTCGCACCAATAGGGTGCAATGAAGGATCATTTTGGTGCAAAAACCAAAGTGAACAACACAGATAAACAAGTAAACCGTTGAAATTAATGGAATAATTTTTTTGGCACGTTTTTGGCTTTAGATAAATCAGCATCGATTAATGCACTTAATAGACATTAATCAATGCTAGTTTCAACCGAATCGAGCTAATACCGAATTAATAACACTGGAGGTTATCCAAGATGTCAGTAGAAAATGTACTATCCCTGATCCAAGAGAACGAAGTTAAATTTATCGACTTACGTTTTACTGATACAAAAGGTAAAGAGCAGCACATCTCTATTCCTTCTCACCAAGTTGATGCAGACTTCTTCGAAGAAGGCAAAATGTTTGACGGCTCTTCAGTAGCTGGTTGGAAAGGCATTAACGAATCTGACATGGTAATGATGCCAGACGCAGCCTCTGCTGTACTGGACCCATTCACAGAAGACGCAACACTAAACATCCGTTGTGACATTCTTGAGCCTGCAACAATGCAAGGCTACGACCGTGACCCACGCTCTATCGCTAAACGTTCTGAAGAGTACCTACGTTCTACAGGTATCGCAGACACAGTTCTAGTTGGTCCAGAGCCAGAGTTCTTCCTATTTGACGACGTTAAGTTCTCAAACGATATGTCTGGTTCTTTCTTCAAGATTGATGACGTAGAAGCAGCTTGGAACACAGGTTCTGACATCGAAGGCGGTAACAAAGGTCACCGTCCTGGCGTTAAAGGCGGTTATTTCCCAGTCGCTCCTGTCGATTCATCTCAAGACATCCGTTCAGCAATGTGTCTAGTAATGGAAGAGATGGGCCTAGTCGTTGAAGCTCACCACCACGAAGTAGCAACTGCGGGTCAAAACGAAATCGCAACTCGCTTCAACACGCTAACAACGAAAGCGGATGAAACTCAAATCTACAAGTACGTGGTACACAACGTTGCTCACGCATTTGGTAAAACAGCGACATTTATGCCTAAGCCACTCGTTGGTGACAACGGTTCTGGTATGCACGTTCACCAATCTCTAGCAAAAGACGGTGTGAACCTGTTTGCTGGTGATAAGTACGGCGGCCTATCTGAAATGGCACTTTACTACATCGGTGGTATCATTAAGCACGCTCGCGCAATCAACGCATTTGCTAACCCATCAACGAACTCGTACAAGCGTCTTGTACCTGGTTTCGAAGCACCGGTAATGCTTGCTTACTCTGCACGTAACCGTTCTGCTTCTATCCGTATCCCAGTAGTACCAAGCCCTAAAGCTCGCCGTATTGAGCTACGTTTTGGTGACCCAGCAGCTAACCCATACCTATGTTACTCAGCAATGCTGATGGCTGGCCTTGACGGCATTAAGAACAAGATTCACCCAGGCGAAGCGATGGATAAAGATCTATACGACCTTCCTGCAGAAGAAGCGGCTGAAATCCCAACAGTTGCAGAATCACTACAAGAAGCTCTAGCTGCGCTTAACGAAGATCGTGAGTTCCTAACCGCTGGTGGCGTATTCTCTGATGACTTCATCGATTCATACATCACTCTGAAATCAGACGATGTACAGCGCGTGAACATGGCGACACACCCACTTGAATTTGAACTGTACTACTCAGTTTAATCCTCAGTTGGAAGTGCAGCGGCCCTTACCCTAACAGGTAAAATCCGCTGCAACATGTAAGAACCACTAAAAAATATTAGGCTCGCCTCGCAGGCGGGCCTTTTTTCGATTCTCCCCTCCTCTTCTTCTTCGTAACATGCCTCCTACCAAAAACAATAAAATCAACGCCCAACATCAAACCACCTGCGGTTGAAAGAGTCTAAACATATGAAAAATATACTGTTCCTAATCGGGTTAACCGTCGCACTCTCATGCACTGCTCAAACGGTATATACTTGGGTAGATGAAGATGGTGTACTCCACTTTAGTGATACTCCTACCGGTCAAAGTGCCAAGTCCCTGCACTTACCTGACGTACAAGCTTCTGCGCCCGCACCTAAATTTGAGAGCTCGACCCCCGTTGACGCTGCAGCTTCATCTACAACTAAAACGGCAACGCCAGCTCAAACTCAACCAAAAACTACAGAACGCGAGGCACCAACTCAATTAACACTCACCATGCTAAATCCAGTTCATGATCAAACCATCCGTAGCAACCTCGGCTTAATCCCTGTTCAGATAGATCTTAACCGCAAACTCGGTATTGGAGAGCAGTTGCAATTGATGCTCGATGGACGCCGCTATGGCGCCCCGCAGACCCAAGCGAATTGGCAACTCAAAGACATAGAGCGAGGCACACACACCATTGCCATTCAAGCACATAGAAGCGGCAAGCTTATTGCATCTACTAGTCCAGTCACCGTGTATTTACATCGAGCGACGATCAAGTAGGCCAATGTGCAAAAAGAGACGAGATTCCCTCTACTTTTCACCTAATCGAAGCAGCTTTCAGCGACCCTAATGAATTATCTTTAGCTTCTGATTGATATGCGCCATACTTGAACTTATCTACGCACCAATTTGGTGCAGTGAGAAAACACCAGTTCAAGGACGAAACAGTGAATCGATCAGCCAAAAGCGACAGTATAGATACACATCATCTTTCCAGCGCCATTCTCGACAATATGGTGACCTCGACATTGATGCTCGATGAGCAACTCTATGTCCGATACGCCAATCCGGCGGCTGAACAGCTCTTTTCACAGAGCGCACGACGCATCGTTGATCACCCATTGAGCCAACTTATCCAGCACGCCTCTCTTGATTTGGCATTGCTAACCCAACCGCTGCAAAGCGGCCAGAGTATTACCGACAGCGACGTTACCTTTGTCGTAGACAACCGCCCATTAATGCTTGAGGTAACGGTGAGCCCAATCTCTTGGCAGCGTGAGACGTTGCTATTGGTTGAGATGCGTAAGATAGACCAACAACGACGACTCAGCCAAGAGCTCAACCAACACGCGCAACAACAAGCGGCTAAGTTACTGGTGCGCGGGTTAGCGCATGAAATTAAGAACCCTTTAGGTGGTTTGCGAGGAGCCGCACAGCTGCTTGGAAAGATGCTCCCTGATCAATCTCTGAATGAGTATACGCAGATCATTATTGAGCAAGCCGACCGCTTACGTGCTTTAGTCGACCGCCTGCTTGGCCCTCAAAAGCCGGGAACTAAGTCAGAAGAGAACCTTCACCAGATTCTAGAGAAAGTCAGGCAGTTGGTAGAGCTCGAATCGGGTTCAACGCTCGCAATCGAAAGGGATTACGACCCTAGCCTACCGGACATCTTGATGGATTCGGCACAAGTTGAACAAGCTATGCTCAATATCGTGAGTAATGCGGCACAGATTTTAAAAGCCCAGGAATCAGGGAAAATCACCATTCGCACCAGAACAGTGCATCAAGCAAACATTCATGGGCAGCGACATAAGCTCGCTGCTCGCATTGAGATCAGCGATAACGGCCCGGGCATTCCCGACGAGTTAAAAGACACCCTGTTTTACCCCATGGTCAGCGGACGAGAGGGTGGCACAGGGCTTGGGTTATCGATATCTCAAAACCTCATCGATCAGCACAATGGAAAAATTGATGTTGAGAGCTGGCCGGGTAACACCACATTCACGATTTATTTGCCGATATAGGCGAAATCTTGTCTCCCACTGGAAACAACGTTTCATCGGCAACAACAGATACCGAACAATAAAAACAACAATGATTATCACAATAGATTTGGCTGCAAAGGAATTGAATTATGAGTAAGGGATACGTTTGGGTCGTCGATGACGACAGTTCTATACGCTGGGTCGTAGAGAAAACACTGTCATCTGCGGATATTAAGTGTGAAACATTTGCTGATGCAGAGAGCGTATTACTCGCTCTTGAGCGCGAAACACCAGACGTTCTGGTGTCTGATATTCGAATGCCCGGCATTGACGGGATTGAGCTGTTACATCAAGTGCATCAACGCTCTCCCGATTTGCCAGTGATCATCATGACCGCACACTCCGACCTTGATGCTGCGGTAAACGCTTATCAGAAAGGCGCTTTTGAGTATCTGCCTAAGCCGTTTGATATCGATGAAACACTTACTTTGGTAGAGCGAGCCATCGCACACAGCCAAGAACAGAAGCGAGAACAAGCCAGCGAAGTGGTCGAAGAGACTAACGCACCCGAAATCATCGGTGAAGCACCGGCGATGCAGGAAGTTTTCCGTGCCATAGGGCGACTATCGCGTTCATCTATTTCTGTTCTCATCAATGGTGAATCGGGTACTGGTAAAGAATTAGTGGCTCATGCCTTACACCGCCACAGCCCTAGAGCAAAGAATCCCTTTATCGCTCTTAACATGGCCGCAATCCCCAAAGACCTAATCGAATCGGAGCTATTTGGTCATGAGAAAGGTGCCTTTACTGGCGCAAATAGCGTTCGCCAAGGACGTTTTGAGCAGGCTAACGGTGGCACGCTATTTCTTGATGAAATTGGTGATATGCCACTCGACATTCAAACTCGCTTACTGCGTGTACTTTCTGATGGTCAGTTTTATCGCGTGGGTGGCCACTCTGCGGTTAAGGTCGACGTTCGTATCGTAGCGGCAACCCACCAAGATCTTGAACGATTAGTGCATGAAGGTGGCTTCCGTGAAGACCTTTTCCACCGACTCAATGTTATTCGAATTCATATCCCTGCACTGCGCGAACGTAAGCAAGACATAGAAAAGCTCACTCATCACTTCCTAGCTTCAGCCGCTGAAGAGCTCGGGGTTGAAGTGAAGACACTGCATCCTGAGACGGTTTTAAAACTGAATCAGCTGAATTGGCCCGGTAATGTTCGTCAGCTTGAAAACATTTGCCGTTGGCTCACCGTCATGGCCAGCGGTAGTGAAATACTCCCTTCAGATCTGCCACCGGAGCTGTTGGAAGAGAAAACAGTGACCACTTCAGGATCTGGAGATAACTGGCAACAACTGCTCGCTAATTGGGCAAAATGTGCACTTGATTCAGGAGAAAAAGAATTACTCACTTATGCTCTTCCTGAGTTTGAACGGATACTGCTGGAGGCTGCACTCAAACATACCAATGGTCACAAACAGGACGCAGCCAAAGTGTTGGGATGGGGGAGAAACACCCTAACTCGTAAACTCAAAGAACTGTACTAAGCTTATATGATTATCAGTGCAGCTACTTTTTTAATCAAAAAAGTGTCGCTTGGTGTTAATAGTATCAGTACAATTACAAAACGACATTCACCAAAATTGTAGCTAAAAATGTCTTTGAAAACACAAATTACATTGAGAACCGCAGTGGTTCTGCCATTCGTGATGATTTTTCTGTTCACTATGGGCGTAATGGTTTTCACTCAAAAGCAGAACTATGAAGAAACGGTGAGTGATCTTAGTGCACGCCAACTAACATCACTCACTGATAACGTTCATCAAAGCCTCACAGAATTTTTAGAAAAGCCGTTTCACGCTAACCTTTCACTCAGTCACAACATTGGTTATCACCACCTTTACCAAGCAGGTGACCTCAGTAAGGTCCAAGACTACATTCTTTATAAGTTTTCGAATCATTTTACGACTGTGCCTCAACTCGATGTGATCGGCTTTGGCTCTGAAAACGGTAATTATGTGGGTTTCCGTAAAGAAGCGAATAATGGCTACACCTTGATGGTGCAAGATGATCGCACTCAAAATCAACTCGTGATCTATCGTGGTCGCCAGATCAGTGACGATATACGTTCAGTCATTTCGGGATATGACCCAAGAGTTCGTCCTTGGTATACGCCTGTGGCTAACCAGAAAAAAGCCTCGTGGTCTCCGATTTACACTAATGCTGATGAACGCCAAGAGATCACCTTATCTGCCCTCGCCCCTATCTATGACGGCAACGAATTTAAAGCGGTTATCGTCAGTGACATCAAGCTCAATACCTTTAACGTATTCTTGAATAATTTAAAATACAAAACCGATGCCTCTGTCTACGTCATTGACCAACAGCAGCGCTTGGTTGCGCACTCCGGAGGAGGCAAGGTTGTCTCCAAAAGGACGGATAAAAGCCACACAAGCCAGCGCTTGTTGGCAACAGAGAGTGACAACCCAATAATACGAGAGAGCGCCAGCTACGTTAACCAATTCCATTTGATTGAAAACAGGCAAATACAACGTTTCGACTTTACTCTGAATGGCGAGCGATACTTCAACCAGATAACGCCTTACGAGGATGAGCATGGCATCACATGGTTTATTGGTATGTCGATCCCTGAAACCAACCTACTCGGTGCATTACCAGAAAACCAAAGAAACAGTTGGTTACTTGGACTAACGCTGAGTTGCATTGGTGTCATCGCCGGATTAATTGCTTTTAATCGAGTGACCCAACCCATCACCTCCACCGCAGATGCAGCAAAAGGTCTAGCGACTGGCGATTGGGACAGCAGCATGCCGAAACCAGGTAATATCTACGAAACTAGCATGTTGGTAGAAGCCTTTAATGAAATGACTAACAACTTAAAGGCTTCTTTTGAACAATTACAGGCTCAACTTACCTATGACTCACTAACCAAATTGTATAGCCGAGAGGGTTTTATCGATGCTATACAGAAAAAGACAAAAACCGAGAAAGGCACACTGTATTTAGTTGGTATTGATCGCTTTCGCGACATTAATGACAGCCTAGGCCATTACAATGGCGACCAACTGCTTATCATCGCAGCCGCTCGTTTGAGAGGTACGCTACCCTCTGAGTATCTATTGGCACGTACTGGTGGTGATGAATTTGCGATTTACGCGCCTGACGTTCTCCAAGAGGGGGGTGTTCATCAGATCGCTAACCGCTTACTCCAAACCTTTGCGGCTCCATTCGCCATGGAATCCGAGAATGTCGTGATCAATGTCTCTATCGGTGTCGTTCATGTTTCCGGCACTAAAGATATTACATTGTGGCTGCGTAACAGCAGTATTGCCTTGAGTAATGCCAAGCAAGACAAGACTCGCGTCAGTATATACAGCCCAGAGATGGGCAACGCTTCTAGGCATCGAACCCAGATGCTAACACGCATCAATCGAGCAATTGAGCAACAACAGTTCGAGCCTTTCTATCAACCAATCATCGACCTTGAATCTGGCTCCCCTATAGGTGCAGAGGCTCTGGCACGATGGGTAACGAAAGAGGGCGTCATTTCACCACTTGAATTCATTCCGCTTGCCGAAGATACAGGGCTTATCTACGATATCGGCAAACAAATACTACACAAGTCCTGTCGAGATACCGCCATCGCCATTGAGTTAGGAAAATGGGACGAAGACTTCTCTCTGCACGTTAACCTTTCTGTCGACCAACTCACCGAAAACGGTTTCATTGACTTGGTTAAAAACACTTTGTCTGACACCAAGTTACCGGCTAAAAACCTCACATTAGAGATCACCGAGTCACGCATCATCGACAATGATCCAACGATCATCGACAACATGCTAACGCTGAAAGCATTGGGTATCTCAATTGCGATTGATGATTTTGGTACCGGCTACTCATCGCTTGCTTACTTGCAAAAACTGCCATTTGATTGCCTTAAAATCGATCGCAGCTTTGTTAGCAAACTCGATCAAGAGAACCTAGACAGTTCTATCGTCGCGGCCATCGTCAATATTACCAAGGGCTTCAAGGTGAGTTTAGTAGCAGAAGGGGTTGAAACTCAGCAACAGGCTGAACTACTCAAGCAGCTACAGTGTCCACTTGCTCAAGGGTTCTTGTACAGTCGCCCAGTTCCTTTTGATCAGTGGCCTAGCAACATCACGAATCACAACAGTAAATAAAACATGACGTAACAATCAGCAGATAATCGAATAAACCAAATACAAAAATGCCAGCTTGATGCTGGCATTTTTTATGTTTCTATTCTCAATCGAGCGATTAGATAACGCGAGAGAATTGCTGTTGACGAGCCTTAGCGCGCAGGTATTTATCAAAACACATACAGATATTACGAATCAACAAACGGCCACGCAGAGTCACGCGGATTTCCTTGTTATCGACTTCAATTAACCCATCATTAATGAAGGTTTGTAGAAGCGCTAAGTCTTCTTTGAAGTAGCGATTAAAGTTAACTGAGAACTCAGATTCAATCGTGGTTTTATCAAGCTTAAAGTTACAGATAAGCTGCTTAATCACCTCACGACGCAGCAGATCATCATCGTCTAGTACTACCCCTTTCCAAAGGGCATGACGCAAGTCATTGACCTGAGCGTAATACTTCTTCAACTCTTTTTGGTTTTGTGCATAAGCATCGCCTACCATAGAGATAGCCGATACACCAAAACCAATCAGATCACATTCACCCTGAGTGGTGTAGCCTTGGAAATTCCGATGCAGAATACCTTCACGCTGCGCGACTGCTAGCTCGTCTTCAGGTAGTGCAAAGTGATCCATGCCGATGAACTGGTAACCCGCCCCCGTTAAGGTCTCGATGGTATCTTGAAGAATCGCCATTTTCTCTTTTGCTTCTGGCAGGTCTTCGTCTTTAATCTTACGCTGCGCAGCAAACAGCTGCGGCATGTGTGCGTAGTTAAATACCGATAAACGACCCGGTTTCATTTCAAGCACTTGCTTCAGTGTTTCAGCGAACAAAGCTTGAGTCTGCTTCGGTAAGCCGTAGATCAAATCTAGGTTGGTTGAGCGGAAACCCAACTCTTTAGCACGTTGAACCATCGCGATGATGAACGCTTCGTCTTGCTCACGGTTGACCAGCTTTTGGACTTCTTTGTTAAAGTCTTGCACGCCAATACTCAGGCGGTTGAAGCCTTCGTTACGTAGGTGATCGAGAACGTCTAGTTCGATTTCACGTGGGTCAACTTCGATACTGATTTCAGCATCCGCAGTGAAGTTAAACTCATCACGCAGAATCATCATCAAGCGAGTGATTTGTATTTTGGTCAAGAACGTTGGCGTACCGCCACCGAAATGCAATTGCGTCACTTCACGGCCATTCAATAAAGAAGCGCGTTGGCGAATTTCATGCTCAATCACATCAAGGTACTCATCCGCTTTATGCGAGTGACGAGTAATGACCTTGTTACAACCACAGTAGTAACAAAGTTTGTGACAAAATGGGATGTGCACGTAAAGAGAAAGGGGACGCTCTGGGTATTGAGTACACGCCATGTCGTAATCAGCGACGGTAAACGCTTCATGAAACTCCAACGCTGTTGGGTATGAGGTGTAACGAGGTCCCGAATAGTTGTACTTGTTTAAGATTTCTTGATCCCAAACGATTTGCTGATTCGTTGTTACTGGCTTGCTCGACATAGCGGTACTTCCAATTTAGATCCGCGAGAACCTAAGGTCTCTCAAATCATTTTACATACATTAAAATATAGACGGGCTATTTTGCCACACGACCTGTAAGGTCGTTCAAGACAAAATCAATTTTTCAGAGAAAAACTCAGAACTGCTAGCTTGATCACTAACAAAGCGTCGGGATTAACGAGACGCAAGAGGTAAGAAGGCTCGTTTAACATTCGGTATTCAAGACAATACTATTGAAGACAATGTGTCCTAAAAGCAATATGCCTTAAGAATAACGTGTATTAAACAAACCTCTATATTTAAAAGTCTGTCGTGACTAGATCATCTGAATGTTAATTTGGTTGTTGAGAGGCTTGACCTTCTCCTGCAACCTTTTCAAATCTTCGATAACCGCATCATTCAAGCGAGTCTCTGCCTTGTGGCGTGTGAGATTCTGCTGCATGCGTTCTTTTTTCGTCAGTTCTTGTCTTGCCTCTCCTCGCGCCATATCTTTAACGATATGGTACAGCTCAGAAAGAGCAGGATATTCCGAATCAAAATCGACACGCTCATCACCCTGAACATTATCCATTATGATACACACTCGGATACTGATCTCAGGTAAATCACACTGGCCTTGGATACCCGCTAAACACAAGGTATTTACGTTGTCGTAAATCGTTGCGTTACGTTTTTCAATGGCGAGTGCTTGATGCTGCTTTTGCAACTCCGTCTGCTTCTTCACTTGAAGTAGAAGGTAACCTGCGTAAGAGCCCAAGCCGAGAATGATCATTCCACCAGCAATTGCTAATAAGGTTACGTTCATTGGCTATTAACCTTTAAAGCTGTCTAAGTCGATGTCTTCAAATTGAGATAACAAGTCTTCATCAGAGTTTGTTTTCTTCTTCTTCGATTCAACGGCTGTTTCTTCGAAGATCTCTTCTTCATCGTCTTCTGGCTCTAACAGACCTAAGCGGCCCATCAGGTGTTCGATACGATCAAGCTTCTCATCAACAAACTTCTGTAGACCTGCACCTAGGTTTTCACCATTTTCGATACGATCCAACAGTGTGTTCAGTTGAGCATCGTTCTCAAGCATCTCTAACTCTTGTTCGTTAGATAGCTTACGCTCTTGTTTCGTCGGCTTCTTCGCTGGTTCAACAATCAGTGGGATTTTTTTCTTGCTGCCTAAACGTGGATCGCGATCTTGTGCAGCTTTACGCTGTTTTGCTTCGCTACCATCTGAATGGCGGCTGCCAGACTTAAGACCTTTGCGCTTTTTAACACGCTTACGCTCACGACCTTCAACATCAGATTCACTACGGTTACGAGTAACCATAGGTTCCGGAGCGCCAAGTGCGCCCGGCTTTCTTGATTTCTTACTACGACCCATTACTGCACTTTCCTCAGTAAAATTACATCATTTCCAAAAAATTCTAGTTCGAGCTTATCCCGCTCTGCCAAAAACTGGAATGTTTGACGACTAAAGAAGACGACATGTGTCGGGTCATTCTTGTAGTGCCAACCAGCAAACGCATCTACGTCTATTACTAGCTTAGTCATAAGACCAATCCAGCCTTTAGGTTTAACTAAATTCAACCATTGCTGCCACACCTTGTCTGGATGATAAAGATGTTCAATCACCTCCGTGGCAGTCACAAAGTCATACGTTTTTTCCAACACAGAGGGCTCTGGGTGGTAATAGATATCGTACAACTCCACGCTGTGTCCGGCTTCTTCTAACATAATAGATAGCGTAGGGCCCGGGCCACAACCAAAATCCAACCCTTGTGAGTTAGATGAAATTTTGTCTGTTAGTGGATCCGCGATGCGAGATAGAAAGCGGCGATAACCTTCATCACTAGGATCGTTCTCATGGAGATCATAGTGTGCTTTCTCTTCTTTTGCTTCTAACCTTTGTTCAGGTTTAACAAATACCAGTTCACATTGCTGACACTGCAGATAGGCTCTGCGTTTGTCTTCAAAATAGTGATTCACGCCTTGGTGATGGCATAAGGGACAAGTATACATAGCACATCCTTAAACAGGGATGCGAAACATACCAGAAACTGAGTTTATAGTGGAGAGGTATTGGGTGTTTTTTCATCAAATCAATAAAAAAAGCGATAGGAAAACCTATCGCTCTCTAAATCTGCCTTTATCGGCCAAAATTTGCATACTCAACTTGGTACACAAATCTCCCTTTGTTATTGGTGCTTTCCATGCCAAGTTTGTTTGTTGTTCATCGTCCTGATGAGTTTTGGCTATCCTTTTCTAACACCTTGTTGCTGGGCTGTCCTAGCCTGATCCATTTCTGTCTATACCATTAGACTAGATGATCATCCATATCTAAGTCAGCTCCTAGCTGATGGCGATTACTTTACCCGGTTACAAAAAGACTACAAGAGTGCTACTTCACACTTTCGTACACGAATCGACCACACATTGATAAATCAGACATTAAATAGAAACACATAAATAAACCCCACACAAAAGAAAACACCCCAACCATTACTGATCAGGGTGTCTCTTTAACCTCGCTCGAACGTACATTTCTTAACTCTGGCTAAGAGCAAGAAACCGACAAATTAGTGTAGACCACCAACGTACTTCGATAAGGTATCAATGTCTGCGTCTGTTAACTTTTTAGCTACATCACGCATCATCGCATTCATGTCGTTATTACGGCTATCATCGCGGAATTTCTCAAGTTGAGCCTTGATGTAATCTGCGTGTTGGCCTGAAATTTTAGGGAAACCAGAAAGTTCGGTGCCGTTACCACGAGGGCCATGACAAGCAGTACACGCTGTTAGGCCGCGTTCTGAGTCACCCGCCGTGTAAAGAACCTTACCTTCATCTACAACATTTTCAGGAGTAGAGTTATTAGAGATAGGGAGAGAGGCGTAGTATGCCGCTAGGTCAGCCATATCTTCTTCAGATAAAGGCATCGCCATTGCACCCATTACAGGTTCATAACGACCTTGTTTACCACCACTCGTCATACCTAACTTAAGCTCTTTTAACTGCTTTATTAGGTACTTCTCATGTTGACCAGCCAGTTTAGGGTACTGGGTGATCAGACTGTTGCCGTCAGCACCATGGCAGGCGACACATGTTTGTGATTTGGCTTTACCAGCTTCAATACTACCTTGAGCCCATACTGAGCAGCTGGCTAAAAGACTCAAAATTAGCGCTAATTTCTTCATGACATTCCATTATAATTATCAAGCTTCCAGTACCACTCTATGTTGCCACTCATGGTACAATAGGCGACCTTATGCCGAGCACGGTTATTTTACACAAATTCACAAAAAAGTAATCAATCGACTACACAAAGTCGAGATGGAGTTAACAGTGAGCGTAAAAATTCATTATCAAAACACGCATTTCATTACCAGTGCACCTGATATTCGTCATTTACCAGAAGACGAAGGAATCGAAATTGCGTTTGCAGGACGCTCCAATGCTGGTAAATCTAGCGCGCTAAACCGCGTTACCAACCAAAAAAGCTTGGCGAAAACCAGTAAAACACCAGGTCGAACTCAGTTAATTAACCTATTCAAGGTAACAGATGGTTGTCATATCGTCGATTTACCTGGATATGGCTTCGCTCAAGTCCCCCTTGAAATGAAGAAAAAATGGCAGAAGTCGCTAGGTGAATACCTACAACGCCGAGAAAGCCTGAAGGGCTTAGTGGTATTGATGGATATCCGTCACCCAATGAAAGACCTTGACCAACAAATGATCTACTGGGCTATCGATAGCCGTATCCCAGTACAGGTTTTGTTAACAAAAGCAGACAAACTGAAAAGCGGTGCGCGTAAAGCACAGCTACTGAAAATCCGTAACGATGCAAAATCTTTCGGTGGTGATGTCGCGGTTGATGTCTTCTCTTCAATGAAAGGTATCGGTGTTGACCAACTGCGTAGCAAAATGGATGAGTGGTTCGCACCTGCGTTTGCAGACCAACTTATTGATGAGCTAGCAGATGAAGAGCACAACGACTCCGAATAGTGCCTCTATCTATAATCGCTTCATCTATAACGAGAGGTTAAAGCACGGACTACCAGTGATTTAACCTTATCAATACCCTACCTTATTTAGGTGGGGTATTTTTTTGCTCATAAATGAGTGAGTTAAACCCAATTTTAAACGTTAAAAATGATATTTATCCGCTTGAACGTATAGAAGTAAACCATACTAAAAACAACGTTTGCTAAACAGAACAACGAGAAAGGAATACTCATGTGGAAAACACTCTTGGCCGTAATAGCAATGATCCTGATACCTGTTACAGGCCACACCTCTGAAACAGAACCAACAGAAGCACCACTGATCAACGTCGATATGACCTTAGATCTCGATGGCATGGAGAAGTATGCTCAGGAGGCCAGTGAATCTCTTGAGAAGATATCGCAATCTTTGCAAGCCATCGTCAATAACCCCAATCTCAGCGAAGACCAGCAACAAGCCTTGAATCACACCGTCGACAGCATGAATAAATTTGCGGCTTCAACTCAGACATCACTCAATCAACTCCCTCAAGCCTTGGATCAATCTCGCCTCGCCTTTAAACAAACCAGTCAAATGCTGCTCGATGATATACAGACCAAGATCATCATTGCGCTGGCGGCGGTTATCGCTGTCATTATTATCGCTTTAACCGCTATCTATATGCTTATCCTGAAACCCATGCAGCAAACCTTGGTGAAAGCGACCAACAATATCTCTTCGATGGCGCACTCCATCCAGATCACCGCCGAAGCACTGAAATACAGCACCGAGAAACAACAGAAAATCATGGACTACATCGAGCATTCACCCGCTCAATACACTGATAAATAAGGTGCGAGCTAGCTATCCTTTACCGGAAATTTGTAAAATAAAAGTTATTTCAAATGAAAAAACAATCGAATTTGAGACGGATTAAAATTACCAATTTCTGATTGAGTTCCAAATTTAAGAAAACTAACGTAATAAAGACGATTTTTGAAAAGCCTAGGAAAAGGCATGAAAAGTAAGCGGAGTAGTAGGATAAATATGGTTGGAAATATTTTTCTTTCGCACAAGAAAAAACGCCCCAGTCAAATGCTGACTGGGGCGGCTGAATCAGCCTAATCCAATAACGTGAAACAAAAGGTCTGAAAGATAGAACATCTTACCTCTGTACCCTACGAGATTTAATGTACAACAATTGCTCAGAAATGAAAACATTTTTTGTAATTTTTTTTCATGAATGTTTTATTAAAACATCCTGATTCTTTCCACAATTCAACTTTATTTTAGATAAAAAAAAGCCAGTGTTTGTGCACTGGCTCATACTAATTCACTCGATAAGGTCAAAAACTGATTAGTGGGCTTGATCCCAGTTATCACCGTGGCCAGCTTCCGCAACAAGCGGAACGGCTAGCTCAGCAGCGGATTCCATCAATTCTTGTACTTTACTTTCAATTTCGGCTAAAGCTGACTCTTCCACTTCAAATACCAATTCATCGTGCACTTGCATTAGCAGTTTCACACGGCCATCGCCTTCCGCTTGAATCCACTCATCAACCAATAGCATCGCTTTTTTGATAATGTCAGCCGCCGTACCTTGCATTGGTGCGTTGATCGCCGCACGCTCAGCCGCTTTACGACGCATCCCATTTCGAGATTTAATCTCCGGCAAATGTAAACGACGACCATAAATCGTTTCAACAAAGCCCTGCTCTGACGCTGCGCTACGTGTGTCTTCCATGTACTGCATTACGCCAGGATAGCGTTCAAAGTAGGTGTCCATGTAATGTTGCGCTTCACCGCGAGGAATACCCAGCTGCTTAGCCAAACCAAAGGCACTCATACCATAGATAAGACCAAAGTTAACCGCCTTGGCACGGCGACGCTGCTCAGAGGTAACGCTTTCAATATCAACGCCAATAATTTCAGCCGCAGTGGCTGCGTGGATATCTTTGCCTTGTTGGAAAGCTGCCAATAAGGCTTTGTCGCCCGACAGGTGCGCCATGATACGTAATTCAATTTGTGAGTAATCGACCGCTAGAATCTTCCACCCATGTTGAGCAACAAATGCTTGGCGGATACGACGACCCTCTTCATTACGAATTGGGATGTTCTGCAGGTTTGGATCGGTCGAAGACAAACGACCTGTCGCTGTCACCGCTTGGTGATAAGACGTATGAACACGGCCCGTTTCAGCGTTGATCATCTTCGGTAGTTTATCGGTGTACGTCGATTTCAGTTTTGCTAGGCCACGATACTCAATGATCAGCTTAGGCAGCGGGTAGTCCAACGCTAACTCTTGCAACACTTCTTCGTTGGTTGAAGGGCTACCTGATGGCGTTTTCTTGATAACGGGCAGACCCATCTTTTCAAACAAGATCGCTTGCAACTGTTTTGGCGAGTTCATGTTGAACTCTTGCTCTGCAATCTCATAAGCTTTCTGCTCTAGCTCAACAAGACGAACCGCAATCTCTTGCGATTGAGCCCCTAGTAACATGTCATCGATAAAGACACCTGTGCGTTCAATACGAGACATCACAGGAATCAGTGGTACTTCGATCTCTTCATAAATTGCTTTTAGCTTTTCATCTTGCTCAATGTTTTCCATTAAACGATGATGAAGACGCAATGTCACATCCGCATCTTCCGCTGCATATGGAGATGCTTCGCCCAATTCAATCTGGTTGAAAGTAAGCTGTTTTTTTCCTTTACCTGCAATTTGCTCAAATGAGATACAGCTATGCTGAAGGAAACGCAGCGCTAAGCTATCCATATCATGCTTACCACCTACGCTATTGAAAACGTATGATGCCAGCATGGTGTCGTGATTGATGCCTTTCATCTCGATATCGTAGCGCGCTAAAACGCTCATATCGTACTTCAGGTTTTGACCTACTTTTGCTTGCGAGTCATCTTCTAGTATCGGTTTAAGCTGTTTTAGTACCCAATCACGATCGAGTTGTTGAGGTGCATCGAGGTAGTCATGAGCAACCGGCACGTAAGCGGCAACGCCTTCTTCGGTGGCAAATGATAGACCGACAAGGTTAGCGACCATGTAGTCTAGGCTGTCTGTCTCGGTATCAAAAGCAAACACTTCAGCCGCTTTAAGTTTTTCTAACCAAGTATTGAAAGCATCTTCATCTAGAATCGTTTCGTAGTGGCTGCGATCAATCGTCACTGCAGAGGTATTCATCTCAACAGCTGAGGTGGCAGACGAGCCGCTGCTGCGTACCGCACCTGATCTTTCAGCCGCTTCCACCACCCCATTACCGCCATCAAGTAACTCATTGAGCCAAGACTTAAACACCAGCTGACCATATAGCTTAATCAGCTCATCAATGTTTGGTTGAGCTTTCACGAGCGATTCCGGTGTTTCTTCTAACTCAACATCCAACTTAATGGTCGCAAGTTCGTAAGACATCTCAGCGTTGTCTTTATTATCGATAAGCTTCTTCGCCATGGTTTTTGAACCACGAAAGCCAAGCGCCGCAATGTCATCAAGGTTTTGATACAGTTTTTCGATGCTGCCGATGCCTTGCAACAGAGCCGTCGCTGTCTTATCACCCACACCCGGCACGCCCGGAATGTTATCGACTTTATCACCCATTAGAGCAAGGTAATCGATGATCAACTCAGGTGGGATACCAAACTTCTCGATAACGCCTTCACGATCCATCACCACGTTGGTCATGGTATTGATCAAAGTAACGTTGTCATCGACCAGTTGCGCCATATCTTTATCGCCAGTACTGATAAGAACAGGCATGCCCATCGCGGAAGCTTGAGAAGCCAGCGTACCAATCACGTCATCGGCTTCTACCCCAGGGATAGAGATAAGCGGTAGACCCATTGCACGAATGACATTATGCAGCGGCTCGATCTGGCAACGAAGGTCGTCAGGCATTGGTGGACGGTTTGCTTTGTACTCTGGGTACATATCATCACGGAACGTTTTTCCTTTCGCATCAAAAATTACCGCCATACGATCAGAAGCGAATTGACGCATCATGCTACGTAGCATGTTAACCACACCATAAACAGCGTTGGTTGGGATATCACCATTGCTCATTGTGCCAGGGTAAGCATGGAACGCGCGATATAAGTAAGAAGAGCCATCGATTAGAATCAATGGATTATCAGGAATACGAGCCATAATGTTTGTGTATCCAGTAAGTACAGAAATAATCTGTTAAGAATGCCACGTCTGTTGGTTGGATTCTACGTTGTCGATCCGTATCCGTTCATTCGATTGTATTCGTTATAATCAATTTATTGTTATTTTTTGTTCTGAGACACCAGCCACCTGTGGATAACTCTGTTTATATTATTTATCCACCCTGTTGAGAACTAAGGTAAAGCCATAAAAAAACAAACATAAACACATGAAAATAAAGAAAAAAATAACAGATCGAACAGATGATCAACGATCTTTTTTCGATCCTGCATTGTGGAAAAGAATACTGATGGCGTTTTATTCATAAAAATACGTGCCACTAAATATGCATCTTGTTGAAATAGAGGTATAAAAAAAGCGACACCCGAAGATGTCGCCTAGCAAAAACCGGTAAAGCTATTCAAATTGAATACCACAGCTTTACCTAAAAGCTATAAATTACACTGGAAGCAATGTGAGCAATGTCGTGTCAAAAAGAACTTAGTATAAGTTCGCGAGAATTCTGTTACGTAACCAAGTAGATACTTGAGTACTCAACATCCTTGTGAACATTTCCTCATTCCCTAAGACAGGGTTAATAATAATGATTCTCATTTAATAGTCAACAGTTAAATGATAATAAATCTCATTTAATTTATAATTAGTGAATCATCACACTAGTTTCAATCACTCATCACACTGAAAGTGTCTTCAAAAAATAGATTCGATTTTCAGTAATATCTTCTTTTTCTTCCAGTTTTTCGATTTGATAGCCGTTTCTCAATAACAAACGCAGCATAGCTGGAAACTGATTGCGAGATTTAACTTTCAGCTGTTGGTACCCCTGTTGTTCTACCCAAAGTTCCTGAGCATCGAGTTGCGCCTGTGCGACCCCTTTGTTTCTAGCAAGTGGAGAAACGCCCCCAAACCAACTATAAAAGGTCTGCTGATCCAATTCATAGCCGATCTTAAAACCAAGTAACACGCCTGCTTCTTCAGCAACGAGGATCAGGCTTGTTTTACCCGCTAACCGCTCCGATAAAGATGCGACACTCTCTTTTTTAGCGAACTCAGAGATTTGCTCGACCACAGACACCACTTCTTCTAACGAACCTTCACGTACGACAACTGACACTTATTTCATCCTTATAAACGAAAGGGCTGGCACAATGGCCAACCCTTTTACTGATCACTTAAGTTCATTCTGCGCAGTTACTTTTCTTTTAAATGCTCTGATACTTGTGCATTGTCTTCCGCAAGCCACTCTGCGACATCTTTAGCAAAGTAAGTAAGAATGCCATCGGCGCCCGCACGCTTAAAGCACAGCAGTGATTCCATTACGGTTTCGCGCTCTTTCAACCAACCATTTTGAATAGCGACTTTGTGCATCGCATATTCACCAGACACTTGGTAAGCAAATGTCGGCGCTTGTAGTTCATGCTTCACACGGCGCACGATGTCTAGGTAAGGCATGCCTGGCTTCACCATCACCATGTCCGCGCCTTCATTCAGATCGATTGCCACTTCGTGAATCGCTTCATCGCTGTTTGCCGGATCCATCTGGTAGTTTTTCTTGTTACCACCTTTCAGGTTTGAAGCACTGCCGACAGCATCGCGGAATGGGCCGTAGTAGCACGATGCGTATTTCGCTGAATACGCCATAATTTGGGTGTGAATATGACCGGCTTCTTCTAGCGCTTCACGGATTTTACCAATACGACCGTCCATCATATCTGATGGGGCAACCACATCAGCCCCCGCTTCAGCGTGTGACAGCGCCTGCTTAATCAAAACTTCGGTCGTCTCGTCATTCATCACGTAACCATCTTCATCGATGATGCCGTCTTGGCCGTGAGTAGTGAACGGGTCTAGTGCTACGTCAGTAATAACGCCCATGTTTGGCACGTGCTCTTTTAGTAAACGTACTGCACGTTGAACTAAACCTTCCGAGTTATGAGCTTCAACCGCACATAAACTTTTAGCGTCTTGGTTCACTACCGGAAACAGAGCAATCGCAGGAACACCTAATTTTGACAGGTAATCCGCTTCCTCAAGCATAAGATCGATCGACAGGCGTTCAACACCCGGCATGGACTCTACAGGCTCGCGGCGTTCTTTGCCCATAAGGATAAACATTGGGTAGATGAGATCATCCACAGACAATTGATTTTCTGCCATTAGGCGACGGCTAAAGTCGTGCTTGCGCATACGGCGCATACGGCGACCTGGAAATTGACCTTGAATTGAAACAGACACTAGATTCTCCTTGCCTAGTCTAAGCACGAAATACTTAGATATGAAAAGTGCTAAATACAAGCAAAAGCATATCATTGATGGCTCAGGACGCTAGCAGTAAAGTATAAAACCCATTCAAAAATAGGGATGAATGGCAAAAAATGACCTTCTCCTCACACTGCCGTATACTCATGACAACTCAGTAAAGACCGCTTTCAGGACAAAATAATGATCGACACCCATGCTCATATTTACGCGAGCGAATTCGACGAAGACCGCGAACAAGTAGTACAACGCGCACGAGATCAAGGAATTGATACGATTCTGCTGCCTAATATCGATTTAGAATCTATCGAGCCAATGCTAGCGACGGAAGCACAGTTCCCTGAGGTGTGTCACTCAATGATGGGCTTACACCCCTGCTACGTGGATGCCAATATTGAACAAACCCTGAAAACCATTCGAGCTTGGTTCGATAAGCGTGACTTTATCGCCGTAGGTGAAATTGGCATCGACCTGTACTGGGATAAAACCTTTAAAGCCGAACAAGAGATGGCGTTTGTGACTCAACTACAGTGGGCAAAAGAACTCGATCTACCAGTAGTGATCCATACTCGAGACTCTATCGAAGAGACACTAACTCTACTTCGTCAAGAGCAAGACGGTCGCTTACGTGGCGTGTTCCACTGCTTTGGAAGCAGCTTAGAAGAAGCTCAAGCAATCAACGCGCTCGGTTTTCACCTTGGATTAGGTGGAGTCTCTACTTTTAAGAATTCGGGGATGGATAAGGTAATCCCACATCTGGATATGAATTACGTCATCTTGGAAACAGATTGCCCTTATTTAGCACCCGCGCCACACCGTGGTAAACGTAATGAACCCGCTTATACGGAGTTGGTTGCGAAACGTATTGCCGACCTAAGGGGCATGACAATGAAAGAAGTTGACGCAATAACCACTCAAAATGCGAGAGACTTATTTAATTTGTCATAAATCAAATTGATTTAAACCCCCAAAACATTTGAGAAGAGCTAGCAACAAGTCTATTATCAACTACATTCATATGGAGATGATAATTATGTGTGACCACTCACAGCACTTGCAACGCCAGCATCGAACCTTGTGGCATAAAATATTAGGGATTAAAGAGCTCTACATATGTCAAAACTGTGGATATCAGTTAAAGATTCGATAAACAAGACACAACAAAAAAGCGGCCTATGGCCGCTTTTTTATTGTTAAATGACTCGTTAAGAAGCACGGTTCAATTAAGATTCTTCCTCTTCATCGCCATTCGGCTTACGCACATAGAAGCGCGCAAAGAACAGACCAATCTCAAACAAAATACACATTGGAATGGCCAACAGCGTTTGCGATATCATATCAGGTGGTGTCAGCATCATGCCGATAATGAACGCACCCACAACAATATAAGGGCGCTTTTCAGACAGCGATTTAGGCGTTGTCGCACCAGTCCAACATAACAAGATAATCGCAACAGGCACTTCAAAAGCAATACCAAAGGCCAAGAACAGTGCCAGTACAAAATCAAGATAACTCGATATGTCTGTCGCAAACTCCACCTGTCCCAAAGAGATAGTGGTAAAGAAGCTAAATACCAACGGGAATACCACGAAGTAAGCAAACGCTACACCACAGTAAAACAACAGCGAACTTGAAGCCAATAAAGGCATTATCAAACGCTTCTCATGTTTGTATAAGCCCGGTGCAACAAAAGCCCATACCTGATACAAAACAAACGGTACCGCTACAAAAATAGAGGCGACTAAAGTTAGCTTTAACGGCGTGAAAAATGGTGATGCAACATCCGTTGCAATCATCGTCGCCCCTTCAGGTAGGCGATCTACCAAAGGTGCCGATACGAATTCATAAATATCATTAGCAAAATAAATTAGCCCAACAAACACAACCAGGACGGCAACAATCGCACGCAGTAGGCGATTACGTAGCTCTAGAAGGTGGCTAATTAAAGGCTGTGTCTGCTCAGTCGAAGACATGTCAAACCTCTTAAAAGGAAGATCGAAAAGGAGCCGCGCGCCTATCTATCCAGTTGAACTAGTATCCACTTGAATAGCTATTTACTTAAATATGTAGCTACTTAAACATCTAGCTACATAAGTATCTGGCGACTCCTCCTTGCGAGACTATTCGGCTTTCTTATCTGACGGTGCTGAAGCCTCACTGTTAACCTGAATAGTTTCAGATTCCACAGTTTCCGTGACACTGGATTTAGTCTCACTTGGCTTATCAGACTCAGGCTTAGCATATGGACGTTGAACCTCAGCAGCGGCCTGCTTAAGTTCATCCACTGATGCTTGTAGGTCTGGAGATAAATCTTCCATACCCATTTTTTCCGCCTTACGTAGGTTTTCTTGCAGCTCTTGTACCTTAAGCTCATGAGAAAGTTCATCTTTCACACTATTTGCCATGCTTTTCGCTTGTCCAACAAACTTGGAGACACTGCGAATCGCTACAGGCAAACGCTCAGGTCCTAAAACCACTAACCCAACGACAGATATTAATACCAGTTCCCAAAAACCGATATCAAACACGATTTACGCCTGCTCTTTGTCTTTCTTTGTTTCAGCAGTTGTTTCAGCGCTCGCTTCTTTCTTCTGCTGTTCAATATTCTTTGGTTCAAAGTCTGCGTCTTTCTTATCTGCAGGCTTTTCTTCATCGCTCATCGCTTTTTTGAAGCCTTTAACCGCTGAACCTAAGTCACCACCCATGCCGCGCAGTTTCTTTGTTCCGAATAGCAAAATTACAATTACAGCAATGATTAAAAGTTGCCAAATACTGATACCACCCATTGTCATTGTCCTCGGGTCTGTCTACACATAAAAATATTAAGAGAGTCTACTGTCTAACGACGGTAAGCTCGCCAACTAAGCAACCAAAATGTGACACCTGCGATGCCACAGCCCATGGATAGCTGCTCATAAGGGCTTGAAACTAATATTGCGGAGCATACGACTAAAGTAGCTCCAACGCCAAACAAAAACTTTCCAGTCGCTTGCTGACGCTTACTATCTCGGTAGCCTTGATAAAGCTGATCCATTCTGTGGTTCATCGCTTTACCTTGGCGCAAGCTGTCATAAAGTAGCTCTGGCAGCTCTGGCAGTTTTTCTGCCCAGAATGGCGCGCGCTCTTTGACTGCGTTAATCACAGCTTGCGGCCCCACTTGATTCATCATCCAAGTTTCTAGGAAAGGCTTCGCCGTTGCCCACAAATCAAGTTGCGGATACAACTGGCGGCCTAGGCCTTCCACATACAACAAGGTCTTCTGCAAAAGCACCAACTGAGGTTGAACCTCCATGTTGAAACGTCTTGCTGTATTAAATAAGTTTAGCAACACATGGCCAAATGAGATCTCGCCAAGTGGTTTGGCAAAAATAGGCTCACACACCATACGAATCGCAAATTCGAAATCATTGACGTTGGTGTCGTGTGGCACCCATCCAGAATCCACGTGCAGCTCGGCGACTTTACGGTAATCTCGATTAAAGAAAGCCAGCAGGTTTTCGGCTAAATAGCGCTTATCTTCACTGTTAAGTGTGCCGACAATGCCACAATCCAAGCCAATCCACTGAGGATTATCTGGATTTTCAGGGTTAACGAACACGTTGCCAGGGTGCATGTCTGCATGGAAAAAGCTGTCGCGGAACACTTGGGTGAAGAAGACTGTCACACCGCGTTCAGCCAGCAATTTCATGTTAGTGCCGTTGGCGTTTAGCGTTTCAATGTCTGAAACCTGAATACCATAGATTCGCTCTGACACCATCAAGGTTTCACTGCTTAAATCAGGGATAACCTCTGGAACATACAGCTCTTCACTGCCTTCAAAGTTGCGTCGCAGTTGAATCGCATTGGCCGCCTCACGACGCAGATCGAGTTCATCAAGTAGCGTTTTTTCGTACTCGTGAACCACCTCAACGGGTTTCAAACGACGTGCTTCAGGAAGCGACTTAGCGACTATACGCGCCATTCGGTGCATCAGTTTTAGATCTGCATCAATCACCGGGCGAATATCAGGTCGAATTACCTTGAGAACAATCTCGCGACCACTCTCTTTTAGCTTTGCCGTATGCACCTGAGCTATAGAAGCCGAAGCCAGTGGCTCAATATCAAAATCAGTAAACCAATTATCTAAACTGCCACCCAATGCCGTTTCCATATCTTGCTTGGCCAACGCGCCATCAAATGGCGCCACTTGGTCTTGCAACAACGCCAACTGATCGGCGATATGAGGAGGAAATAGGTCACGACGTGTCGACATCATCTGTCCGAATTTGATCCAGACCGGCCCTAATTCTTGTAATGCTAAACGCAAGCGGTGGCCTAACTCTTTATCTTGATGCTTATTCTTGAGCCAAAACAGTGACTTTCTCGCCAACAAAGGGGCTTTAGTCAATTGGTGTTCTGGCATCAACTCATCAAGGCCATACTCTAACTGTACCTTGATAATATGATAAAGACGTTTCACTTCTGCAGGGGTCATGCTTTCTCCAACAGAGTATTCAATTTTGATTCAAGGCGTGCGGTGGCACTTTTTACGTCATCAACCTGATCGCAAAAATGTGCGACTTCTAACGCTGCGGGTGCCATTTTCCACTCCTCAGTCAAAACCTGAGCAAGGTGGTTTTGATGCTTAGTTGCCTGCTTAGCCATCAGGTCACCCACATTTTTAGCGCTTTGGACCAAGGTATGCGCAACCACATCGCCAGTCACTCGTGACAACCACTCTTCCAAGTCAGGCTTGCAGTCTGTCATCAATTGAGCAAATTTTTGTGCCAACTGAATATCACCTTCTAAGATCAGCTTATCTTGCTTGATCAGCTTAGTGATATTCGACTGCTCACGCAGTTCCGGTAATACCGATAGATTCAAGGATAAGTAACAATCAGGTTGTCCTTCGTATTCAGCCAATACATCAATTTGTTGGCTGAAAACGAAAGTGAGTGTTTTATTCAACTCTTTCAAATTGACTTGAATGATCTGCCCCTTTAAACGAGACAAGCGACGAACCAAGGCTGGATCATCGTTCACGAAAGTATTTAAAGAGGTTTCAATAACCGCGGTGACCAATGGATCAAATGGCATGACTGTCCTTACCTTTGAAAACGGATAAGCCTTAACCTATCCGTTCTGTCTTTATTCTTTTATTGTCTAGCCAGCTCAACGAGCCTACTGTCAAGTTCGACTAGAACTTGTAACCTCGGTGCAGCGCAACAATGCCGCCCGTTAGGTTGTAGTATTTAGTGTTTTCAAAACCCGCTTCTTGCATCATGCCTTCTAAAGTTTCTTGATTTGGGTGCATGCGGATAGATTCGGCAAGGTAGCGGTAGCTGTCTGCATCATTGACAATCAGCTCACCAATTTTAGGTAACAAGTGAAAGGAGTATGCGTCATACACTTTCGATAGTGGCTCAAGTACTGGCTTCGAAAACTCCAGAACCAACAGGCGGCCGCCCGGCTTAAGTACGCGGAACATTGAACGCAATGCTTGGTCTTTATCGGTTACGTTACGCAGACAGAAGCTGATCGTAATGCAATCAAAGTAGTTATCTGGAAATGGTAGGTCTTCAGCATTGGCTTGTACGTAGTGCACATTGCCCACAATACCGTTATCTCGCAGCTTATCACGGCCAACATTCAGCATTGAATTGTTGATATCAGCAAGAACCACGTGGCCTTTTTCACCAACAATACGCGAGAATTTCGCCGTAAGATCGCCAGTACCACCACCTAGGTCTAGAACACGTTGACCCGGGCGAACGCCACTGCAATCAATCGTGAATCGCTTCCACAAGCGGTGAACACCACCCGACATTAAATCATTCATAATGTCGTATTTAGCGGCTACAGAGTGAAATACCTCTGCGACTTTCGCGACTTTTTCGTCTTTCGCGACGGTTTCGAAACCAAAGTGTGTGGTTTCTGACTCTACTTCTGAATTTGTCTGCACGCTTGTGTCCATAATGCTGTTATCTACCATGGTAAGTTCTCATCGACAGCGCACTGTGTTTAGAGGCGCTGCGGTCGATTAGTTTACTTTATCCTCAGCAGGTTGTCTTTCTACTAAGGAGTCATTTTCTGAAAAAGCCTCATTTTGCGCCATTTCAGCCAAACCTATCGAAATCGGTTTCTTCACTTCAACACCCAATTGCTTGAAGCTTTCTGCCTGACGAATCACATTGCCCCGCCCTGTTACTAGCTTATTCATGGCACCTTGGTAGCTTTGATTGGCTCTATCTAATGAGCTACCAAGGCCTTCCATGTCATCAACAAACAAGCGCAATTTGTCGTAAAGCTTGCTCGCACGTTCCGCAATAACTTGAGCGTTCTGGTTCTGCCTGTCGTTGCGCCACAGGTTATCAATGGTACGCAGTGCCACCAGCAAGGTCGTTGGGCTAACCAAGATGATGTTTTGTTCCATCGCGTCTTTGACTAAGCTAGGGTCGGCTTGAATCGCCACTTGAAATGCTGGCTCTACCGGAATAAACATCAACACATAATCGAGGCTCTGAATGCCTTTGAGTTGATGATAATCTTTCTGGCTCAAGCCTTTGATGTGCGCTCTTAGAGAAACTAAGTGATCCCGTAGTGCAGCATCGCGTTGTTGATCAGTTTCAGCATTGAAGTAGCGTTCAAAGGCCACCAACGCCATTTTCGAATCCACCACCACTTGCTTATCTTGTGGCAGATGCACAATCACATCCGGTTGATAACGCTTGCCCGCATCGTTTTGCAGGTTCACTTGCGTTTGGTATTCATGGCCTTCGCGCAGGCCTGATTCAGCAAGTACGCGAGCCAATACCACCTCACCCCAGTTACCTTGCTGTTTATTATCACCCTTAAGCGCTTGAGTCAGGTTCACCGCTTCACGCGTCATGCTCTCATTCAGACGTTGCAGGTTTTTAAGTTCATGCACCAAAGTATGACGCTCTTTGGCTTCTTGGCTAAAGTTATCGTTAACCTGCTTTTTAAAACCTTCTAGCTGTTCTCTCAAAGGTGACAACAAACCTTCTAGGCTCTGCTTGTTCTGCTGATCAACCTTGGCGGTTTTAGTTTCAAATAACTGATTAGCTAAATGCTCAAACTGTTGCTTTAATCGAGATTCAGCATGCTCCAACAGCTGCAGTTTTTCATTATTGGCGAGATTTTCTTGATCGTGCCTCGCCTCTTGCTCTCGCAGCTCAGCTTCTAGCTCTGATTTATGAGCTTTAAGCACATTGATCTCATCAGCATACTGCTGGCGCTCCTGCTTAACGGCTTCAAAATAACGAAGCTTTTCCATCGCGGCCATCACCTTGCCGTGCGCTTGCTTGAGTTCAAATACCGCTTTGTCTCGCTCATCATCCAGCTCATCCAACTCTTGTTGTGCCTCTGCAAGCGA
Organism: Vibrio toranzoniae; assembly: GCF_024347655.1. Lineage (NCBI taxonomy): Bacteria > Pseudomonadati > Pseudomonadota > Gammaproteobacteria > Vibrionales > Vibrionaceae > Vibrio > Vibrio toranzoniae. The sequence continues at coordinate 66,351 of NZ_AP025514.1, read as the reverse complement.
TAACTTGAGTTGCGACTGTTGAGATTGATGCAACAAATGATCGGACTCAAGTTGCTGTTCAAGAAGTCGCTGTTGAAAAGAGAACTTTTGCTTTATCCACCAACCCACCACACCGCTGCTGACGAGCGCGCCAGAAATTGCAGCAATAAGCGTTGCTTGATGTTCGATAATCCATTGCATGATAATGATTTAGCCTAATTGGAAGTAACTCATTAAATGGTATTTTGATACTGGATAAATGTCCAGTTTGCCGTATTAAAATTCGCCAGATAGACTAAGCGCTCTGTATTAATTTCCATCAAATTAGAATGAGTTGCTATGAACGAACGTCGTGCCTTGGGCTTTGGCCTTTCCGCAGTGCTACTGTGGTCAACGGTCGCTACTGCTTTTAAGCTGACCCTTGCTGAGTTTTCACCGATTCAAATGCTGACCATCGCCAGCATTGTGTCGTCGATTGCACTGATCGCGGTTTGCGCCTTTCAAGGCAAACTTACTCAGTTGAGTACTACGTTTCTTTCCAACCCTTGGTATTACCTCCTGCTCGGTTTGGTGAATCCTCTAGCCTACTACCTGATTCTCTTTAAAGCGTATGACCTACTGCCCGCTTCTCAAGCTCAAGCCATCAACTACAGTTGGGCGATCACCCTAACTTTAATGGCAGCGGTGTTTCTAGGACAAAAAATTCGCAAACAAGATTGGATTGCATGTACCTTCAGCTATGCCGGCGTGGTCGTGATAGCCACCAAAGGCGACGTGCTAGGTATGCAGTTCGATAGCCCACTCGGTGTGGCACTGGCGCTGCTTTCAACCCTGCTTTGGGCGGGTTACTGGATTCTCAACACCAAAAACAAGGCTGACCCTGTGGTTGGCGTACTGCTTGGGTTCTTAGTGGCATTGCCATTCGCGATTGGTTTAACCCTTTACGAAGGTGAAAGCTTTAGCCAAATCACAGCGAAAGGTTGGATGGCGGTGACTTATGTGGGCCTATTTGAGATGGGGATTACCTTTGTATTGTGGCTATCAGCACTGAAACTGACCAACAACACAGCACGTATCAGTAACCTAATCTTTGCCTCACCGTTTATCTCACTAATGCTACTTTCAACCATCATTGGCGAAGAGATTCACCCTGCCACTCTATTTGGCCTGGTATTAATCATTTCCGGCTTGGTGATTCAACAGATCAAGTTTTCAAAAAACAAGACAGTTGCTAATGAGAACTAAAAGTGTCGATTGACTGCGAAATCCATCAACTTAGTTACTTTTCACTCTGAAATAGATACAAAAATGGCGAGTCATGTGACTCGCCATTTTTATGTAACCTGAACGAATGGATAAGCGAAGTGCTTAAACCCACTGTCCTGCAGCAAAGCCAGAACTCCAACACCATTGGAAGTTGTAGCCACCCAGCCAGCCAGTTACATCCATCACTTCACCGATAAAGTAGAGGCCAGAGACACTCTTACACTCCATAGTTTTTGAAGATAGGTGATGAGTATCCACCCCACCGAGAGTGACTTCGGCCGTTCGGTAGCCTTCCGTCCCATTGGGTGCGATTTTCCAGTTTTCTAGATGTTCTACAACACCATTCAATTGCTTTTCATTAAACTGTTTAAGTGGCTTGTCTTCCAGCTCTTTACGATCAATCAGTACTTCAATAAAACGCTTTGGCAATACTTTCGCCAAGGTGTTTTTCAGGCTCTGGTTTGGGTGTTTCTCGCGAGAGTTTTCAAGTAGCTCCGCAACATCCACTTCGGGTACTAGGTTGATAGAGACCGATTGGCCCGCTTTCCAGAATGAAGAGATTTGCAGTACTGACGGACCAGATAAGCCGCGGTGTGTAAACAGCAGCGCTTCTTTGAATACAGTGCCGTCTTGAGCGGTGATCTCAGCAGGGATGGCGATACCAGAAAGCTCAGCGAAGGCTTCTTTGTCTTCTTTATGCAAAGTAAATGGCACCAAACCTGCGGTAGTCGGCAACACAGACAAACCAAACTGCTCGGCAATCTTATAGCCAAATGGCGTTGCGCCGAGCTTAGGCATCGACAAACCACCTGTCGCGACAACCAAGGAGTCACACTCAACTTCGTCGGTGTTGAGGTGCATCTTGAAGCCAGTATCTGTTTTTTCGATGGAGTGAACATCACAACGGTAGCGTTGTTCGACTTTCGCTTGCTTACACTCTTCAAGCAGCATGCTCACGATATCTTTTGCGGTGTGGTCATTCACACAGAACAATTGGCCGTGATCACGCTCTTCGAACTCAATGCCGTACTTACTCACCATCGAGATAAAATCCCAGTTGGTGTATTGAGACAGCGCTGACTTCACGAAGTGAGGGTTGTTACACAGGAAGTTGTTTGCTGAAACATCATAATTAGTGAAGTTACAACGGCCGCCACCTGAGATTAAAATTTTTCTGCCTGGTTTCTTTGCATGATCAACCACCAGCACTCGTCGGCCGCGTTTACCCGCTTCCGCAGCACACATTAAGCCCGCGGCGCCCGCACCCATTACGATTACATCAAATTTTTCACTCATTGTGGTTCTGCTTTTCTTCACTTTTGCAGCCCGAGTACGCCCTGTTCTCGAAATGCGGTCAATAAAAAAGGATGTGCATAAACAGCACATCCTTACTTGTTGCTCGCTATTTTAGCGGCAATTTTCAACTTTGCAATTGATGTTCAATTGTACGAATCGCAAGCATCAATATGTTCACTGATTAGATACGAGACCCACAACCAAAATCCAGATCACGCTTAAACGATGAACGAAGATAGTAACGTTACACCCAGCAAAGAGACAGAAAGTATAAATAGCTGCCTCACTCGATCACATTTCGATGTGAAAACTTCATCATGGTGATGGTGATATTCTTTGCTTTTTATGTAACTAAACAAGCGAACCTGTTTGGTCATATTGCCATGGGTTGTGAAAAAACCGCCTCCGTCTACTTGTTGATAAAGCAGAGGGTGCGCTTCTCGCATAATATAAATGAGTGTTCGTAACGCAGTAAAATAACGCAACCAGTTCACACATGTCACAACCATTAGTGCAAATAGAATAGTGTCGCCGCTGATCATCCTTTCCTCCCTACATCTTCATCAGAAAACTCGGAAGAAAAAGATAATCAGTGTCTTTCTCTTACTACCTAAACAGCAGGAGTTTCCATAATTGAAGATGAACCATCTTTTGCCAATTGCGCTAAGTCTTTATCAATAAAGAACAGTGCTTTACCGTCTTCACCAACAAGTTCTAGCTTATCTAATACACCTTTAAATAATTTTTCTTCTTCATGTTGCTCTGCAACGTACCATTGCAAGAAGTTAAAGGTTGAGTAATCTTGTGTGCTAAAAGCGACGTGAGCGAGTTTGTTGATTTTTTGAGTAATCATTTGCTCATGTTCATAAGTTTCACGGAACACTGCACCAAGGCTATCAAATTCATGTTTTGGTGCTTCAATCGCACCTAGAATTGGCATCGCACCCGTTTCACTTACGTAAGTGAAAAGACGTTGCATGTGTCCCATTTCTTCTACTGCATGAACACGCAGAAACTCTGCTGCACCTTCAAATCCTTTGTCTTCACACCAAGCACTCATTTGTAAGTATAGATTGGATGAGAAAAATTCGAGATTAATTTGATCGTTCAGTTGCTCAACCATTGTTTTAGACAGCATTTCGGTCTCCTAATTACATCCGTTATTTTCTCTATCATATCACTATTTAATGAATATCTCGCCGGCCATTAGTTAACCAATATTTCCCTCTTACTACGCAAGACGATGGATATGAGATCACTCTGGCAAAAAAAGGCATCACATAGTGCTAATCTTTAACTAGACAATGAATAGGGAGGTAGCGATATGAGTTACAAACATATTTTGGTTGCGGTCGATTTATCTGAAGACAGTAAACGACTCGTCGATAAAGCGGTTGTATTGGCTAAGCCATTGGGTGCAAAAGTCTCTTTTATCCACATCGATATTAATTATGCCGAGCTTTATACTGGGCTGATTGATATCAACATGGCAGAAACTCAGCACAATGCGATGGAAGCATCACGAGTTCAATTACAAAGTTTTGCTGAACATGCTCAGTACCCAATCGCTCATACTTTAGTAGGCAGCGGTGACTTGAGCCATGAACTGTGTGACACCATCAACGAGTTTAATGTGGATCTAGTGGTCTGCGGACATCACCAAGATTTTTGGAGCAAGCTGCTTTCTTCAACACGACAACTGATCAACGCGTCACCGGTTGATATGCTGGTCGTGCCTCTAAGAGATTCAGAAGACTAATGATTTAAGGTTAGGTAACATACAGCTCATATCTTATTAACGAAGTTTTTGTATGAGCTATTTAGCTGGTGTTACTCTCCTGTGGGCCTTCTCATTTAGCCTGATTGGCGTCTACCTTGCTGGTCAGGTTGATTCTTGGTTTTCTGTTTTAATGCGCGTCGCCCTTGCTGGCATCGTATTTCTTCCTTTCCTTAAGTTCCGTGGCGTCTCGCGTAAGTTGATCGCTAAATTGATGGCAATTGGTGGTATCCAGCTTGGTCTGATGTACTGCTTCTACTATCAATCTTTCTTGCTACTATCTGTGCCTGAAGTCCTTTTGTTTACGGTTTTCACCCCGATTTACGTCACACTTATTTATGACTTCCTAAAAGGGCAGTTTTCACCGTGGTATTTGGTAACAGCAGCGACGGCAGTGCTTGGAGCCATTTTTATTAAGTTTGCAGGGATCAACGACAATTTTTTAGTCGGTTTCTTAGTCGTGCAAGGCGCTAACCTGTGCTTTGCTATCGGACAAGTAGGCTATAAAGTGGTGATGGAGAAGGAATCGACTGAACTACCGCAAAGAACGATCTTTGGTTACTTTTACTTAGGTGCGTTATGCGTCGCTTCGGTTGCTTTCATGCTACTGGGCAACGCTGAGAAGTTGCCAACGACCACACTTCAATGGGGAATTCTGATTTACCTAGGCTTGATAGCCTCGGGGCTGGGTTACTTTATGTGGAATAAAGGCGCATGTATGGTGAATGCAGGCGCACTGGCCGTAATGAATAATGCCTTAGTTCCAACCGGCCTTGTAGTGAACATCCTGATTTGGAATAGGGATGTTGACCTGGTTCGACTTGCCATTGGTGGCTGCGTTATCTTGTTTTCTCTATTCCTCAATGAGACCTGGGTGAAGAAGCGCGTAGCGAGATCCGCAAGCAACGTTTAACCGAACGATTGGATTGAACAGATTGTGGCTACCCCAGAAAGCAAAAGAGCGACCTAAGGTCGCTCTTTTTAAATAAACTCATCATCTTCAGTGTTAGTGAATATGGTTTGCTACCAACGATTGGCTTTCTGTGAAAACAACGTCATCAAGTTGTAGGTTGATGCGTTCCAGTTTGCTTTCCATCTTCTGACTTTTCTTAAACAGCTTTTGCTGCTTCTTAATCATCTTCGCCAGTTTCTTATTGTACTTCTCTTGCTTCTTCGCGGCTTTTTTCGCTCGCTTAAGCTCTTTTTTCTGACCGTTGCTCGCCATGAGCTTTTTCAGCTTGGCTTTTTTCAATGATGGTTTCTTAGCTATGCTTGCAACGCTAGGATCGAACATTTGTACGGCAGAATCAGGCGTATCTACAACCTCAACAAGCGTTATTTCAGGCTTAGGCAGCGTTTCAGCTAACAGGCCACACACCACTTTCTCTTCGATGGGTTTGCTTTGACAACCAAGCGGTGGAATTGCAGTGGGTTTGCATAGGTTCGCTTCGTCCGCCGATGAACGCGCACAAGAACGACACACAAACTTGGGTTCCGTGACCAAGCTGTGGATCTCACCTAGGTGTTCGGTAATATCTCGACGGTTTAACTTACAAAAGCGTTTAGCCATGCTACAACTCCAGCTAAGAATAATAATGATTCTTAGTTAGATATACATCCGTAACGCGACTATCGCAAGTGTTAAATGGTGATTTATCGTATTTATGACGGGGAATTTTCTTAGCGTGTCGCTAAGTTATTGATGCTTTAACTGAGTAATTGATACTTTACCTAGGTCATTGATGCTTTCACATACACATCAAAACGGTTCTTTTTGGTTTCGATCGCCATGCTTGGTTTTTGCTCGTCTAACCACGCGGCGTAATCCGGTCTTTTAACCACAACGCGTTTTGATGCGAGCTTAAGAGCAGGTTGTAATAAAGCATCAGCATCCATATCAGCGCCGACCAAAGATTGGAATACGCGCATCTCTTTTTTAACCAAAGCCGATTTCTTTTTGTTTTCAGGGTGTGGGTACATAGGGTCGAGGTAAACCACATCTGGTTGCTTGAAATTAGGATCATCACAGAGCTTATTTAAGGCGTCATGACTTGAAGCGTGAATCAACGTCATACGTTCGCTTACCCAACCACCAATATCCAGATCTTGCTGCGCACGTTGTAAGCCATCATCAAGCAACGCGGCCACGACAGGATGACGCTCTACCATTTGCACTTTACAGCCCAACGAGGCCAACACAAACGCGTCACGTCCTAAACCGGCCGTGCCATCGAGGATAGTCGGTGTTGCTCCTTTGTTTAAACCTGCCGCTTTGGCAATCGCCTGGCCTTTACCGCCACCAAACTTACGTCTGTGACCAACGGCACCTCCGACTAAATCCACAAAGATAGCGCCCAACTTCGGTTCGTCCACTTTGCGTAACTCAAGTCGCTCGCTCGTTAATACCAACGCAAAATCGCTGTTTTCATCATGGGATAAATGCCAACGGGTCGCGAGGTCATTTAAATGATCGATTTGGGTCGCATCTTCGCAAATCAGTTGTAGTTGCAAGGTCGTCTCCAACAGACAGTAGTATTCAAATAAAAGAGGCAACCAGTTTACCTGATTGCCTCAACAATACATATTAACGGTGTAAAAACGATGAAGACGTAGAAACGATGAGTAAGGAAAAACACTCATGGTGCTTAGCGTTCATCACAAAGCTATACTCACTCACTAAGTCCAAATGTTATAGAAAGCGCTCTTGCTGTAACTCTTCGACTAATTCTTCAAGCGGCTTAGGCTTACCTATGATGTAGCCCTGCGCATAGTTAACACCAAGCTCGAGCAGTTTGTCGATCACCTGAGTGTTTTCAACAAATTCAGCCACCGTATATTTGCCCATCTGCTTAGCTAGGTCGTTGATAGAACGAACCATCACGTGGTCCATCTCGTTGACATCAATATCACGTACAAACAAACCATCGATTTTCACAATATCGACCGGTAGCTTCTTCAGATACCCAAACGACGATAACCCTGAACCGAAATCATCCAGTGCAATCATACAGCCCAGCTCTTTAATTCTCGTAAAGAACTTGATCGCCTGTTTCATGTTACTCATTGCGGCCGTTTCAGTGATCTCTAAACAAATTTTATGACTCGGTATTGACGAGTTTTTGAGGTTATCAATCAAGAACTCGACAAACTCTCGATTACCCATCGAATGACCCGATAAATTGATTGAGCACATCCCAAGCTCATCAATAACCTGTGGCCGTTGCTCCAACCAACTCAATGTCTGGCTCACCACTTTGCGGTCAATCAGGTGTGCAATGTTGTATCGCTCTGAAGCGGGCATGAAGATACCCGGAGAGATGTATTCCCCATCAACATTCTTAATCCGAACCAAAATCTCGAAATGCATTTTCTCGCAATCGGTATCTAAACCTAGAATACGCTGTGCAAATAGCTCTAAGCGATCATTGGCCAAGGCTTCATGCACCAAGTTCACGCTCTCCATCTCCAAATGACGGCGACGAAGGTCTTCATCATCTTGATGATAAAGGTGATAGCGGTTACGCCCCTCCTCTTTGGCCACATGACAAGCAGCATCAGCCTGAGCATGCACCATCTGCGGTGAGGAGGCAGTATGGTCAATCAATCGAAGGCCGATAGAGCAAGTGAGGTTGAGGCGAATATCCCTCCATACAAATGAATTCTCACTCATCATAGAAATAATGCTACGACACACATTGAGCGCATCTCGCTCGGTGCAGTCTTTGATTAACACGGCAAATTCGTCACCACCCATGCGCGCCAATAACGCATTGTAGGGCAGCACATCTTCTAACAGTTTTGCACTAAACAAGATCGCGGCATCGCCCGCTTCATGCCCTGCGGTATCATTCAACACCTTCAGTTGGTCTAAATCTAGGAACAACATCGCATGAGTGCGCATGTGGCTTTCCACTTCTTTAAGCGCCTTTTGCAGCTCTTGCTCAAAGTGGTTGCGGTTAAAAGTGTCAGTCAACAAGTCGTACTGTGCTTGATACTCTAACTTTTCTGACAGCTCGTGTGTTTCAGTAATGTCTTCACCAACAATCAACAGCTGATCAGACTCAACCAACGGGCGAATATTTTCTCTAATCCAGATGGTGCTGCCATCAGCATGACGATATTCAATATCACGACGCCACACACCGCGGATTTTATGCTGCGGTTGCAACAAGGTATTACGTGGAGTCATCGCATTCTCATCAACGTAGAACTCGCGAGGGCGATGGCCCAATAACTGTTTCAATGAATAGCCCAACAACTTTTCAGCAAACTGATTCACTTGTTGGATGCGGTTGTGACCATCCAGCGTAATCATCATTACCGGTTGTTTGTCATAATACAGCTTTAGGTTTGCTTCACGCTGGAACAGCTTATTCTCAACAAGCTTACCCGACGTAACGTCACGAGCTTCAAATAAGAACTGAATATCATCCCCTTCGCTGATCGGCATTGGCTTTAATGAGATATCCAATACCATTGTGCCACGATCACGACACCACACTTCGGCTTCAAATCGCAAAGCCTGATGTTCGTCTTTAGAGATAAAATATTCCTTTAGCCGCTGCTTTGCAGAATCTTCCCAGTGTTGGTGGTTTTGAAGAGGCGTCCCCAATTTATAGCCTTGGTTGTAAAGAAGTTCATGCAATTTACTATTACTAGACAACAGCACACCAGCCTCATCGATGATCCCCATAAACTGTAAACTCTGGTCGAATATCGACTCAAGTAGCCGTTGGCTCTGGCGGCTCGTTCTCTCACTTTTCTTGAGACGATTAAGGTAATAAACCAAGATCGCGATGACGCTCGACATCGTTAGAAACAGTAAACCTATGGTCTGAATTTCATCGCGGTAGCGAGTCAGGAATGATTTGGGCTTATTGAAGAAAGCCACCGAGGCTTCATTCTCAGCGCCCAAGTCCCAGCGTGAGATTTGTTGATAATCAAGTTTGATTTCTGGGGCGCCAGCAACCACTTTCGGCAAAGGTTTATCCGGGTTATCGAGCACCTTCAGCAACACCTGCCCCGTACCTCGCCCTTGTGTCTTACCACGGTGAATGACACCGCCAATAGCACCATACCCAAGCCCCAAATCATGCACGATATACAATGGTATCTGAGCTTTTTTGTTAAGCTGGCGCCAGTCCTCATTACTGCTGACTCGGCCATTGATATCTCGGTAGTAAGCCCAAAACAGCAGGCTTTTTTTAAGATCAGCGCGTTGAGCGAACGTCATCAGTTCTTGATAAGAGTCGGGTTTATATTGCTCTACCAACCTAGAAAACTCAGGACGCTTTTGTAGGAATAGATCCACTTGAGCGCGAATAGCTTCACCCGTTACCGAGTGATCAGTGACCACATATATTTTTTCCACTGTCGATTGAAGTCGCTTGATCAGCTCTACATTGCTTGCTATATCAATATCTTCGGTGATACCCGTCGCATTCAAGCCTTCTATCATTTGCGGAGAGAAATTGTTGATGCCGCCAAAAATAACGGGCGTGCCATTGAGCTCAGGCGCTAAGCGCTTCATCAGGTTAAGGGCGTTGTTATCGCTGACCACCACAGCGGTAAACTCTTCATGCGATAGCTTGGTACGGTATAGCTGATAGATTCGCTCTAAGTATTCCGTGTTTTGAGTACGCTTGCTATCGAGATAAACGACACGATAAGACAGGCCGTCACGGTCAAGTTCTTCAGCCAACCCTTCATGGAAATCATCTGTCCAGAAAAAACCTTGATGATAAGAGTGAATGACCAATACATCTTTTGTCTGTGCTGAAGTAAAAACACTCCAACACATCAAAACTAATAACAACGAAAATCGCACTGAATTCACCCTAACACTATAGTTACTGCTAATATTATCACCCTTGGCTATGATGTGTACTCTAGCCGGTATGTTTTCATTCAATCTAAGGATTACGCATGTCCACAACAACCGCTCGTCTAGATGACCTAGACCGTGCCATTCTCAAAACTTTAATGGAAGATGCGCGAACGCCTTATGCTGAAATGGCAAAGCAGTTTGATGTCAGCCCAGCCACGATTCATGTTCGTATCGAAAAGATGAGAGCGGCTGACATTATTGAGCGTACCGAGGTTGTGGTAAACACCAAAAAATTAGGTTACGACGTATGCTGCTTTATTGGCATCAATCTCAATGCCGCCCGCGATTACCATTCAGCCATCGACAAACTCAATGCTTTAGAGGAAGTGGTAGAGGCGTACTACACCACAGGCGCCTATAATATTTTTGTCAAACTGATGTGTAAATCGATCGAAGAACTGCAGTTTGTATTGATCGATAAGCTGCAAGCGATCGATGAGGTTCAGTCGACCGAGACCCTGATTTCATTGCAGAACCCTATCAATCGCAATGTGAACCCATAGCGTTCATTCGTCTTGTTTGGCATCAAACACAGACAAAAAAAGAGCCTCTAACGTAGAGGCTCTTTTCGCTATTAACTCCGCAATAAAGATAATGAACTCGTAATAAAGCTAAGCAATTACCGCCGTTACGGAAATGATAGCAATTACGCGTTGATTCCCGCATGACGCAACATTGCATCAATGTTTGGCTCACGACCTCGGAAGCGTTTGAATAACTCCATTGGCTCTTCACTGCCACCCATTTCAAGGATATTACTCAGGAAGCGATTACCGGTTTCTGTATTGAAGATACCTTCTTCTTCAAATGCAGAGAACGCATCGGCTGAAAGCACTTCTGCCCATAGATAGCTGTAGTAACCTGCACTGTAGCCACCAGCAAAGATGTGGCCAAAGCTATGCGAGAAACGGTTCCAATCAAGGCTTGGTAGTACCGATACCTTAGACTTCACATCGGCCAGAGTCTCTAGCACGCGCGCACCCACTTCTGGATCGTATTCTGTGTGTAGCGTGAAATCGAACAAACCAAACTCTAGCTGACGCAGGATAAACATCGCAGATTGGAAGTTCTTCGCCGCTAGCATCTTCTCGAGCATCTCTTTTGGCAGGGCTTCACCCGTTTCGAAATGGCCAGAGATAAACGACAGCGCCTCTTCTTCCCAACACCAGTTCTCTAGGAATTGACTTGGCAGCTCAACGGCATCCCAAGGCACACCATTGATACCAGAGACGGCACCCGCTTCAACTTGCGTCAACATATGGTGAATACCATGACCAAACTCGTGAAACAGAGTCACGACTTCATCGTGAGTAAATAGCGCAGGCTTATCACCGACTGGTTTGTTGAAGTTACACGTTAGGTAAGCGACGGGGGTTTGTAGTTCACCAGATTCAGTAATACGACGACCACGACAGTCATCCATCCAAGCACCACCACGTTTGTGCTCACGTGCGTATAGGTCTAGGTAGAAGCTGCCGCGTAGTGCACCTGTCGCGTCAAAGATATCAAAGAAGCGCACAGACTCGTGCCATGTGTCGACACCTTCACGCTCTGTTACCGACATACCAAACACACGGTTTAGTACCTCAAATAGGCCTGATACAACATTAGACTCAGGGAAGTAAGGGCGAAGCTCTTCATCAGAGATCTCGAACAGATTCTGCTTCTGTTTTTCGCTGTAGTAAGCAATGTCCCACAGGTTTAGCTCAGACACACCAAACTCTTTCTCAGCAAACTGACGCAACTCTTCAACTTCGCGTTCACCTTGTGGTTTCGCTTTTACGGCTAGATCATTGAGGAAACCAAGCACTTGGTCCGGCGTTTCAGCCATTTTGGTCGACAGTGATTTTTCGCTGTAAGTATTGAAGCCAAGCATGCGTGCAACTTCGTGACGCAGTTTAAGTTGCTCGGTGATGATCTCTGTGTTGTCCCACTTACCTGCATTTGGACCACGGTCAGAAGCGCGAGTTACGTAAGCTTCGTATAACTCTTTACGTAGCGCTTGGTTATCACAGTAGGTCATCACAGGTAGGTATGATGGAATGTCTAGAGTCAGTAGGTAACCTTCCTGCTCTTTAGACTCCGCTGCTGCTTTCGCTGCCGCTAACGCAGATTCAGGCAAGCCCGCCAGTTCAGCCACGTCTGTGATCTGCTTGCTCCACCCCATGGTGGCATCAAGTACGTTATTCGAGAATTGAGAGCCTAGCTCAGACTGACGCTTGCTGATCTCGCCGTAGCGGTGCTGCTCGTCTGCTGGCAGGCCAATACCCGACAGTTCAAAGTCACGTAGTGCGTCAGTAATGGTTTTTTGTTGCGCTTGGTTCAATGCCGAGAATGCTTCACTCGCCTTGATCGCTTTGTACGCTTCAAACAAACCTTTGTGTTGACCCACCCAAGTACCGTATTCAGATAGAGCAGGCAAACAGCTCTCATACGCGTCACGTAGCTCATCACTGTTCACGACAGAATTCATATGGCTTACCGGTGACCAAATGCGGCTTAAACGATCGTCCACTTCTTCAATCGGAGCAACGAGGTTGTCCCAACTTGGTGCAGTATTACCTTCAAGTACTTGTTCTATCTTGTTGCGACACGCTTCAATCACTTGCTCAACCGCTGGTTTAACGTGCTCAGGCTTGATTTGTGAAAACGGAGGTAAGTCCGTGAAGGTTAATAGCGGATTAGACATATAAACATTCCTTTGGCTTTAGAGACTTTCGTCTTTTTTGTAATGAGGTCGTCTTACAGTCATCAAGCTCAGGTTCGCCCTAAAAAAAATCACCTGCGAATAGTTATTAAATAGTGCCCAATAAGGCAAATTTCAATAGTAGAACCAATAACTAACCACATATTGCGAACGACTGTTCCTGAATTGTTCGAGAATTTATGGTCCATTGAGGGTTATAATGGTCTGATTAACCCCACCTACACTAACCACACTCTAAATCGAGAGTGTTACGAGAGTTTAATTTGTTAAGTTATCGCCACAGCTTCCACGCAGGTAACCATGCCGACGTAGTAAAGCATATCGTACAGAGCCTTATTCTTAATTCTTTGAAACAGAAGGATAAGCCTTTTGTTTATCATGACACTCACTCTGGTGTAGGTCGTTACGACTTAACGCATGAATGGTCTGAAAAAACCGGTGAATACAAGCAAGGTATTGCACGCCTATGGTCTGCGAGAGAAGCGGAACAACAAAATCTTCCTGAAGACATTCAAAGCTACCTTGAGTCTATCTCAACGCTAAACAATGGCGACAAGCTGCGCTACTACCCAGGCTCACCACGTGTTGCACGTGCCCACCTGCGCGACCAAGACCGCATGGTACTGACCGAGCTTCACCCAGCCGATCACCCGCTGCTTGAGCAAGAGTTCCACCGCGATCGTCAGGTATCTATCTACAAAGAAGATGGCTTCCAACGCTTAAAAGGCAGCCTACCACCAAAAGAGCGTCGTGGTTTGGTGCTTATCGACCCGCCTTATGAGCTGGCAAAAGAGTATCGTGATGTGGTGACTGCAATTGCTCAAAGCCATAAGCGCTGGGCAACCGGTATCTACGCAATTTGGTACCCGGTAGTAAACCGTTGTGACATCGAAGATATGATCGAAGGCCTTGAAGGCTTAGGCATCAACAAGATTCTACAAATCGAACTTGGCGTGTCACCAGACACCAACGAGCGCGGTATGACAGCATCAGGCATGATTGTTATCAACCCGCCTTGGAAGCTAGAAAGCCAAATGAACGAGATTCTTCCATTCTTGAAGGAAGCAATTGCACCGGCAACCGGTCACTTCAAAGTAGAGTGGATCGTACCCGAGTAATCTCGAACTTAACGTCATAATCTGACGAATATTCAGCAGATTGTGACGTACACGAATAAATTTCAAACAGGGTGATTGAGTTCAACCGATCTGCCCTCAATATAATAATTAGACAATTTAAGAATCTATAGGACGTAGGTATCCAGTGCGCTCACTGTAACTACAGCCTTCAATAAATGGAGAAAGTAATGGCAACTCATTTTGATTACATCTGTATCGGCGGCGGCTCAGGCGGCATCGCATCAGCTAACCGCGCAGCTATGCACGGTGCAAAAGTTGCACTTATCGAGGCACAAGACCTTGGTGGTACATGTGTAAACGTTGGTTGTGTTCCTAAAAAAGTAATGTGGCACGGTGCTCAGGTTGCTGAAGCGATCAACCTATATTCGGAAGATTACGGCTTCGACGTTGAGGTAAAAGGCTTCAACTGGAGTAAGTTGGTTGAAAACCGCCAAGCGTACATTGGTCGTATCCACCAATCTTACGATCGCGTTTTGGGTAACAACAAAATAAACGTAATCAAGGGCTTCGCTAAGTTCGTTGACGAGAAGACTGTTGAAGTAAACGGCGAACACTACACTGCAGATCACATCCTGATCGCAGTAGGTGGTCGTCCAACGATTCCAAACATCCCAGGCGCAGAATACGGCATCGACTCAAACGGTTTCTTCGATCTAATGGAGCAACCAAAACGTGTTGCTGTTATCGGCGCGGGCTACATCGCAGTTGAAATCGCAGGCGTACTAAGCGCACTTGGCACAGAAACACACCTGTTCTGTCGTAAAGAGTCACCACTACGTAGCTTCGACCCAATGATCATCGAAACATTGGTTGAAGTAATGGAAGCGGAAGGCCCAACACTTCACACACACTCAGTACCTAAAGAAGTTGTGAAAGAAGCAGACGGCACGCTGACTCTACACCTAGAGAACGGCAACACTCAAAACGTTGACCACCTAATCTGGGCTATCGGTCGCCACCCAGCAACTGACGCTATTAACCTAGCATCAACTGGCGTTGCAACTAACGACCGTGGCTACATCAAGGTAGACGAGTTCCAAGCAACCAACGTTCCTGGCATCTACTGTGTTGGCGACATCATGGAAGGCGGTATCGAGCTAACTCCTGTTGCTGTTAAAGCAGGTCGTCAGCTTTCTGAGCGTCTATTCAACGGTCAAACCAACGCGAAAATGGACTACAAGCTCGTTCCTACTGTTGTATTCAGCCACCCACCTATCGGCACAATTGGTCTAACGACTCAAGAGGCTGAAGAGCAATACGGCAAAGACAACATCAAGGTATACACGTCTGGCTTCACTGCTATGTACACAGCAGTAACCAAGCACCGTCAACCTTGTAAGATGAAGCTAATATGTGCTGGTGAAGAAGAGACAGTCGTTGGCCTACACGGCATCGGTTTCACGGTTGACGAAATGATTCAAGGCTTCGGCGTTGCAATGAAGATGGGCGCAACCAAAGCAGACTTCGACTCTGTTGTAGCGATTCACCCAACGGGCTCTGAAGAGTTTGTTACCATGAGATAATCAACGCCTTCCGTTGATAACTTTTAGAAGCAGGCCTTGAGCCTGCTTTTTTATGTCCACTCAGAACCTGAGTGTTTCTTTTATCTATTAAGAACAAAAAATTACTTAACGCACATCACGTTAAGCAGTGAAGAACCTTTTAGCTGATTCACGTTCCCGTTAGTAAACAGACCTTTCTTATCTGCGCCCCAATAAGGTAGATGCATTGGCCAATTCTGGTTTTCCATAACCGATGAACCAAGAATGCTCTGCCATTGCTGATCACTCATCAATTTCATGCCAATTTGCTTACACACTAGCTCAGCACTTCCAAAATCTAAGCGGCTCCAAGGTTTACCTTGTTCCATGTAAAACTGTTGCTTATGATCAACTAAATAAGGAATGGCATATTTGCTACCCGCAACGTTTGCTGTCACTCGGATTTCGATATCAAGGTCATTGTCAGGGCTTGTGCCACTGCTTGGAAAAGCTTGAATTGCAGCGACACTCGTTGCCGCTTGAGTTGCAACCACAGGTTTCGGTGCTGGCTTAGCTGCTGGTTTTGGCTTTGCCGGAGTTGCAGGCTTAACCGCTTTTGATTGTGCCGCTTTCGCAACGATAGGTTGTGATGAGGTTTTCGACTTATCGACCATGCGAATAAAGGCTTCACCGTAACCAGGAACCTTACGCACCTGAGCTAGGTCTTTTCTCGCATCAGAGAAAGTAGAGTATGGGCCGATTAAGCAACGATAGTCGCCACCTTCCGGCTTCATCCAAACGTTAGTCGAAATTTTTTCATACAGAGGTTTCGCTCGGCCTAATGACAAAGGCTCGTTTAGCAAGCCGCATTGAACCCAAAACAACTCGTTTTCTGCATGACGTTTAGGGGCTTTTTTTCCCCACACACCCTTACCGATAGGACATGATTGTTCTAACTGTGGTAATTGATTAGTACTGGCTTGAGTCGCATCACATAGGACCGATTCCGCATTAACCTGGCTCGATACTAAAAGGGATACCGCGATAAGCCCCATACGATAATTTTCACTCACAACACAGCGTACAGCATTCATTGTCAACTTCATAACCACCACTTAAACCCTTTCGGGCTAATTGTTACCGACTCTATATCGATAAAACATGAATTCCATTTTAAGTATTATTGACCATACCAATAATCTATAGTTCCAGAGTCATTAAGCAAAAAAAGAGCCGTAATTGCTTACGGCTCTTAGTTTAGTGACTTTTTTTGTCAAAAATCAATCTGTGCTATCACCCTTTATAAATTTTAGGGTTAAACACATCACGTAACCAGTCACCCAATAAGTTAATTACTAGAACTAATGTTACCAAAAGCACACCTGGGAATGCTGTGATCCACCATGCTCCTGAGAAGATATAGTTAAAACCAGTACTGATCAGAGCACCCAGTGACGGTTGGTCTACCGGAAGGCCTAAGCCTAGGAAAGAAAGTGCCGCTTCTGACATGATGGCATTTGCCACCTGTACCGTAGAGATAACCAAGATCGGTGATAAACAGTTCGGTAGAATATGACGGAACATGATGCGAGGTGCTCTGAAGCCCATCACACGCGCCGCCTCTACGTACTCTTTCTTCTTCTCTGCCAATACTGATGCTCGAATGGTTCGTGCATACTGAGGCCATTCAGCAATACCAATGATCACCACTAGCATTACAACCGCATATTGTGCATAGAAGTCACTACCGAAACTTGCCTTAAAGATAGCCGAGACAATGATCGCGACCATCATGGTTGAGAACGAAAGCTGAACATCAGCAAAACGCATCAGGAAGCTATCGATACGACCACCGAAGTAACCCGCAGAAAGACCAATGATGATACCGAGTGTTAGCTGAAGGCCAACCGCTAAGAAACCAATCGTCAATGAAAGACGCGAGCCGTAAAGCATGGTCGATAGAATGTCACGACCTTGCTCATCGGTGCCCAATAAGAAACGCTCTTCGCCGTCTTCCATCCAAGATGGTGGTAACTCAGAATCCATGATGTCGATTGAGGTCACGTCATATGGATCCATTGGCGCTAAAATCGGCGCCGCTAGAGCCATCACTAGGAAAGCTGCAAAGACCGCAAAGCTGAACATTGCAACTTTGTCGCGCAAGAAGTAGTACAGAATGTCTGACTGCTTGAATCGCTCCCAACGAGATGGAGCTGTGGTTGTTTGTTCCATGATTATGCTCCTTTCCCTGTGATGTTTACTGTTGGGTTAATGATGCCGTATAACAAATCAACAATGGTGTTCGTAACTACGAAGATCAGGCCAACAAAGATAACGTATGCGGTAATCAGTGGTGTATCCACTCGGTTAATCGCTTCAAGGAATAGGAAGCCGGTACCCGGCCATTGGAATACAGTTTCAGTTAGAATGGTGTAAGCCACCATCGTACCGATTTGAACACCACCTACCGTTAGTACTGGCAGCATTGTGTTTTTCAAAGCGTGTTGGTAGTAAATCTTGTTCAGCGCTAGGCCTTTTGCTTTACCAAACTTGATGTATTCAGAGCTCAGAACCTCGAGCATTTCAGAACGTACTAGACGAATGAACAGCGGCAGCATGATAGATGCCAGAGCAATACTCGGCAGCACTAAGTGCGCAAGGCCATCTAGCGTTAAGAAGCCAGATTCCCACCCAAACCAGTTTGCGGTATCACCCCGCCCGAATGACGGTAGCCAACCGAGTTCGATAGAGAACACATACATCAGCATGATTGCGGTTAAGAAAACCGGCACAGAGATGCCGATACTACTGCCCGCCATCACGAGCTTGGTGAAGAAACTTTTTGGATGTATTGCAGAATAAACACCAAGTGGGATCGACAGACAAACAATGATCAGAGAAGCGCCCAACACCAGTTCCAGTGTCGCGACCAGTTTATCTAGAATTACGTCCACTGCAGGGCGTTTAAAGAAATATGAAGTACCAAGATCGCCTTGTAGAGCAGCGCCTATAAAGCGAGTGTATTTTGTAACGAAGGGATCATTTAAGCCGAGTTCATCACGCAGCGCTTGACGCTCCGATTCTGAAACAGATTGACCGACTAACTCACGCAACGGGTCGCCCAGGTTATCCTGAATGGCAAACGCCACCAAACTGATCACAAACATCACTATCAGTGCCTGAAACAGGCGCTTGACCAGAAACGTAACCATTCCTTGCCCCTTATCTATCCATGACTATCTAATCGAACTCCGCGACTAGACAACAAAAAATTCAGTCTTAAAAAAGTATTTAGCCAGACTGAAGGAAAACCAAATACCAAAACTTAAATCTATTTCTTAATAATTTGAGAGCCTGAAAAGCTTCAGGCTCTCGATTCTAGCAAGCTAGATTATTTTACAACTAGGTCGCCAAAGTAAGGCATAACCATTGGGTTTACTATATCAGCGGCACCTACGTTAGACTTCGCGCCCCACGCTTCACTCTGCCAGTGTAGAGGTACGAATACCGCATCGTTGTAAAGTGTTGCTTCAACACCTTTCAACATCTTAGAGCGTTTAACCGGGTCAGTTTCAGTGTTAGAAGCTTCTACAATTGCATCCATTTCAGGGTTTGAGTAGCCAGAACAGTTGTATTGACCACGACCAGTCTCTTCGTTACGAGTCATTGTTAGGAATTCGTTGAAGTTCGCTGAATCTTCGGTATCTGAGTGCCAACCGATCATCATCATGTCTGCTGAACATAGGTCAAACTCAGGCCAGTACTGTGCTTTAGGCATCGTTTTAAGATCAACTTTGATACCAATCTTAGACAGCATTGCCGCAGACGCTTGCGCTACTTTCGCATCGTTCACGTAACGGTTGTTTGGTGCTGCCATAGTTAGTGTAAAGCCATCTTCGTAGCCCGCTTCTTTCATCAGCTCTTTCGCTTTTTTCAGATCGTAACGAGGCACTAGCTCTTCGTTGTGACCCGCGTAGCCTGTTGGGCTTTGCTGACCAGCAGCTGTCGCGAAACCTTTCATGATTTTCTTAACAATACCTTCATTGTTAATTGCATGAACGATTGCTTGACGAACACGTACGTCTTTCAACGCTTCGTTGCTGTTTTGGTTCATTTGAAGCGTAATGATACGAGTACCAGGCAGCGTGACTAAATCGATGTTCTTAGCATTTTTAACACGCTTATGATCGTTTGGTGCGACAGGGTGAATCATATCAACGTCACCAGAAAGAAGCGCGGCGACACGTGTTGCGTCTTCTTTGATTGGTACCAGTGTTAACTTGTCTACGTTGCCGTCAGACTCTGTGTCCCAGTAATCGTTGAAACGCTCAAACGTTACTTTAACGCCTTGCTCACGCTGCGTTACGATGAATGGACCTGTACCTGAAACGTTAGTCGAAGCGTACGAGTTACCGTGCTTAACTAGCTCAGACTTGTCTTTCCCTTCCGCGGTTTGACCAGAGTAGAACTTGCTGTCCATTGGGAAGATGTAAGTTGCTGTTTGTAGCACTAGTGGGTAAGCCGCTTTTGATACTAGTTCAACGGTGTAGTCATCCACTTTTACCATTTTCTCGTATGGCGTGAAGATAGACTTAAAGTCTGGAGAAGCTTGTAGACGATCAAAAGTCCACACAACATCATCAGCAGTCAGTTCATTACCCGAGTGGAATTTCACACCTTTACGTAGGTTGAAGCGGAAAGTCGTTTCATCAATACGCTCCCAGCTCGATGCTAGGCGGCCTTCAAAATCCATCTCTTGTGTGAAACGTACTAGAGGGTCAAACACCATGTGAGACATTTGCAGTGTACCACCAGACAACTGCTCGTGCGGGTCAAGTGATACTGGGTCAGCTGCGTAGCCAACAGTAATATCTGCGGCTGCTACACTAAAGCTTAGTCCAGCTGCCATCAAAGCTACTGCTAATTTGCTTTTCATGGTTTTCATTGCATAACTCCTTCATGCGGGAATCCAGATCCCTAGTTGTTGTATGTGCGTCTGTTTATTTTTGTTAGCAAGCTAAACTCCAGCCTGCTGATTTTATGTCGCGGCTTGTGCCACTGCTTTTTCTTCTCTTAAACCCGTAAATTCAGGCATTAAAGAAATTAGGTGTTTGCTGTATTCATGTTGAGGCGATTGGAACAGCTGCTCTGTTGGCGCTACTTCCAGTAATTCCCCCATTTGCATCACGCCAACACGATCACACATTTGGCGAATAACCGGTAAATCGTGACTGATGAACAGCATGGTTAGGTTGAGCTCGTCTTGCAGGTCTTTCAATAGATTAAGGATCTGAGCCTGTACTGACACATCCAGCGCCGAGGTAGGTTCATCACAAATTAATAGACGAGGACGAGTTGCCAGAGCGCGAGCAATAGAGATACGCTGACGTTGGCCACCTGAGAATTCGTGCGGGTACTTCACCCCTGACATCTTGCCTAAACCAACGTGATCAAGCAGGTCGTTCACGATCTGACGAGTTTCATTCTCGTTACGAGTCAGCTTATGGAATCGGATAGGTTCCGCAATGATGTCGAAGATCTTCATTCGAGGGTTCATTGATGTGTATGGGTTTTGGAAAACCATCTGCATTTGGCGACGCATTGGACGACGCTCTTTCTCAGACTTAAGTCCTGTCAGATCAATCCCTTCAAAAGTCACTTTGCCTGAGTTTGGTGCGTACAAACCAGCAATAACACGAGCAATCGTTGATTTACCTGAACCTGATTCACCGACTAGACCAAACGTTTCGCCTTCATGTACTTCAAAGCTGACGTTATTTGACGCTTGAACGTACTCACGACGGCTCTCAAAGAAGGAATCTTTGGTGGTGAAGCGCAAGTTTACGTTTTCAACGTTCAGCAGTGGACCAGTGTAATCACGGTGATCTTGGCTTTGACCTAACCAGTGGTTTTTCACATCCAGTGGTGCCATCTCTTGCGCTTCTTCGATGTAGCTCACGGTAGGGAAACGATCGAGTTTACGATCTGAGCGCGGAACCGCAGAAATAAGGCTGTGTGTGTAGGGGTGCTCAGGAGTACCCAGAACTTTCGCTGTTGGGCCAAACTCAACTAAATCACCACGATACATGACGGCTACGCGATCAGTAACGTTAGATACCACGCCCATGTCGTGCGTGACCAACATACAACCTACGTTTTTCTTAATACATAGATCGCGAATCAAGCCCAAGATTTGGTCTTGGATAGACACATCCAATGCCGTTGTTGGTTCATCGGCAATGATAAGGTCTGGTTCACCTGCCAAGGCGATCGCGATAACCACACGCTGACGCATACCACCAGAGAATTGGTGTGGGTACTGCTTTAAACGGTTCTCTGGTTGCGGGATACCCACTTGGTTCATCAAGTCTAATGAGCGCTGGTAGGCTTCTTGATCTGAAACCTTCATATTGGCATGAATCGTCTCTTTTAACTGCTGCTCTACGGTGAATAGAGGGTTAAGAGACGTCATTGGATCTTGGAAGATAAAACCAATCTTTGAGCCGCGAACAGAACGCATCTGTTCAGGAGATAGACCTGAGACTTTTTCGCCATCCAGAAATACCTCGCCGCTAGCAATGCGGCCGGGAGGGCTCAGCAAATCGATCACAGCATTACCTACTGTTGATTTACCTGCACCAGACTCGCCTACAACACCAACAATCTCACCACGTTCAATACTGAACGAGAGTGATTTAACTGCGGCGTGAACTCCATGACGAGATGGGTATTCGATACGAAGATTTTTTACTTCTAAAAGTGACATTACCAGACCTCTACTGCTTTGGCAGCTTTCTGCCCTGTCTGCAAAATTGAATCCATTCTTACCAGAATATTGTTCT
This sequence comes from Vibrio toranzoniae, assembly GCF_024347655.1. NCBI lineage: Bacteria > Pseudomonadati > Pseudomonadota > Gammaproteobacteria > Vibrionales > Vibrionaceae > Vibrio > Vibrio toranzoniae. Next base: position 43,977 of record NZ_AP025514.1, on the reverse strand, counting down.
GATATTTTATACGGTTGACAATTTGGCAAATAATTCACAGAAAAGCAACAAAAATAGGATAAAAAGTCGATATCAAACGCTTAACAGGTAAAAGTAACACATAAATATTCACATAAAAAGCATATAGTAATAAAAATCAACATTATATTACCGGCGATAAATTCTCACAAAACCCATACGACTACTTGCTTGTAGACCTAAATTTATGCCTAAAAGCAGATCTCACTATTAGTCACTAAAAACAAATAATTATTCCCAAAAATAATTAACACTATAGAAACAAACTCTACTTTTTGTATTTTAAACAAACAAAACAACTAGATAGAAACATATAAGCCAAATATTTAACCACTCACATGGCTACAGTAAATATAAAACAACAAACCTAAAAACTTGGTAAATTGAGTGAGATATTGAGGTGTTTGATAGAAAGAAAGTTGTCAGATATGGCCCTTAGTGACCAAATCTGGGGCCAAGTTTCTCTTTTCACAAAACCCCTAGACCAAACCTATTATTTTATCGAATTATTGAGCGGTTGTTTTATATAAAACTAGATATAGATCTTTGAGTTTAATAAGGCGAGTCTCTCTATGAAAATCCAAGAATCGAGAAAATCCAAGGTGGGATACCGGTATATGAATGAGGGGATCTTACTCAGGAGGTGCCAGGAGAGTAACCTAACTCGATTCGCTCCATGCCATCAGAAACAATAATTGAGAATACCAGTACGACAGATGTAAAAAAGCCCCACTCTTTCGACTGAGCTTTCTTAAAGGTGGTCGGTGAAGAGACATTCTTTGAACATCAGGCGAACCCCACTTGAGTTCCAATCGAGTGATCTACATATGAAAAAAAAGCTCATCATTTCTGATGAGCTTTCTTAAAGGTGATCGGTGAAGAGACATTCTTTGAACATCAGGTGAACCCCACTTAGGTTCCAATCGAGTGATCTACAGATGAAAAAAAGCCCCGTCATTTCTGACGAGGCTTCTTAAGGTGGTCGGTGAAGAGGGATTCGAACCCCCGACCCTCTGGTCCCAAACCAGATGCGCTACCAAGCTGCGCTATTCACCGAGACGTTTCGTTTGATTTATCAAACTGGGAACTTCAAAAAAGCTACCAAAATTAATGGGGTGGCTAACGAGATTCGAACTCGCGACCACCGGAATCACAATCCAGGGCTCTACCAACTGAGCTATAGCCACCACTAACTTTTTATATAACCGCTTAACAGCCATTATTGAAATAGTGGTCGGTGAAGAGGGATTCGAACCCCCGACCCTCTGGTCCCAAACCAGATGCGCTACCAAGCTGCGCTATTCACCGACTAGTTTTGTCTCGACTCAGGGAATATTAAGTCAACACAGGAAGCCTAGGCTACCATTATTTTTTAAAAGAAAGAATGGGGTGGCTAACGAGATTCGAACTCGCGACCACCGGAATCACAATCCAGGGCTCTACCAACTGAGCTATAGCCACCATTGTTTCTTTGTGCCAATTTTCACTTACCTAAGTAAGAGACCGGATGGCGCGCCTGAAAGGATTCGAACCTTCGGCCTTTGGCTCCGGAGGCCAACGCTCTATCCAGCTGAGCTACAGGCGCATGCCCTGTCGGCGGAGTGGAATAATACGTAGATCACCCAATGCCGTCTAGTACTTTTTTAACTTTTTTTTCTGTTTGGTCTCTTTTTCGACAGTTAATATGTGATAAACCCCTTATTTGAGTACTACAACCTGTCACAGCTTATAAGTTGTTGTTTATTGCAACAACTTATCGGGATATAATCACCCATTATTTACATTGGTTTAACAGTCGCTCTTTGCTGCTCAAATCAAAACACCCTTCCAACACTATAAATTGGTAAGCATGTACTTACCTTGGGAATGTAAAGTGAGTTTAATGGATATGTCTCGTCGAATTTTAAGCGTTGTCATCGCAGTTTTAACCTTTTCAACTGGCGCAATGGCTTCAGACCTAAGCGAAGCAGAGCAAGATATAATTGCAGAACGCATCAAGCCAGTTGGTCAAGTATACCTAGTCGGCAGTGAGCCAGTAGCCGCAGAACCAACAGGCCCTCGCGACGGCGCAACCGTTTATGGTACTTTTTGTATCGCTTGTCACGCATCTGGCGTAAGTGGCGCACCTAAAAAAGGTGATGCGGGTGACTGGGGGCCTCGAATTGCTCAGGGTCGCGACATTCTAGCGGACCACGCAATCAACGGCTTCAATGCAATGCCAGCGAAAGGTTCATGTATGGATTGTTCAGACGACGAAGTCAAAGATGCTATCGAGCACATGATTGCTGGTCTGTAATTAAAAATATCAAATTCAAAAAAAGGTGACCTGATCTGATGGTCACCTTTTTTATTGGCTTCTATATAGCGGCGCGGTTAAAGCAGAGCATTACTTCTTGTTGAACATCGCACGAATATTGGCAATGTGCGCCTGTCCTTTTTCCATTCTTTCTTCAGCGGATTGAGGTTTCTTGACGCTTTCCCACTCCACGTCATCATGCGGCAACTCATCAAGAAAGCGGCTTTGGGTTGGCTTGATCAATTCACCATACTGACGGCGTTCACGACACTTAGTAAAAGTCAGCTCTTTTTGTGCGCGAGTTATACCCACGTACATTAAACGACGCTCTTCTTCTACATTGCCTTCATCAACACTGGTTTGGTGAGGTAAAATGCCCTCTTCCGCTCCCATTAAAAATACATATGGAAACTCCAAGCCTTTCGATGCATGCAGTGTCATTAACTGAACTTGGTCAGCATCATCGTCATCTTCTCCACGTTCCATCATGTCGCGCAAAGTTAAGCGCTGAACGACTTCTCTTAGTGTTTTCTCTTCTTTATCATAATTGTCACCTTCTAAGTCAGCCACAATCCAACTATAAAGGTCAGAGACGTTTTTCATTCTCATTTCAGCGGCTTTCGGGCTTGTCGAGGTTTCGTATAACCAATCTTCATAGTTAATATCGCGTACCAAAGCACGAACCGCTTCCACGGTGTTACCACGCTCAGCGTTATCCGATATACGAACGATCCAATCACTGAAACGACGCAGATTTTCTAAACCACGGCCAGTCAATGTTTGCTCCAAGCCCATCTCAAAGCTGGCTTCAAATAGACTTTTGCCACGCATATTGGCGTAGCTGCCCAATTTCTCAAGCGTAACCGGGCCAATTTCGCGACGCGGCGTGTTTACAATACGTAGGAAGGCGTTGTCATCATCTGGGTTCACCAACACACGCAGGTAAGCCATGATGTCTTTTATCTCTGCTCTAGCGAAGAAAGAGGTGCCGCCAGAGATCTTGTAAGGCACACGGTTTTGCATTAAGGCTTTTTCAATCAAGCGAGATTGGTGGTTACCTCGGTAAAGCACCGCATAATCTTTGTACTCTGTGCGGTTCAAAAACTTGTGTGCAATGATCTCACCGGTAATACGTTCGGCTTCGTGCTCTTCATTCTTGGCATTCAATACCTTGAGCTTTTCACCATCAGGGATCTCAGAGAACAGCGATTTCTCATACACGTGCGGGTTATTGGCGATCAAGATGTTCGCGGCACGCAAGATTCGGCTGGTTGAGCGATAGTTTTGCTCTAGCTTGATCAAACGCAGATTAGGGTAATCCTCACCAAGCAGCACCAAGTTTTGCGGTTTTGCGCCACGCCACGAGTAAATGGATTGGTCGTCATCACCTACTACCGTAAGACGTCCTCTTTCACCCACCAACAATCGCACCAATTCATATTGGCTGGTATTGGTATCTTGGTATTCATCCACAAGTAGGTAGCGAATGCGCGACTGCCAACGTTCACGCACTTCTTGATTGGTTTTGAGTAGCAATACTGGCATCGCGATCAAATCATCAAAATCGAGTGCGTTATAGGCCTTCATCTGTTTTTGGTACATCTCAAAGCAGAAAGCAAATAACTGCTCTTGTTCGCCTTGAGCGCGCGCTTTCGCCTGATCTGGCGTCAGCATGTCGTTTTTCCAGTTCGAAATGGTACTCATCAATGCGCGCAGCAGATCCTTATCACCATCGATCTGCTTTTCTGTTAGCTCTTTTAATAGCGCCAACTGGTCTTGGTCATCAAACAGAGAGAAACCCGCTTTCAGACCCAACGCTTTATATTCACGACGAATAATTGTTAAACCCATGGTATGAAATGTTGAAACGATCAGACCTTTTGATTCACTTTTACCCAGCGTTTGTCCAACACGCTCTTTCATTTCGCGAGCCGCTTTATTGGTAAAAGTGACCGCTGCAATATTACGAGCTTTGTAGCCGCACTCTTGAACCAAGTAAGCAATCTTATTGGTGATAACACGTGTTTTGCCTGATCCAGCACCCGCTAATACTAAGCAGGGGCCTGAAACATACTTCACGGCTTCATCTTGTCTTGGGTTCAGTTTCATTTGGTTCTCAATTTGGTCTAGAGGTGCGAATTAAATTGCGCGTCTATAATAATGCTGCAATAGCATGATTGCTATGCTCTCTTATATAAGATTTTTACGTTATTTGTGCAAAATTTTGTTGCACATGTGTATAGTTATCAGGCTACAATGAATGAACGTTCATTCATCGGTGATGGAAAATGACAGCTCATACACCTCAGGATAAACGCCAACAAATACTTTCTGCCGCTGAAAAGCTAATTGCAGAGGTCGGCTTTCAAGGCCTCTCAATGCAAAAATTAGCGAAAGAAGCAGGAGTAGCTGCAGGCACTATCTACCGCTACTTCGATGATAAAGACCACTTGATAGATGATGTTCGAGTGCTCGTAACTCAACGAGTAGCGGATGCTGTTCAAAAAGGGGTTAATGATTCGGATCCAATAAAGCAACGCTATAGAACCATGTGGTTAAACATATGGAGCTTATCGGGAACGAATTTAGCCGCGATTAAAAATCAGGTTCAATATGACTCTTTACCCGTGACAAATAGCCAAGACTTCAGGGAACTAGAACGTAAAATGTTTGCCCAAGTTGAGCTGCTATTTAATGAGGGCAAAGAGCGAGGGTTATTTAAACCACTTGATAATGAAGTATTAAGTGGCTTGAGCTTAGCAGCTAGTGTCTCGCTAGCACGTAAGCATTCTTTAGGATTTTACCAACTCGACGAGGCTGCACTAGAAGCGGCAATAGAAGCCTGTTGGGATGCAATAATTAAACACTAGATTGGAGTTTTGACCATAATGAAAAAGTGGACTTTCTTCATGTTACTCATCGCTGTACTTCTTTTCGGCAGCGTTATTGGGTTTAACATGTTCAAACAACAAAAAATTGCTGAGTTTATGGCCAACCGTCCTGAGCCAGAGTTTCCAGTAACGGTAACTGAAGTTCAGCCGATCGACTGGGTTCCGGTGATTGAGGCAATCGGTTTCATTGAACCAAACCAAGGTGTCACTCTAGCAAACGAAACCAGTGGTGTTATCGATCAAATTTCCTTCGAGTCAGGTACTGAAGTTAAGAATGGTCAGCAACTGGTTCGTCTTGACTCTGGTGTGGAAAAAGCAAACCTAAAGAGCTCTGAAGCTCGTTTGCCTGCCGCTAAAGCAAAATACAAGCGCTACCAAGGTCTATTCAAAAAAGGCTCTATCTCTAAAGAAGCATACGATGAAGCAGAAGCGAACTACTTCTCTCTATCTGCTGATATTGAAAGCCTAAAAGCATCGATTGAACGTCGTGAAATCCGCGCACCGTTTGATGGTAAGGTTGGTATTCGTAATGTGTACTTAGGTCAATACCTGCAATCGGGTACGGATATTGTTCGCTTAGAAGACACCAGTGTCATGCGCCTGCGCTTCACGGTTTCTCAAACTGATATCTCTCGCATCAACGTTGGCCAAGCGATCGACATCTTTGTTGATGCTTATCCTGAAACACCTTTTGAAGGCTCTATCAGTGCTATTGAACCTGCAGTAAGCATCCAAAGTGGTCTTATTCAAGTTCAGGCAGACATTCCAAACAATGATGGCAAGCTTCGTAGCGGCATGTTTGCTCGCGCTAACATCATTTTACCTAAATTAGAGAACCAAGTAACTCTGCCTCAAACAGCCATTACTTTTACTCTATACGGTGACAATGTTTATATCATAACGGAAGAAGATGGGGTTCAACGTGTTGCTCAACATGTTGTAAAAGTAGGCGAACGTACCGCTGATATCGCTCATATTCTTGAGGGTGTGAAAGCCGGTGATACGGTTGTCACTTCAGGCCAAGTACGTCTAAGTAATGGTGCCAAAGTTAAGATTGTTGAAAGTGATGCCATCACTCCACCATCTGAAACACCTAAGCTGTAACTGGAGGCACAATGCGCTTTACTGATGTTTTTATTAAACGTCCAGTTCTAGCGGTATCCATTAGCTTTTTGATTGCGCTGCTTGGCTTACAAGCAATCTTCAAAATGCAGGTTCGTGAATACCCTGAAATGACGAATACCGTCGTAACCGTTACTACGAGTTACTACGGTGCAAGTGCCGATCTTATCCAAGGCTTTATCACCCAGCCCCTCGAACAGGCTGTGGCTCAAGCGGATAATATCGACTATATGACCTCTTCTTCTGTTCTCGGTAGTTCAACGATTACCGTGAACATGAAGCTGAACACCGACCCGAATGCAGCGCTGTCTGACATACTGGCCAAGACGAACTCGGTTCGTTCGCAGCTTCCAAAAGAAGCCGAAGACCCAACTGTAACTATGTCTACCGGTTCAACGACGGCGGTCCTCTACATTGGTTTTACCAGTGATGAGTTAGTATCGAGCCAAATTACCGATTATCTAGAGCGTGTTATCAACCCGCAGCTGTTTACGGTAAACGGTGTATCTAAAGTTGACCTATATGGTGGTATGAAATACGCACTACGCGTATGGCTAGACCCCTCAAAAATGGCAGCGGTTAGCCTAACTGCATCTGATGTGATGACGGTACTGAACGCTAACAACTACCAATCAGCTACGGGTCAAGCGACTGGTGAGTTCGTGCTTTATAACGGCAGTGCAGATACTCAGGTATCAAACACTGAAGAATTAGAGAACCTAGTAGTGAAGAGCGGTGAAGGTGAGATCATTCGCCTATCCGACATCGCTAAGGTCTCTTTAGAGAAAAGCCACGATATTTACCGAGCAAGTGCCAACGGTCGAGAAGCAGTTGTTGCAGCGATTAACGCGGCACCAAGTGCTAACCCAATCAATATTGCAGCCGATGTACTTGAGCTTCTTCCTCAGTTAGAGAAGAACCTGCCAAGCAACATATCAATGAACGTGATGTATGACTCGACCATTGCGATTAATGAGTCTATTCAAGAAGTTATCAAAACTATTCTTGAGGCTGCCTTAATTGTATTGATCGTTATTACCTTGTTCCTTGGTTCATTCCGTGCAGTTCTTATTCCTATCGTTACTATCCCACTATCACTTATTGGTGTGGCAATGGTAATGCAAGCAATGGGCTTCTCGTGGAACCTGATGACACTACTGGCCATGGTACTCGCCATCGGTCTAGTGGTAGATGATGCGATCGTAGTACTCGAAAACGTTGACCGGCATATCAAGCTCGGGGAATCTCCTTTCCGAGCTGCCATTATCGGTACCCGTGAAATTGCGGTACCCGTTATCGCGATGACACTAACGCTAGGTGCGGTATACGCTCCTATCGCTATGATGGGTGGTATTACAGGCTCGTTGTTTAAAGAGTTTGCATTAACCCTGGCTGGTTCGGTTTTTGTATCGGGTATCGTGGCACTGACGCTATCGCCTATGATGTGTTCAAAAATGCTAAAAGCTCATGCAGAACCAAGCAAATTTGAACTAAAAGTACATAGCGTATTGGATGGTATGACTAACCGCTACGAGCGTATGCTTGGTGCGGTTATGCAACATCGTCCAGTGTTCATTGGCTTTGCTATCATCGTATTTGCAAGTTTGCCGTTGTTGTTCAAGTTCATCCCGAGTGAGTTAGCACCTTCAGAAGATAAAGGTGTAATCATGTTGATGGGTACAGCACCATCGAATGCGAACTTAGACTTCATGCAAAATACCATGAATAGCGTAAACACCATTCTTTCTGACCAGCCAGAAGTCGCTTACGCACAAGTGTTTACAGGTGTACCAAATGCAAACCAAGCCTTTGGTATCGCATCGATGGTTCCTTGGAGCGAACGTGAAGCAAGCCAGTCTGAAGTAACAAACCGTGTTGGTAATTTGGTGAAAGATGTCCCTGGTATGGCCGTAACAGCCTTCCAAATGCCAGAACTTCCAGGTGCAGGGTCAGGCCTTCCTGTTCAGTTTGTTATTACCACACCGAACAGCTTCGAGAGCCTATTCCAAATTACAACAGAGATCTTAGCCGAAGTATCTACTAACCCGCTGTTCGTTTATTCAGATCTTGATTTGAACTACGACTCAGCAACGATGAAGATCCATATCGACAAAGACAAAGCGGGGGCTTACGGCGTGACCATGCAAGACATTGGTATCACTTTAGGTACTATGATGTCTGATGGTTACGTAAACCGTATCGACTTGAATGGTCGTTCTTACGAGGTTATCCCTCAAGTTGAACGTAAGTTCCGTCTAAACCCAGAATCGATGAACAACTACTACGTGCGTGCAGCAGACGGAAACGCTGTACCTCTAGGCAGTTTGATTACGATTGATGTTGTGGCAGAGCCTCGTTCTCTTCCTCACTTCAACCAATTGAACTCAGCTACGATTGGTGCAGTACCTGCTCCAGGCGCTGCAATGGGTGATGCAATTGCATGGTTTGAAGACACGGCAGCGAATAAGCTTCCAAGTGGCTACAACCACGATTACATGGGTGAAGCACGTCAATACGTAACAGAAGGTAGCGCACTTTACGCAACCTTTGGTTTAGCTTTGGCTATCATCTTCTTGGTATTGGCGATTCAGTTCGAATCTCTGAAAGATCCATTGGTTATCATGGTATCTGTACCACTTGCGATTTGTGGTGCCCTAATCGCTCTGGCTTGGGGTGCTGCAACCATGAACATCTACTCACAAGTAGGTCTCATAACCTTGGTTGGCTTGATTACCAAACACGGTATCTTGATCTGTGAAGTAGCGAAAGAAGAGCAACTACACAATGGCAAGACGCGTATTGAAGCCGTTATGGAAGCGGCGAAGGTTCGTCTTCGTCCAATCCTAATGACGACTGCTGCGATGATTGCGGGTCTAATCCCACTGATGTATGCAACGGGTGCAGGTGCGGCTCAACGTTTCAGTATCGGTATTGTAATCGTTGCTGGTCTAGCGATTGGTACATTGTTTACCTTGTTTGTACTGCCAGTGATTTACAGTTACTTGGCTGAAAAGCACAAACCTCTACCTGTATTTGTTGAAGACAAAGATCTAGAAAAGCTAGCTCGTGTCGATGAAGCAAAGGCTGCGCAGAGAGGATTCGCTGACAATAAGTAATCGCTAAGTCGTAAAACAATGAAAAAGGCTACTTCGGTGGCCTTTTTTTATACGCGATAGGCGACATCTCAGGTGTGATTAAATAGAATAGTGATAAATAGTCAGGAGTTTAATTGATATGTTTGATCCAAAAAAACTAGAGCAAATTGCTAAGCAGATCCACGACTCTATGCCTCAGCCAGTGAAAGAACTGGGTTCAGACGTAGACCAAAAGGTTCGCCAAGTTATCCAAGGCCAACTGAATAAGCTAGACGTTGTCAGCCGTGAAGAGTTTGATGTTCAAACACAGGTGCTGCTGCGCACTCGTCAAAAGCTGACGGAAATGGAACAGAAGCTAGCTGAACTAGAAGATAAGCTTGCTGACAAGTAAGCATTCAAGCGAGAAGATATATGAAGGGTTGACGTGAGAACGTCAGCCCTTTTTTATGCGGACGAGAACTCAAATAATGAATAGTTTCCTGACCACGTTCCTTCGTCACTTTCGGGAATGACTTAGCTTGAAAGCCATCATTCTCTGGTACGCGAAGCATTCTCGATACCGCCCCTTGAAAAGCAAAAAGGCTTGGTCAACGGCGACCAAGCCTTTTTATTAGATGTTGTGTTGCTGAATAATGGCTCCAACCTATAAGGAGCTAGTGATACTGCTTTGCTTTTTCTACAAGTTTATCAGTATCTAAGCGACGAATTAACCACCTACAGCGATACGCTTCATGTCGCTCATGTAGCTACGTAGCTCTTCACCAATGTACTCTACAGGGTGGTTACGGATAGCTTCGTTTACTTCAATCAGCTTAGCGTTATCTACTTGGTTAGATGTTTCACCTAGACCGCGACCGATTACGTCCGTTGCAACTGAAGGCATGAACTGCTCGCGTAGTAGCGGTGTTGCTACGTTTGCGAATAGGTAGTTACCGTACTCAGCAGTATCAGAGATTACAACGTTCATTTCGTACAGACGCTTACGAGCAACTGTGTTTGCAATTAGTGGAAGCTCATGTAGAGATTCGTAGTAAGCAGACTCATCGATGATACCTGATGCCGTCATAGCTTCGAATGCGAGCTCAACACCGGCACGAACCATAGCAACCATTAGGATACCGTTGTCGAAGTACTCTTGCTCTGAGATTTCTACGTCAGAAGCTGGGTAGTTTTCGAATGCCGTTTCGCCTGTCTCTTCACGCCAGCCTAGTAGGTTCACATCATCGTTCGCCCAGTCAGCCATCATAGTGCTAGAAAAGTGACCAGAAATGATGTCATCCATGTGCTTGTTGTAAAGTGGACGCATTAGATCTTTCAGCTCTTCAGAAAGCTCAAACGCTTTAACTTTAGCTGGGTTAGATAGACGATCCATCATGTGAGTGACACCACCGAACTTAAGTGCTTCGGTAATCGTTTCCCAACCGTATTGTAGAAGTTTCCCTGCATAGCCTGGTTCGATACCATCGGCAATCATCTTCTCGTAAGATACGATAGAACCTGCTTGTAGCATGCCACATAGAATGGTTTGCTCACCCATAAGGTCAGATTTAACTTCCGCTACGAATGAAGATTCTAGACAACCTGCACGGTGACCACCTGTACCAGCAGCCCAAGCTTTAGCGATATCCCAGCCTTCGCCCTTAGGGTCATTTTCTGGGTGAACCGCGATCAATGTTGGAACACCGAAGCCACGCTTGTACTCTTCACGTACTTCAGAGCCTGGGCACTTAGGTGCAACCATTACAACGGTAAGGTCAGCACGTAATTGCATGCCTTCTTCAACAACGTTGAAACCATGAGAGTAACCAAGAGTAGCGCCTTCTTTCATTAAAGGCATTACTGTCTCAACAACGTTTGTGTGTTGCTTGTCTGGAGTAAGGTTAATCACTAGGTCTGCTTGAGGGATTAACGTTTCGTAGCTACCGACTGCAAAGCCGTTTTCGTCAGCGTTCTTAAATGATTGACGCTTCTCATCAATTGCCGCTTGGCGTAGAGCGTAAGATACATCTAGACCAGAATCACGCATGTTGAGACCTTGGTTCAGGCCTTGAGCACCACAGCCAACAATGACGATCTTCTTACCTTCAAGGTATTCAGCTTCAGTCGTAAATTCTTCACGATCCATGAAACGGCAGCGACCTAATTGGTCTAGTTGCTCACGAAGGTTTAATGTATTGAAATAGTTAGCCATTGTAGGGCACTCCTTTAAAAATAAGTCCGTAAGGTCGATATCTCTCTATCGAATGACTTCATACTAAAACAGACACTCCGTTGCTGAAAGTGATATATTCACAATTAGTCATTGCAATAAATGCAACATGGAAACGATCAAAGAACATGAACATAAAGTCTCTACAATTATTTATACATTTATGTGATAGCAAGAGTTTCAGCAAAACAGCTGCTGCTATGCACGTCAGTCCTTCAGCCCTTAGTCGTCAAATACAAAAGCTTGAGGAAGAAACAGGGCAAGAGTTGCTTATCAGGGACAACCGCAGTGTTGATCTCACTCCAGCAGGCAAACACTTACTGCCTGTCGCATTGAACATTGTTGGGGAATGGCAGCAATACAACCTTCACTTAAAGGGTGGCGAACAGGAGCTGAAAGGTGAAATACGTATATTTTGTTCCGTGACAGCAAGCTACAGTCATCTCCCAGAGCTCATTACTGAATTCAGAGCCATTCATCCATATATTGAATTCAAACTTTCTACCGGTGACCCAGCTCAATCTATCGATAAGATCCTAAATGACGAAGCGGATATTGCGATCTCGGCGAAGCCAGACATCCTTCCTTCAAGATTAGAATTCGAAACCATCAGTGATATTCCACTATCAATTATTATTCCATCCGGTGTCAGTAGCTTTAGCCAACAAATTCAATCTGACAAACCTAACTGGAATGCAATACCTTTTATTATCCCTGAAGCGGGTACAGCGCGTGACCGAGCCAATACATGGTTCAAAAAAATGAAGATAAAGCCCAATATTTACGCTCAGGTGTCAGGCCATGAGGCGATTGTAAGTATGGTTGCACTGGGTTGTGGAGTGGGTATTGCGCCTGATGTTGTAATTAACAACAGCCCAGTAAGAGATAAAGTCGCTCGCTTAAAGATAGAGCCAATCAAGCCTTTTGAATTAGGAGTTTGCTGTAAACGATCTCAACTTGAGAACCCTCTGATCAGAGCATTCTGGCAGGTTGCAGAAGGGAAATATTTAACGGACTAGCAATAATAGCTATCTATCAATACGCAAAAAGAGAAGAGCACATCAGTGCTCTTCTCTTTTTTATTTCTTAAATTTCAGATAAGAAAAAAGCCCGCTGATTTCTCAGCGGGCTTTCTAATGGTGGTGGAGGGATAGGGATTTGAACCCTAGAACCGCTATTAACGGTTGCCGGTTTTCAAGACCGGTGCTTTCGACCACTCAGCCATCCCTCCAACAAATTGTTACTAAAATCAGTCTTACTTGTACGCTGCTTTTAGTTTTGTTTTCAGTTTTTTAAAACTGAAAATATAAATAAGAGCCTGGCGATGTCCTACTCTCACATGGGGAAGCCCCACACTACCATCGGCGCTATTGTGTTTCACTACTGAGTTCGGCATGGAATCAGGTGGGTCCACAATGCTATGGTCGCCAAGCAAATTCTGTTTAATTGACGCCTCTGCGACAATTAATAATTCGGAAAACTGATTTAAAAGTCTTTCTCTTCAAACTCATTCAAGGTCTGGTCTTTCTTTGAGTCCACAAAACCCCTTGGGTGTTGTATGGTTAAGCCTCACGGGCAATTAGTACAGGTTAGCTCAATGCCTCGCAGCACTTACACACCCTGCCTATCAACGTCGTAGTCTACGACAACCCTTTAGGACACTTATAGTGCCAGGGAAAACTCATCTCAAGGCTCGCTTCGCGCTTAGATGCTTTCAGCGCTTATCGATTCCGAACGTAGCTACCGGGCAATGCCATTGGCATGACAACCCGAACACCAGAGGTTCGTCCACTCCGGTCCTCTCGTACTAGGAGCAGCCCCTTTCAATTTTCCAACGCCCACGGCAGATAGGGACCGAACTGTCTCACGACGTTCTAAACCCAGCTCGCGTACCACTTTAAATGGCGAACAGCCATACCCTTGGGACCGACTTCAGCCCCAGGATGTGATGAGCCGACATCGAGGTGCCAAACACCGCCGTCGATATGAACTCTTGGGCGGTATCAGCCTGTTATCCCCGGAGTACCTTTTATCCGTTGAGCGATGGCCCTTCCATTCAGAACCACCGGATCACTATGACCTGCTTTCGCACCTGCTCGAATTGTCATTCTCGCAGTCAAGCGGGCTTATGCCATTGCACTAACCACACGATGTCCAACCGTGTTTAGCCCACCTTCGTGCTCCTCCGTTACTCTTTGGGAGGAGACCGCCCCAGTCAAACTACCCACCAGGCACTGTCCGTAACCCCGATTCAGGGGCCAACGTTAGAACATCAAAACTACAAGGGTGGTATTTCAAGGACGACTCCATCACATCTAGCGACGCAATTTCATAGTCTCCCACCTATCCTACACATGTAGGTTCAATGTTCAGTGCCAAGCTGTAGTAAAGGTTCACGGGGTCTTTCCGTCTAGCCGCGGGTACACTGCATCTTCACAGCGATTTCAATTTCACTGAGTCTCGGGTGGAGACAGCGTGGCCATCATTACGCCATTCGTGCAGGTCGGAACTTACCCGACAAGGAATTTCGCTACCTTAGGACCGTTATAGTTACGGCCGCCGTTTACCGGGGCTTCGATCAAGAGCTTCGACCGAAGTCTAACCCCATCAATTAACCTTCCGGCACCGGGCAGGCGTCACACCGTATACGTCATCTTACGATTTTGCACAGTGCTGTGTTTTTAATAAACAGTTGCAGCCACCTGGTATCTGCGACTCTCGTCTGCTCCATCCGCAAGGGACTTCACTGATAAGAGCGTACCTTCTCCCGAAGTTACGGTACCATTTTGCCTAGTTCCTTCACCCGAGTTCTCTCAAGCGCCTTGGTATTCTCTACCCGACCACCTGTGTCGGTTTGGGGTACGATTCCTTACAATCTGAAGCTTAGAGGCTTTTCCTGGAAGCATGGCATCAATGACTTCACACCCGTAGGTGCTCGACATCGTATCTCAGCGTTAATGAAAGTCCGGATTTACCTAAACCTTCCGCCTACATACTTGAACCTGGACAACCGTCGCCAGGCCCACCTAGCCTTCTCCGTCCCCCCATCGCAATTGTAAGAAGTACGGGAATATTAACCCGTTTCCCATCGACTACGCCTTTCGGCCTCGCCTTAGGAGTCGACTTACCCTGCCCCGATTAACGTTGGACAGGAACCCTTGGTCTTCCGGCGAGGGAGTTTTTCACTCCCTTTATCGTTACTCATGTCAGCATTCGCACTTCTGATACCTCCAGCAGCCCTTACAGACCACCTTCAACGGCTTACAGAACGCTCCCCTACCCCACGCACCCTAAGGTACGTAGCCGCAGCTTCGGTGTATAGCTTAGCCCCGTTACATCTTCCGCGCAGGCCGACTCGACCAGTGAGCTATTACGCTTTCTTTAAATGATGGCTGCTTCTAAGCCAACATCCTGGCTGTCTGAGCCTTCCCACATCGTTTCCCACTTAGCTATACTTTGGGACCTTAGCTGGCGGTCTGGGTTGTTTCCCTCTCCACGACGGACGTTAGCACCCGCCGTGTGTCTCCCGGATAGTACTTACTGGTATTCGGAGTTTGCAAAGGGTTGGTAAGTCGGGATGACCCCCTAGCCTTAACAGTGCTCTACCCCCAGTAGTATTCGTCCGAGGCGCTACCTAAATAGCTTTCGGGGAGAACCAGCTATCTCCAGGTTTGATTGGCCTTTCACCCCTAGCCACAAGTCATCCGCTAATTTTTCAACATTAGTCGGTTCGGTCCTCCAGTTGATGTTACTCAACCTTCAACCTGCCCATGGCTAGATCACCTGGTTTCGGGTCTAATCCTAGCAACTGTACGCCCAGTTAAGACTCGGTTTCCCTACGGCTCCCCTAAACGGTTAACCTTGCTACTAAAATTAAGTCGCTGACCCATTATACAAAAGGTACGCAGTCACACCACGAAGGTGCTCCTACTGCTTGTACGTACACGGTTTCAGGTTCTATTTCACTCCCCTCACAGGGGTTCTTTTCGCCTTTCCCTCACGGTACTGGTTCACTATCGGTCAGTCAGTAGTATTTAGCCTTGGAGGATGGTCCCCCCATATTCAGACAGGATATCACGTGTCCCGCCTTACTCGATTTCACTGATGATGATGTGTCGGTTACGGGGCTATCACCCTTTACTGCGCCACTTTCCAGAGGCTTCACCTGCATCATTAAAAGCTTAAGGGCTAATCCAATTTCGCTCGCCGCTACTTTCGGAATCTCGGTTGATTTCTCTTCCTCGGGGTACTTAGATGTTTCAGTTCCCCCGGTTTGCCTCCTGTTGCTATGTATTCACAACAAGATACGTGCTTATGCACGTGGGTTTCCCCATTCAGAAATCCCAGACTCAAAAGGTTATTACTACCTAATCTGGGCTTATCGCAAGTTATTACGTCTTTCATCGCCTCTGACTGCCAAGGCATCCACCGTGTACGCTTAGTCACTTAACCATACAACCCGAAGAAGTTTCGTGTTGATGTCAAATCACCAAGGTTTTTGGTTGTCATCAAGAAGGGTTAATTCTTGATGACTGTTTGCCGGACTCAATTTACTTTTTGTTTCCACTTTTTAATAAAAAGTAGAATCAAAAAATGAACAATCATTGCTGATCATTCGAATACAAGACACTTGAATGTGTTTGTTGTGTTTATGCTGTTCTTATTCACTAAGAGCAGATAAACATTGAGAACTTTTAAATTTGATTAACTTAATCACAGCCTTGAGCTGTTTGATTTCACTTTTTAAAGTGAAAACCAATTAAGTAATCAGTCAGCTTTCCAAATTGTTAAAGAGCAAGAGTTTCTAAACATAAAGCTTTCGAAACCATTTTTAAAAACTCTCATCAGACTATTGTCATCAAAGAACGTTTAAAGATGGTGGGCGATACCGGGCTCGAACCAGTGACCCCCTGCTTGTAAGGCAGGTGCTCTCCCAACTGAGCTAATCGCCCACGAAAGTTTTAATTCCTTCGCGGAGAAAGAATGGTGGAGCTATGCGGGATCGAACCGCAGACCTCCTGCGTGCAAGGCAGGCGCTCTCCCAGCTGAGCTATAGCCCCAATATTTTATTTCCTTGGGAGGAAATGGTGGGTCGTGCAGGATTCGAACCTGCGACCAATTGATTAAAAGTCAACTGCTCTACCAACTGAGCTAACGACCCAATGGTATCCCGTAGGGGAGTCGAACCCCTGTTACCGCCGTGAAAGGGCGGTGTCCTAGGCCTCTAGACGAACGGGACACTGCTAATTTATCTCTACTTCAAAAGGTAGAAACAAACCTTGAAGAACTTGGGAGTTCTTCGTCTCTTTGCTTTTCTAAACCTAATCAATCTGTGTGGACACTCATCGTCAATATCTTCGTATAAGGAGGTGATCCAGCCCCAGGTTCCCCTAGGGCTACCTTGTTACGACTTCACCCCAGTCATGAACCACAAAGTGGTAAGCGTCCTCCCGAAGGTTAGACTACCTACTTCTTTTGCAGCCCACTCCCATGGTGTGACGGGCGGTGTGTACAAGGCCCGGGAACGTATTCACCGTGACATTCTGATTCACGATTACTAGCGATTCCGACTTCATGGAGTCGAGTTGCAGACTCCAATCCGGACTACGACGCACTTTTTGGGATTCGCTTACCATCGCTGGCTCGCTGCCCTCTGTATGCGCCATTGTAGCACGTGTGTAGCCCTACTCGTAAGGGCCATGATGACTTGACGTCGTCCCCACCTTCCTCCGGTTTATCACCGGCAGTCTCCCTGGAGTTCCCGACATTACTCGCTGGCAAACAAGGATAAGGGTTGCGCTCGTTGCGGGACTTAACCCAACATTTCACAACACGAGCTGACGACAGCCATGCAGCACCTGTCTCAGAGCTCCCGAAGGCACTCCTGCGTCTCCGCTGGATTCTCTGGATGTCAAGAGTAGGTAAGGTTCTTCGCGTTGCATCGAATTAAACCACATGCTCCACCGCTTGTGCGGGCCCCCGTCAATTCATTTGAGTTTTAATCTTGCGACCGTACTCCCCAGGCGGTCTACTTAACGCGTTAGCTCCGAAAGCCACGGCTCAAGGCCACAACCTCCAAGTAGACATCGTTTACGGCGTGGACTACCAGGGTATCTAATCCTGTTTGCTCCCCACGCTTTCGCATCTGAGTGTCAGTATCTGTCCAGGGGGCCGCCTTCGCCACTGGTATTCCTTCAGATCTCTACGCATTTCACCGCTACACCTGAAATTCTACCCCCCTCTACAGTACTCTAGTTCACCAGTTTCAAATGCAGTTCCGAGGTTGAGCCCCGGGCTTTCACATCTGACTTAATGAACCACCTGCATGCGCTTTACGCCCAGTAATTCCGATTAACGCTCGCACCCTCCGTATTACCGCGGCTGCTGGCACGGAGTTAGCCGGTGCTTCTTCTGTTGCTAACGTCAAGAGATAGCGCTATTAACGCTACCCCCTTCCTCACAACTGAAAGTACTTTACAACCCGAAGGCCTTCTTCATACACGCGGCATGGCTGCATCAGGCTTGCGCCCATTGTGCAATATTCCCCACTGCTGCCTCCCGTAGGAGTCTGGACCGTGTCTCAGTTCCAGTGTGGCTGATCATCCTCTCAGACCAGCTAGGGATCGTCGCCTTGGTGAGCCATTACCTCACCAACTAGCTAATCCCACCTAGGCATATCTTGACGCGAGAGGCCCGAAGGTCCCCCTCTTTGGCCCGTAGGCATCATGCGGTATTAGCCATCGTTTCCAATGGTTATCCCCCACATCAAGGCAATTTCCTAGGCATTACTCACCCGTCCGCCGCTCGACGCCCATTAACGCACCCGAAGGATTGTTAGTGTCGTTTCCGCTCGACTTGCATGTGTTAGGCCTGCCGCCAGCGTTCAATCTGAGCCATGATCAAACTCTTCAATTTAAGATTTTGTGACTCAACGAATACTGACTTCAAAACTACTATGTAATTTTAAAGCTATTACCATTCCAACAGAATGATAATGAATTGACTGTGCCAAATACCTTCTTTCTACAAGAGAAAGTAGTTATTCGTATTGGTCACTCAGTTCATTGAAATCAATTTGTTACCGAAGTAACTGCTATTACGCTCTTTCGAAAAAGAACCAATAACGTTTTGATATTCATCAACGAGTGCCCACACAGATTGATAGGTTTAAATTGTTAAAGAGCTTTTCCTTTTTGAGCTTCGCTCAAATCGGACGGCCATTCTAGCGATTTAAGTTTTAGTGTCAACCACTATTTTCAAAACTTTTTTCAAGCGTTTAGCTTGGCTAATTTGACCTGCTGATTTGTTTTCGCTTTTGAAACCTAAGCTTCGAAGCCATCCCGTGTCAGCGAGGTGGCATTATAGAGATTTCGATCACACTGGCAAGCCCTTTTTGAAGTTTTTTCCATTTTTTTATTCGTTCGATTAAAAAGAACTCAAAACGTCTCAAAAGTAGGCTTTTCTCTTACATCTCTTGCAGTTTCTTAGAGAATAAAGAGACTTTTTCCCAGTTTGTGTATTCGACTTCCTTGGTTGTATCCGTTTCGCCACCTGTCATATTCATAATGAAGCGAATCATGGTTTTATCGAACCAGTTATAACGAGGGTAATAGAGGGCGCCAGCAAACACACCGATTAAGGTAGGTTGCCATGGGGACTTTAGAAGAAACTTCTTAATGTAAGCGCTACCTTCAGGCGTATCTTTACCTTGGTCTTCTTTACGCGCTGTTAAGTTCACGCAGAAGAAAGCAACCTTGTTTGATTGCAGCTGAATCAGGTTCGCATCAATGAACTGATATAGTTTCTTATTAAGATGACCGTAACGAATCGATGCACCGATCAATACTCTGTCATATTGAGCAAAGTCGACGTTACCAATTGTGTGCAGATCTTGAAGCTCACATTCGAACTCATTCATTTCTTCTTTTATATAGTTCAAGATTTTCTTGGTCTGCCCTTCACGGCTTGAATACAAAAATAGAGCTTTTGCCACAATGTCGTCCTTAACTACGCCAAAACGTAGGGGTCAATAAAATTAATAAGGTGAATATTTCTAAACGGCCAAATAGCATAGATACGATCAACACCCATTTGGCTTTGTCATTCACATCGCCGAAGTGCATAGCCACTTCACCTAAACCAGGGCCAAGGTTATTCAATGTCGCCGCTACCGCAGAGAAAGCACTTAGCTCATCCATCCCCGTAGCAATAAGCGCCAACATACAAACCACAAAAACCAAGGCGTATGCAGAGAAGAACCCCCAAACAGCATCTACAACACGTTGTGGTAGTGCCGAACCGCCAACCTTGATGGTATAGACTGCACGTGGGTGAACAAGACGCTTCATTTCACGAGCACCCTGTAAAGTAAGTAATAATATGCGGATTACTTTCATACCACCGCCCGTTGAACCTGCACAGCCCCCTATAAAAGAAGAGAACAAAAGCAGAACAGGTAGAAACAATGGCCACTCAGAAAAACCAGTGGTAGTGAAACCAGCAGTGGTAGATATAGACACCGTTTGAAACAAAGCCTGATCCAAGGCATCGTAATACGAGTCATAAGAATTATGGTTAAGCAACAATAAGAAACAAACTAAAAACAGCACCGCTTGAATAAAAATAAAAGCCCGGAATTCAGGATCTTTCCAGTAATACTTGGGATGTACACCACCTGAGGCAAACGCTGCAAAGTGTAATGAGTAGTTACACGCAGATATAAGAAGGAACACGACCGTAATCATGTTGATAGCAGGGCTGTTGAAATAACCCATACTCGCATCGTGAGTCGAGAAACCGCCAATCGCAATGGTTGAGAAGCTATGGCTGATGGCATCAAAGAAACTCATTCCTGCAAGCCAAAACGCCACCGCACAAGCAATGGTTAAACTGAGATAGATGTACCACAACGCTTTTGCCGTTTCAGCAATACGCGGAGTCATTTTGTTATCTTTTACCGGGCCAGGGATTTCGGCACGATATAACTGCATACCACCAATGCCCAGAACAGGAAGGATAGCCACGGCTAATACGATGATACCCATACCACCAAACCATTGTAGAAACTGACGATAAAACAGAATTGCCTTAGGGAGATCATCAAGACCGACGATAACAGTCGCCCCTGTGGTAGTTAATGCAGAAAAGGATTCGAAGAAAGCATCGGTTACCGAAACACTCGGGTTATCAGCGATCAGAAACGGTAAAGCACCCGCACTGCCGATTACCGTCCAGAACAAAACAACAATCAAAAAGCCATCACGTGCTTTCAATTCGTGTTTATAGCGGCGGTTTGGAAACCAGCAAGTTGCTCCGCAAAACAATAGAACGAAAAAAGTCGTCACAAATGGCACACCCGCACCATCTCGATAGATAAGTGCGACGAGCGCAGGTGCGAGCATTGATACACTAAAAAGTGCTAATAATAATCCGACGATTCGAATAATTGAGCGAAATTGCATGAGCTATTGAACGAAGCGAAATGCTTCACACTTCCTAGTTGTCTTTGACTTTCGTTACCAGTGCCTTAGCACCGCTTTTATTGATCATGGTTTGGGTAAACGAATCTACCTGCAGGAGCTCTATTTCAATAATAAGCTCAACTTGAACACCATAATCCGCTTGGACCTCAACCGCTTGATGCTGAGCCATGATGGATTGCGCAATTGGCACAAAACCATAGTCTAACTCTAGCCGTAATTTTGTGGTTATTTTTTTCTCGATTGTTTGAAGCAGCTTGAGAGCTTGTTGCACTCCTCCACCATAGGCCTTAACCAAACCACCCGTTCCAAGCTTAATTCCACCTGAATAACGAGTCACCACAGCCGTTAACTCACCGACACCAGAACCAGACAGTTGTGCCAAGATCGGCTTACCCGCAGTACCAGAGGGTTCACCATCATCACTAAAACCCCAAAGCATTGAATCTTCAGGTCGCCCCGCCACAAAACCCCAACAATTATGTCGCGCTGAAGAATGCTCCTTCTTAACCAGCTCTACGAACTGTTTGGCAGCTTCTACACTTGGAGTATGAGCAAGATGAGTAATAAAGACGCTCTTTTTTATCTCTTCTTCAAACAGAGCCGACGCAGACGGTATTAAATAGGGCTGTTCATTCATATCGTTAACTTAATTAATAAGAGCGGCGAAGTGTATCACGCGTGAATAATAAGGGTTAGAGGATCTGTGCTATCGCACAATGTTAAACAATTGTTTAAAAAATGTATTGAAATTCACCAGACAGAGGTACAGACTAAGATAACTGGTCTTACCAGGTATTCTACAATAATAGAAAGATAACAAGATTCTCTCAAACAATCGTGGATTGTATGTCATGGAGATAGACAATGATTTACCAAGCTAACACCCTACAGGTAAAGGAATTACAAGATGGTATTGCGGAATTAAGCTTCTGTGCTCCGGCCTCTGTAAACAAACTCGACCTTGCTACTTTAGAATCACTAGACAAAGCGTTAGACGCTCTAAATGCTCACGCAGGATTACGTGGTTTAATCTTAACTTCAAACAAAGACGCGTTCATTGTAGGCGCAGACATCACTGAATTTCTTGGCCTATTCGCTAAGCCAGAAGCAGAACTTGATGAGTGGTTAAGGTTCGCTAATTCAATCTTTAGTAAGCTCGAAGATCTTCCTGTACCAACTCTTTCAATGATGCGTGGCCATGCTCTTGGCGGCGGCTGTGAATGTGTCCTAGCAACCGACTTTCGTATCGGCGACAAGACCACCAGCATAGGTCTGCCAGAAACCAAACTCGGTATCATGCCTGGCTTTGGTGGCTGTGTGCGCCTGCCGCGTGTTATCGGCGCTGACAGCGCAATGGAAATTATCACGCAAGGCAAAGCATGCCGTGCTGATGAAGCGCTTAAGATTGGCTTGTTAGATGCGATTGTTGATACAGACCAACTACTAGACTCAGCAATTAATACTGTTTCTCTAGCTGCAAATGAAAAAATCGATTGGCAGCTACGCCGTAAACAAAAAACATCAGCGCTTTCACTAAGCAAACTAGAAGCGATGATGAGCTTTACCATGGCTAAGGGGTTAGTGGCTCAAAAAACAGGACCTCACTACCCAGCGCCGATGACTTCTGTGATTGCGATTGAAGAAGCAGCACGTAGCGATCGCGATGCAGCACTCGACATCGAACGTAAGCACTTCGTTAAGTTAGCAAAATCGGAAGAAGCAAAAGCATTAGTTGGCTTATTCCTGAATGACCAGTACATCAAAGGCCTAGCGAAACAAGCAGGTAAGGCAGCAAATAAAGCCACTGAACGCGCAGCGGTACTTGGCGCTGGCATCATGGGTGGCGGTATTGCTTACCAGTCAGCCTTGAAAGGCGTACCAGTGATGATGAAAGACATCGCACAAGCATCGCTTGATCTAGGTATGAACGAAGCCTCTAAGCTGTTGAATAAACGTTTATCACGCGGTCGCCTAGATGGATTCAAGATGGCTGGTATTCTGTCTTCTATTACTCCAAGCCTACATTATGCAGGTGTTGAGCAATCAGATGTGGTTGTGGAAGCGGTGGTAGAAAACCCGAAAGTAAAAGCAGCAGTACTGAGCGAAGTGGAAGGTTTGGTTGGTGAAGACACCGTTCTAACATCAAACACCTCTACGATTCCAATCAACCTGTTAGCGAAATCACTGAAGCGCCCAGAAAACTTCTGTGGCATGCACTTCTTTAACCCAGTACACCGCATGCCTTTGGTTGAGATCATCCGTGGCGAGCACACTTCAGAAGAGACAATCAATCGCGTTGTCGCTTACGCAGCGAAGATGGGTAAATCCCCTATCGTTGTTAACGACAGCCCTGGCTTCTTCGTTAACCGTGTACTTTTCCCTTACTTTGGCGGTTTCAGCATGTTGCTACGTGACGGCGCTGACTTCACCAAGATCGATAAAGTCATGGAACGTAAGTTCGGTTGGCCAATGGGCCCTGCTTACTTGCTAGACGTTGTAGGCTTAGACACCGCACACCATGCACAAGCAGTGATGGCGCAAGGTTTCCCTGAGCGTATGGGTAAAGAAGGCCGTGATGCCATTGATGCGCTTTACGTCGCTGAAAAATACGGTCAGAAGAACGGCAGCGGTTTCTACACGTACAGCGTAGACAAACGTGGTCGTCCTAAGAAGACTTTCTCTGAAGAGATTCTTCCTATCTTGGCTGACGTATGCCAACAGCCACAAGATTTTGATGACCAGACAATTATCCAACGTGTGATGATTCCGATGATCAACGAAGTGGTACTTTGTTTAGAAGAAGGCATCATCGCGACACCGCAAGAAGCGGATATGGCACTGGTTTACGGTTTAGGCTTCCCTCCATTCAGAGGCGGCGTATTCCGTTACTTAGACAGTGTGGGGGTTAGTAATTTCGTTGAAATGGCGAAAAGCTACCAGGACTTAGGTGCAATGTACCAAGTTCCTCAACTATTGCTTGATATGGCAGCGAAAGGCGAAAGCTTTTACGGCGGTCAACAAGCAAGCTCTCTGTAACCCACACTTGGAAAAGGAATAGCAAAATGAATAATGTAGTTGTTGTTGATTGCCTTCGCACCCCAATGGGACGTTCCAAAGGTGGAGCTTTCCGTCATACTCGTGCTGAAGATCTCTCTGCGCATTTGATGAAAGGAATTTTAGAACGCAACCCCGAAGTAAACCCTGTCGAAATTGAAGACATTTACTGGGGCTGTGTACAACAGACGCTAGAGCAAGGCTTTAACGTGGCACGTAATGCTGCGCTTTTAGCTGGTCTACCGATTGAGATTGGTGCAGTAACGGTCAACCGTTTATGTGGCTCATCTATGCAAGCTCTGCATGATGCAACCCGCTCAATCATGGTGGGCGATGCTGAAATCTGCTTGATTGGTGGTGTCGAACACATGGGGCATGTACCAATGAACCACGGTGTCGATTTCCATCCAGGCATGTCTAAGCACGTAGCAAAAGCAGCAGGAATGATGGGCTTAACGGCTGAGATGCTTGGCAAGATGCATGGCATCAGTCGTGAAGACCAAGATGCCTTCGCCGCTCGTTCACACGCTAGAGCACAAGCTGCAACAGTAGAAGGTCGCTTCAAAAACGAAATCCTACCAACAGAAGCTCACGCGGCAGATGGCTCTCTGTTCACTCTGGATTACGATGAAGTTATTCGCCCAGAAACTACGGTTGAAGGCTTGTCTCAGCTTCGCCCAGTATTTGACCCAGCTAACGGGACAGTAACAGCAGGCACTTCATCAGCACTGTCTGATGGTGCCTCTGCAATGCTTATCATGAGCGAAGAGAAAGCCAATGCACTTGGCCTTAAGATCCGCGCTCGCGTCAAGTCGATGGCTATCGCAGGTTGTGACCCTTCAATTATGGGTTACGGTCCAGTACCAGCAACTAAAAAAGCGCTAAAACGTGCCGGTCTGAACATTGAAGACATGGGAGTGGTTGAGCTAAACGAAGCATTCGCGGCTCAATCTCTTCCATGTGCTAAAGACCTAGGTCTATTGGATGTAGTTGACGAGAAAGTTAACCTTAACGGCGGTGCAATTGCACTCGGTCACCCACTGGGCTGTTCTGGTTCTCGTATCTCTACGACGCTAATCAACCTGATGGAAGCACAAGACGTGAAATACGGCTTGGCGACCATGTGTATTGGTTTAGGCCAAGGTATCGCAACGGTATTTGAACGCCCTTAGCGCTCTTTGGTTGTAAAACTTGTCGGGTAATCTTATGTGCAGCTATCTTTATATAGCTGCACTTTTTATATTCGGCTATCCAGTTCTGTACAGGTTCGTTCAGCAAGCCTAATCAGAGAAAAATAGGCGACAACATATATGCACAAAACGCATAGATTCAATGTTGATGTTTCATTATTTTTTCTCCAATGATTCAACTAAAGTTACTTCAGTTTCCTAATATTCCTCCTACGGAGCAGATCATGTTTAAAGCACTTGTACTAAACCAAGAAGACAAAAAAACTATCGCATCAGTTTCTCAGATTGATGAGTCTCAATTACCAGAAGGTAATGTGAAGGTTGATGTGAGTTACTCTTCTTTAAACTACAAAGATGGTTTGGCGATTACAGGTAAAGGGCGCATTGTTCGCAACTTCCCTATGGTTCCAGGTATCGACCTTTCTGGTGTGGTTTCACAATCTGATGACCCTCGCTACAAAGCAGGCGACGAAGTTGTTTTAACGGGTTGGGGTGTTGGTGAAGGTCACTGGGGCGGCATGGCTGAGAAAGCAAGCCTAAACGGTGATTGGTTAGTGCCTATGCCTAAAAGCCTAGACGCTAAGAAAGTCATGGCGATCGGTACAGCTGGCTTCACCGCCATGCTTTGTGTGCAAGCTATCGTCGATGCAGGCATCAAACCAGAAGACGGTGAAATCCTAGTCACTGGCGCAAGTGGCGGCGTAGGCAGTGTGTCTATCACTCTACTAAACCAACTGGGTTATAAAGTGGCAGCGGTTACTGGCCGTGCATCTGCAAACGGTGAGCTATTAAAATCACTAGGCGCGACACGTATTGTAGAGCGTGCTGAACTAGAAGAACCAGCAAAACCACTAGAGAAACAACAGTGGGCCGGTGCTATCGATACGGTAGGCAGCAAAGTACTTGCTAAAGTATTGGCGCAAATTGATTACAACGGCGCGGTTGCGATGTGTGGTCTAGCTGGCGGCTTTGACTTACCAACCACGGTAATGCCATTCATTCTGCGTAACGTTCGCCTACAAGGTGTGGACTCGGTGATGTGCCCTCGTGAAAAACGTATTAAAGCGTGGGAACAACTGGCTGAACTACTACCAGAATCTTTCTATGCTCAAGCAACCAAAGAAGTGTCTTTGGATGGTGCCATTCAAGCGGCAGAAGACATCACTAACGGTCAAATCACTGGTCGTGTAGTTATCAAGCTGTAATCGCTTAACACTCAAAACAAAAGGGCTGATCACGATCAGCCCTTTTTTCTGTTTGCTATTTGCTATTCAATACAAAGCCTAACCCAAACCTACGTCCGCAATCCGTTTTTGAATCAGCTCACCACACTCCTCTTTCACCACTCTTCTCAACCACTGTTGCGAGGCAGAAGAATCGCAGCGTGAGTGCCAAATCAACGAGTAATCAAATGGCATAAACTCGAATGGCAGCGGCTTAACGACCAAGTCATATCGCTCTGCGACCAAGTAAGCCAGATCGGCAGGAACAGTAATCACGAGTGGCATTCTATCGACAATAGCCAATGCGGCTTCAAGGTGGTACGCACGCAATACCATTTTACGAGGTTGTTGATTGGCTAAGGCGTTATCCAATAGAGCCTTAACACCATCACTGATAGCGATCATCGCGTGAGGCAAAGAGACATAATCATCAAGGCTTAGTGAACTGTCTGCCAAAGGGTGATTTTTAGATAACAAACACGACACGCCGACTGGTCCCAATACTTCTTGATGAAGTGGCGCAATGCTGCCACTCGGGCGACAAATCGCCATGTCGACATGTTCGGTACTGAGTTGTTTAAACAAATGCTCATGCTGCAACGGAGCAAACTCCAAAGAGATATTCGGCGCTTGTTCATAAATTTTCGGCAATGCATACGGCAAGATGGTTTGCATCGCATAGTCAGTGGTCGCAATTAAAAAACGCTCACTACAATAGTAAGGATCGAAAGCACTAGGGCTAAGCAGTTGGCGAAATGATTCTAAAGGTTGATCAATGCGCTGGCTGATCTCGAGTGCTTTTTTGGTGGGAATAAGGTGCTGACCTTGACGTGTAAACAAGGGATCGTTGAGTAGCTCTCTTAAGCGCCCTAATATTCGGCTGGTTGCCGACTGGCTTAAGTTAAGACGAATCGCAGCCTGACTAACGCTGCCCTCTTCAATCAATACCTTTAAAGCGACCAATAAATTCAGGTCTCTACGATAGATGTCTTCTAATTCCACACCACTTACCTAGCTGTATACAATGATCATTCGTCACTAAGTTGTTTATAGCATGCTTTAGATAAAAAAAATCCCGCAATTACGCGGGGAAGCCCAAGAAAATTTGGGGATAGTGTCGGAATGTTGTCGTATCGGAATTCGCTTGTTGTACTCGGGTTAGTGCTCTTGCTCTTCGGCTATGCCTTGCCAACGGCGCATCTCTACCCAAATACCAATAATCGTTGCTACTATGCCAAAAATAGGCATCAGTGAGGTCTCTGTTGATGAA
Source organism: Vibrio toranzoniae (assembly GCF_024347655.1). Classification (NCBI taxonomy): domain Bacteria; kingdom Pseudomonadati; phylum Pseudomonadota; class Gammaproteobacteria; order Vibrionales; family Vibrionaceae; genus Vibrio; species Vibrio toranzoniae. The sequence continues at coordinate 16,127 of NZ_AP025514.1, read as the reverse complement.
CGCAGTACTAACGCACAAAAAGAAATAAAACAGAGAACCGAATAAATTGTTAATCTATCTAATCCTGTCAACATCGCCACTCCTTAGCTAGTTGCCTTTGTTTCAAGTTGTTATCAACTTGTTAACTAAGTTATAGGAATTGATTCTGTTTGCCAAGCACTTATTGCATATTTTTTCTGCAGACGTATTATTCACTCGTTAGATAGATATAGAGATACAAACCATGACATTCAAACCTGAACTGGCAACCCATACTTTAGAAGCTGAAGGCCTGCGTTGTCCGGAACCAGTAATGATGGTCAGGAAGACAATTAGAAACATGCAGGATGGCGATGTGTTACTGGTAAAAGCTGATGATCCTTCAACCACTCGTGACATCCCGAGTTTTTGTCGGTTTATGGATCATCAGTTGGTCGGCCAAGCGACTGAAGCTTTGCCGTACCAGTATTTGATCAGAAAGGGGTTGGAGGCGTAACGCCCCACCGACTATCAAGTATCAAAAAAGCCGCTCGTACCTTATGTTCTTTAACAGAACTCAGAGTACGAGCGGCTTTTTGTTTATTCGTTTCTAGATTTGTTTTGCAGATGCTCCAGCTGATGCTGAATTTCTCGAATATCTTTGCGCATCGGAATAATATGCGCGACCCGAACCCAAGCCTCTACCGCAAGCCCGGTCATAATCATCGAACCAGCCACCATTGGCAGCCACATATCCGTCAACACCATGCCTAACAGTGTAAGAGCCAAGCCAAAGGTAAATAGATAGCTTTGGCTTTGTGGAGTAATACCCATATAACGCGTCAACATAATCATGCCCTCGTGTTCTTAACTCACAATATTAAAATATCATGACAAGTATGACAGTTATATGTCCATTCGCTCGATAACTCCCACAATACTGTAAGAGTATGACCTACAACACATTACTCCACTGGTTGAGTATAATTAGCCTCAACGTTATCCATTAATAGAACGCAGCAGCGATAGCCAAACCGACGAATAACAAGGCTGTGATCTTACGAATCAGATCAAGAGGCATCTTGTCAGCGGATAGCTTACCGATGATCACCACAGGCACATTCGCCAACAACATGCCAATCGTAGTACCCAAGATCACCCACGTTAATGCATCCGAATATTGCGCCCCTAGAATGGAGGTCGCAATCTGGGTTTTATCACCAATCTCAGCAATAAAGAAAGCGATAAAACTGGCGACAAATGGGCCTCGGTTTGAGATCTGCTCATCGTCATCCAACTTATCCGGAATCAAAATCCAGCCCGCCATCGCAATGAAACTGACCACCAGCACCCATTTAAGAACTTCGGGAGATAAATAATCGGCGACCACAACCCCGAGCCATGCAGCAAGAGCATGATTGGCAATGGTGGCAAAGAAGATAGCCGCGATGATAGGTATCGGCTTGCGATATCGACTGGCTAATAAAAGAGAGAGCAACTGAGTCTTATCACCGATCTCGGCTAAGGCGACAGTTGTAATTGAAATTGCTAAAACGCTCACGACATGCTCATTTGGGACGGAGATTATTATATTTAACCAAAGACAAACCTCGCGCCCCATCCCGGTTCACGATGCTTGTCTAAGGTCTTGCTAAGCGCCACCAAGGTGGTGGTTGCCTCGAACGCCATGATGATTTTGCATCAATTATGTTGACGGACGAACTCATTCAATAGGATATGAATAAGTAAGCTACTCCCCAAAGACCGCGAGATTCTAATCACCTACGTACTCAAAAACAAGTGTCAAACTTATCAAAATATCCACTTGTACCGAAAAACAAACATTAAAGGCAAAAAAATCCACTAAACGACATTTTAGACCACTAATTAAACAAGATTACCCCTACTCGCTTTACGAATATCTCGGTATACTCAGAGGTTATTTTTATCACTCATTTAAAAGAATCGCGCGAACCTGACTATGCAAAAATACGATATCAAAACCTTCCAGGGAATGATCCTCGCGCTGCAGGATTACTGGGCACAAAACGGTTGTACCATTGTTCAACCACTAGATATGGAAGTAGGTGCTGGCACATCTCACCCAATGACATGTCTACGTGCACTTGGCCCAGAGCCAATGTCTACAGCTTACGTACAACCTTCACGTCGTCCTACTGATGGCCGTTACGGTGAAAACCCTAACCGTCTTCAGCACTACTACCAATTCCAAGTAGCGCTAAAACCATCGCCAGACAATATCCAAGAGTTGTACCTAGGCTCACTAGAGGTTCTTGGTGTTGACCCACTTGTTCACGACATTCGCTTCGTTGAAGATAACTGGGAAAACCCAACACTAGGCGCATGGGGCCTTGGTTGGGAAGTATGGCTAAACGGCATGGAAGTCACTCAGTTTACTTACTTTCAACAGGTTGGCGGACTTGAGTGTAAACCTGTTACCGGCGAGATCACTTACGGTATCGAGCGTCTAGCAATGTACATCCAGGAAGTAGACTCAGTTTACGACCTAGTATGGAACGTAGCACCAGACGGTTCTAACGTGACTTACGGTGACATCTTCCACCAAAACGAAGTTGAGCAATCAACGTACAACTTCGAGCACGCAGACGTAGATTTCCTATTCACTTTCTTCGACCAGTGCGAAAAAGAGTGTAAAGAATTACTTGAGCTTGAGAAGCCACTGCCGCTTCCAGCTTACGAGCGCATTCTAAAAGCAGGTCACGCATTCAACATCCTTGATGCGCGCAAAGCTATCTCTGTAACAGAGCGTCAACGTTACATCCTTCGTATCCGCAACCTGACTAAAGCTGTTGCAGAGGCGTACTACGCGTCACGAGAAGCGCTTGGCTTCCCGATGTGTAAAAAGACAAACGAGGAGAAGTAATCATGGCGAAGAATTTTCTAATTGAACTGGGTACGGAAGAGCTTCCACCAACGGCACTTCGTTCTCTAGCAGAAGCCTTTGCTGCTAACTTTGAAGCGGGTCTTAAAACAGCTGAGCTTTCTCACGAAGGCGTGAAATGGTATGCAGCACCTCGCCGCCTTGCACTTAAAGTAACAGCACTGGCTGAAGGCCAAGCGGACAAAGTGGTTGAAAAGCGTGGCCCTGCAATCTCAGTAGCATTCGATGCGGAAGGCAACGCAACGAAAGCGGCACAAGGCTGGGCTCGCGGTAACGGTATCACTGTTGAACAAGCTGACCGTCTGAAAACAGACAAAGGCGAGTGGCTTCTTTTCAAACAAGAAGTAGCTGGCAAACCAGTTCAAGAATTGGTGATGGACATCGCTGCGAAAGCACTGGCTGGCCTACCAATTCCTAAAGCAATGCGCTGGGGTAACTCAGACATTCAATTTATCCGTCCAGTAAAAACACTGACAGTACTACTAGGTGATGAGCTTGTTGAAGGCGAAATCCTAGGCGTAGCATCTGCTCGTACTATCCGTGGCCACCGTTTCATGGGCGAACAAGAGTTCACAATCGACTCTGCTGACCAATACCCTGCGATCCTAGAAGAGCGCGGTAAAGTAATGGCGGATTACGAAGCGCGTAAAGCGATCATCCTTGCTGACTCTCAAAAAGCGGCAGCAGCGGTTGGCGGTAAAGCTGACCTAGAAGATGACCTTGTTGAAGAAGTAACGTCTCTGGTTGAATGGCCAGTAGTACTTACAGCGAAGTTTGAAGAAGAGTTCCTAAAAGTACCTTCTGAAGCTTTGGTTTACACCATGAAAGGTGACCAAAAGTACTTCCCTGTTTACGACGAAAACAAGAAGCTACTTCCTAACTTTATCTTCGTATCAAACATCGAGTCTAAAGAGCCTCGTCACGTTATCGAAGGTAACGAGAAAGTGGTACGTCCACGTCTTGCTGATGCTGAGTTCTTCTTCAACACAGACCGTAAGCGTCCGCTGATCGACCGTCTTCCCGAGCTAGACCAAGCTATCTTCCAGAAGCAGCTTGGTACTATTAAGGACAAAACAGACCGCATCACAGAACTTGCTGGCTACATCGCTGAGCAAATCGATGCTGACGTTGAGAAGTCTAAGCGCGCAGGCCTACTGGCTAAGTGTGACCTAATGACATCTATGGTATTCGAATTCACGGATACACAAGGTGTAATGGGCATGCACTACGCGACTCACGATGGTGAAGACGAGCAAGTTGCACTGGCACTTTACGAGCAGTACATGCCTCGTTTCGCTGGTGACGACCTACCAAGCACGGGGATCTCTTCAGCAGTTGCAATGGCAGACAAGCTAGACACTATCGTAGGTATCTTCGGTATTGGCCAAGCACCAAAAGGTTCTGACCCATTCGCTCTACGTCGTGCATCACTAGGTGTACTACGTATCATCGTTGAAAACGGCTACAACCTAGACTTAACGGATCTGATCGGTAAAGCGAAAGAGCTACTAGGCGACAAGCTGACTAACGACAACGTAGAAGCTGACGTTATCGACTTCATGCTAGGTCGTTTCCGCGCATGGTACCAAGATGCTGGTTTCAGCGTTGATATCATTCAAGCGGTACTAGCACGTCGTCCAACTAAGCCAGCTGACTTTGACCAACGTGTTAAAGCGGTTTCTCACTTCCGTGAACTGGAAGCAGCAGAAGCACTAGCAGCAGCGAACAAACGTGTAGGTAACATCCTTGCGAAATTCGATGGCGAACTACCAGCTGACATCGACCTAACGCTTCTTCAAGAAGACGCAGAGAAAGCACTGGCTGAAAACGTGGAAGTAATGACGGAAGCACTAGAACCAGCATTCGCTACAGGCAACTACCAAGAAGCCCTAAGCAAGCTTGCTGATCTACGTGAACCGGTTGATGCATTCTTCGATAACGTAATGGTGATGGCTGATGACGAAGCGCTTAAGAAGAACCGTCTAACGCTACTGAACAACCTACGTAACCTGTTCCTACAGATTGCTGACATCTCTCTACTGCAAAAATAAGCACGAGTGAGACAGTTACTCTAAGTCATACTCTGAGTAATTAACAGTAAACACCCAAAGGGAAGCGAAAGCTTCCCTTTTTGTTTTTGTGAACCAAGCATTTGTTTGTAGAGGTCTTATTGGTTAACTGAATGAAATAGCACTCAGACTGTAGAGGGCATTGTTTGCTATAACTGACCTGTTTATTCAGGGGAAGGGAACAATGAAAAAAACAGTACTCGCGCTTTCAATGCTCGCACTCAGCGCATGCAGCCAAACCAGTGACAACAACCTATTACTGACAATTGATAACGACACTGTCGTATTCGAATCATCCGGTAAAGGCACCGTAATTGCAGAACAGGAACTCGCCAAAGGTAGCTATACGTTCTCTATCAGCGATACTCAAAATACCTGTGGCACCAACTATGCGCTGGCTGAAGAGAATCGCATCAAGTTCAATAAACCCCTTCGTCTAGACGACTGCGCCGAGAAGTCTGAATTAGATATCAAGGTCTTTCGCGCTAACACCTATCAGTTTACGCTCAACCCACAAACCAATGAGCTGACCGTTCAGATAAAGCCGAAGCAACAACAAGTACAAAGCTTTGCTTGTCCGGTTCCTAGTGACGAGCCCACCACCATCGACGTTGCTCAAACCTTTGATGATGGCACCGTGGTAAGAGACGCTCTTTCAGGCAAACAAGTCACAGTAACGAATGGCAGCGTCACCATGCAGCCTGCAGAAAACAGCCAAGGTGTTCTGCTGCTTGAGAAAGTAGAACCAGAAACCAAAGCTGACTTTAGTTGGGATAACGCCACGGTTTACTTCGTAATGACCGACCGTTTCCATAATGGTAATCCTGATAACGACAACAGTTATAGTCGCAGCCAAGATGGACAAGACGAAATCGGTACCTTCCACGGTGGTGACTTGGCAGGCTTAACCGAAAAACTCGACTACATAGAATCACTCGGTGCTAATGCTATCTGGATAACGTCTCCGTTAGAGCAAATCCACGGCTGGGTTGGCGGCGGTGATCGCGGTGACTTCAAACACTACGGCTACCACGGTTACTACCATCAAGACTGGACCAAGATCGATGACAACATGGGCACCGAAGACGAGCTGAAAAACTTCATCGATACCGCGCACAGCAAAGGCATTCGCGTTGTTTGGGATGTGGTAATGAACCACACCGGCTATGCGACGCTTGCCGACATGCAAGAGTTTGATTTTGGTAAGCTCAACCTAACTGATGAAGAAGCCAAACAAACACTTGGCGAAAACTGGACAGACTGGCAGCCCACTAAAGGTCAGAACTGGCACTACTTCAACAACTACATCTCTTACAGCGACAAAGAAGCGTGGGAAAAGTGGTGGGGCAAAGCTTGGCTACGCAGCGATATCGGCGCCTATGACTCTCCGGGTTACAATAACCTCACCATGTCTTTGGCGCACCTGCCCGATTTCAAAACAGAATCGACAGAGACAACCGGACTGCCTAACTTCTATCGTAATAAATCCACCAGCGCGACCGATGAACTCAAAACACCTCGTGACCATTTAATCACTTGGTTATCGGATTGGGTGCGCGAATATGGTGTTGATGGCTTTAGGGTCGATACCGCGAAGCACGTTGAACTGGACGCTTGGGCAGAGCTTAAAGAGAGCACTAACCAAGCACTGGCTGAATGGAAACAGAATAATCCAGACAAAGCGTTGGATGACCTACCCTTTTGGATGACAGGCGAAGTGTGGGCGCACAGCGTAGTGAAATCCGATTATTTCGCTAACGGCTTTGATTCGATCATCAACTTTGAATTCCAAAGTGATATCGCACCCAAGGCACTTAAGTGCTTGTCTGATCTCGATGCCGATTACCTTCGCTACGCAGATAAGATCAACAACGACAGTGAGTTCAACGTGCTGAGTTACCTTTCGTCTCACGATACATCGCTATTCTGGACACAGCACGGCAGTGACTTTGCTAAACAGACCAAAGCAGCGAATGCGTTAATGCTTGCTCCGGGAGCGGTACAGATCTATTACGGTGATGAAATCGCCCGTGACGTTGGCCCAACAGGTTCCGATCCAATGCAAGGCACTCGCTCGGATATGCCATGGAATCAAATCACCGGCGAACGTACAGAGTTGCTAGAACACTGGCAAGCGCTTGGCCAATTCCGCCAACGCCACCCAGCCGTCGCGCAAGGCAATCACATCATCCGTAACAGCAAGGGCTACTATGCGTTCGAACGCCAATACCAAGATGACAAAGTATTGGTTGTTTATACCGGTTCGAAGTAAACACGCATGGTTCTCAAACGAAATTAATCAAAGGGGAAGCTTCGGCTTCCCTTTTTTGATCACCAAAAGCACGTTCAATAAGCAAACTGTTACTCATTAACCAAACTTTATAGAAGTTTTTTTCGTGTTAGAGCATTTGGCGCTATGCGTCGCAAAAACATTGCGGTATGTTCAAGGAATACACTAATGGCAGACATAAGGTCTGCCTTAATGACACATAACAAGCAATCACAATGAATTAGGTAAAATAAGTAATGCAGTTTTCTAAGTTTGGTGAAAAGTTTAATCGATACTCTGGAATCACTCGTTTAATGGATGATTTGAATGATGGCCTGCGCACTCCAGGCGCTATCATGCTCGGTGGTGGCAACCCAGCCGCTATCCCTGCCATGCTCGATTACTTTAACCAAGCCAGTGCCGACATGCTCGCCAATGGAGAACTCATCGCCGCCCTCGCCAACTACGATGGTCCGCAGGGCAAAAATAGCTTCATTAAGTCGTTAGCTGCGATGCTAAAAGAGACCTATGGCTGGGACATCAGCGAAAAGAACATCAGCCTAACCAATGGCAGTCAAAGCGGCTTCTTTTACCTATTCAATCTATTAGCAGGTCAGCAGCCTGACGGCTCGCACAAGAAAATTTTGTTGCCGATCGCACCGGAATACATCGGCTACGGCGATGCAGGGATTGATGACGATATTTTTATCTCTTACCACCCAGAGATCGAGCTGCTAGAAAATCGCCAGTTCAAATACCACGTTGATTTTGAACAGCTAAAAGTGGACGATTCAGTGGCGGCTATCTGCGCTTCTCGCCCTACCAATCCTACGGGTAACGTACTGACCGATGAGGAAGTGCGTAAGTTGGACAAACTCGCGCGAGAGAACAATATCCCACTGCTGATCGATAACGCTTACGGCCTGCCATTTCCAAACATCATCTTTGAAGATGTGGAACCATTCTGGAACGAAAATACGATTCTGTGCATGAGCTTGTCTAAGCTTGGTTTGCCAGGTGTGCGTTGCGGTATCGTGATTGCGAGTGAAGAAGTAACGCAAGCGCTAACCAACATGAATGGCATTATCAGCCTAGCACCAAGTAGTGTTGGTCCTGCGATTGCTAACCACATGATTGAGAAGGGTGATCTACTACGTTTAAGCAGCGAAGTGATTAAGCCTTTCTACAAAGAGAAATCTCTACGCGCGGTTGAGCTGTTGCAAGACGCTATCGACGATCCACGCTTTCGTATCCACAAACCTGAAGGCGCTATCTTCTTATGGCTATGGTTTGATGAACTGCCTATCACCACAATGGAACTGTACAACCGCCTCAAAGCCCGTGGCGTTCTGATTGTTCCGGGTGAATACTTCTTTATAGGCCAGGAAGATGAGTGGGATCATGCTCACCAGTGCTTACGTATGAACTACGTGCAAGATGATGAGGCGATGCAGAAAGGCATTAAGATCATTGCAGAAGAAGTGAAAAAGGCTTACAGCGAAAGTAAATAAAGGTTCCCTACTCTGTCGTACCTCCCTCTATGGAATGACGCTGGCAGAACAAACAAAAAAGAGCACCTCATGAGGTGCTCTTTCACTTTTACTTCCCGATAGTTTTTGTCACTTGAATACCCTAAATAATTGGGGGTTCAGCTAGGCGACCATTCGTTTCAAAAACACAAGCAATTCAGCCCTATGAGCATAGGGAACCTATGTGATTAGGGGGAATTTACGACGTCAACAACGCTGTAGCTTCAAGTATGACGGGGATTAACCTTCTAGTAGGCTATTACCGTTGATAGCAATCTTACGTGGTTGCATCGCTTCTGGGATTTCGCGTTCTAGGTCGATGTGAAGAAGACCATTTTCCATACTTGCGCCTACCACTTTTACGTAGTCAGCAAGTTGGAATTTTCGCTCGAAATCGCGCTCTGCAATACCTTGATATACAAAGGTTTTCTCTACTTCTGCTTTACGATCACCTTTCACAATTAGCATGTTCTCTTTCTGAGTCAGATCTAATTGGTCATCAGCAAAACCAGCTACTGCCATAGTAATACGGTAGTTGTTCTCGTCTGTTTGCTCGATGTTGTATGGAGGGTAACCGCCAGAAGCATTTTTCGACGTGTTCGCTTCCATCATGTTGAATAGACGATCAAAGCCGATTGCGTTGCGGTAAAGTGGAGTGAAATCTACAGTTCTCATAATGCTATCCTTTTTAGTAAGCAATAGTCTTAGCTACGAATTTTACTTAGATCGAACCTATGTGATCCAGTAAACAGCTAAGAGATTCAATTCGCATTCCTCGGGTTTCACCTCTATTGGCGACAACGCTGGGACATGACAATGAATCAATTTTTAAGTTGTGTGCTGCCAAAGTTATCCTCTATTGAGCGATACTCTAGCAACGGTTATGAAGGTTCTGTTTCTTCTCTTGTAGAGCAAGACAGTCATCCTCTTCACAACTAAATATGTGGATTGAGCAAAATAGTTTCAAGGGATTATTTTCAATTATTTTCCAAAATCATTATTTTTCAAATGCTTAAGAAACAAAAAAGACCGCCATTTCGGGCAGTCTTTTAAATAATATATTTAGTTTTTTGAGACGAAGCTATTTCGTTTTAGTTCAAGGAAGAGGCGCGGAGCATACGAATGTATGTGAGCACCTCTGACACAGAAATTAAGCGAAAGAGCGAAGTATCAAAGATACTAAACGTCTAGGTTAGCTACTTTCAATGCATTCTCTTCGATGAAGTTACGACGCGGCTCAACTTGGTCACCCATTAGCGTAGTAAACAACAGATCAGCACCAACAGCATCTTCAATTGTTACTTGCATCATACGACGACTTTCAGGATCCATGGTGGTCTCCCAAAGCTGATCTGGGTTCATCTCACCTAGACCTTTGTATCGTTGTAGGCTAAAACCACGACGAGACTCTTTAACCAACCAGTTCATTGCTTCAACAAAATTCGTTACCGCTTGAGTTCGCTCACCACGTTTAATATAAGCACCTTCTTCAATCAAACCATCAAGCGCTTCAGATAAATCCGATAATTTACTAAATTCTTTCGAGTTGATTAGGTCAATACTTAATAAATGCTCATGAGTTACACCGTGTGTACGCACGACAATCTTAGGAACACTTATTCCTAGGTCTTCGTGCTTTTCAACCTCAAGATGGTATTGGCTAGCACCTGTTTCTTTCGCGTTTAGCTGCTCTACAAGCTGCTTACCCCAAGCTTCAACAGCCACCTCATCATGACACTGCTCAGCGGTTAAGCGTGGCATATAAATCAATTCATGGATAAGTGCACGTGGGTAACGGCGACTCATACGATCAACAAGCTTAATACCGGCATTGTATTGCAGAACAAGCTTCTCTAATCCCTCACCAGCAAACGCGGGTGCTTCAGAATTTACATGCAATGCTGCGTTGTCTAAAGCTAAAGATACTTGATACTGATTCATTGCATCTTCATCTTTGATGTATTGCTCTTGCTTACCTTTTTTCACTTTGAAAAGCGGTGGCTGAGCAATATAGATGTAACCACGTTCTATCAGTTCCGGCATTTGACGGTAGAAGAACGTCAGGAGCAATGTACGTATGTGAGAACCATCGACATCGGCATCGGTCATGATAATGATGTTGTGGTAACGCAGTTTGTCTGGGTTGTATTCGTCGCGGCCAATACCACAACCAAGGGCTGTGATTAGCGTTGCAACTTCTTGTGAAGACAACATTTTGTCGAACCGTGCTTTCTCTACGTTAAGGATTTTACCTTTTAGAGGTAGGATTGCTTGGTTCTTACGGTTACGCCCCTGCTTAGCTGATCCGCCAGCAGAGTCTCCTTCCACAATATAGAGTTCAGACAGTGCAGGATCTTTTTCCTGACAGTCAGCGAGTTTACCTGGAAGACCCGCTAAATCTAACGCGCCTTTACGACGTGTCATCTCACGAGCTTTACGCGCAGCATCACGAGCACGTGCAGCATCGATAATTTTAGAACAAACAATTTTCGCTTCACCTGGGTTCTCAATCAGGAACTCAGAGAGTTTCTCACCCATTGTAGATTCAACGGCAGACTTCACTTCAGAAGAAACCAGCTTATCTTTGGTTTGGCTTGAAAACTTAGGATCCGGCACTTTCACTGAAACAATCGCCGTCAAACCTTCACGAGCATCATCACCGGATGTTGAAGTCTTCGCTTTCTTAGAGAAGCCTTCCTTATCCATAAAACTATTTAAAGTACGGGTCAGTGCTGAACGGAAACCCGCTAAGTGAGCACCACCATCACGCTGAGGGATATTATTGGTGAAACAGTAAATGTTTTCTTGGTAACCATCGTTCCACTGCATCGCAACTTCAACGGTAATGCCATCATCACGCTCAGAATCGAAATGAAAGATCTTTTGAATAATAGGGGTCTTGTTGGTATTCAAATGTTCAACAAACGCTTGAATGCCGCCTTCATATTCGAAGTGATCCATTTTGTCTTCTTCGCGCTCATCAATCAGCCTGATTGATACACCCGAATTCAAGAATGACAGTTCACGTAGACGCTTAGCTAAGATGTCGTAATGGTACTCAATATTGGTGAATGTTTCTTCACTTGGCCAGAAACGAATCTCCGTTCCGGTTCTATCCGTATCACCTACAATAGCAAGTGGTGCCTGAGGTTCACCATGGTGATACGTTTGAGTGTGAATTTTTCCACCACGGTGGATAGTAAGAGTAACTTGCTTAGAAAGTGCGTTTACTACTGAAACACCAACACCGTGCAGACCACCAGATACTTTGTACGAGTTATCATCAAACTTACCACCAGCATGAAGAACCGTCATGATAACTTCTGCTGCAGACACGTTTTCTTCTGAGTGCAATTCTGTTGGAATACCACGGCCGTCATCGCGAACCGACACAGAGCTATCTTCATGGATAGTTACAATGATGTCATTACAGTGACCAGCTAGCGCTTCATCAATAGAGTTATCTACCACCTCAAAAACCATGTGGTGCAGACCGGTACCATCATCCGTGTCGCCAATGTACATTCCAGGACGCTTACGTACCGCATCCAGACCCTTCAGTACTTTAATACTCGATGAATCGTAATTATCTGACATAGTTACTCTCTGACTAATTATCCTTGCTCTATTTTGCCATGTTCCACATGAAACATCCTGCTATTTTCATCATGCATATCTGCAATCTGATCAGCGGTAATAGAGCTTACAAAAACTTGAGCCTCGGTCGCCTTTAAGCACTCGGCAAGACGTGCGCGGCGTTGGCTATCTAATTCGGAAGCAAAGTCATCTATTAAATAGATACATTGCTTTCCTGTCATTTGAGTGAGGTGTTGCCCTTGTGCTACTCGCAACGCGCAAACCATCAACTTCAACTGACCTCGTGACAAGACATCTTCCACTGGAGTGCCGTTCACTTTTATCTTTAGATCCGCTTTGTTTGGCCCACTAAAGGTGTAACCAAGCTGCTGATCCCTTTCAAAATTCTTCTCTAGTATCTCTGCATAGGGCGTGTCTTTGTCCCAGCCGCGATAGTAGTTAATCTTTATCTCAAACTCAGGCAAGAAGGTCGCACAGATCTCTTCGGCAACTTCTTTAAGTTGCTCGACATAGGCGGCACGCCAATGACTGATGTTTTCAGCTAAACGGGCCAGTTCTTGATCCCAATAGCTCAGCTCTCGATAATGCGTGGCTGTTTTCAATAATGCGTTTCGCTGTTTATTGAGCCGCTTTACCCTGCCCCAAGCATCATAAAAACCTGACTCACTGTGGAAAACTCCCCAATCAATGAATGCACGGCGATGTTTAGGTCCATCCGTCAGTAAATCAAACCCTTCCGGGTGAATCAACTGCAAAGGTAAGACTTGCGCTAACTGAGCCAATTTTTGTCCGGTTTGGCCGCTTATTTTAACCTCTGTCGAGCCATCACGCTGCTTATTAATGCCAATTGGCAGCTCAAATTGGTCCGAGGTCATAAAACGGCCATGTACAAACAGTTCACTGCACTCGTTTTGGATGATACGACCAGTGAGAGAACTTTTGAATGAGCGACCGTGCCCGAGCAGATAGACCGCTTCAAGGACACTGGTTTTGCCGCTTCCGTTAGCCCCTATAAGAAAGTTAAAGCCTGATGACGGTTGAATGTCACAGGCTTCAATATTTCTAAACTGCTTAACGATTAAGCGCGATAAAGGCATAGCGTCTTCATATTAATCTTCAATCACAACACAGTAGGTAAACGTTGTTGGTCAGTAAGCATGGTTGATTCACAAACAACGCTTATAAACGAATTGGCATAACAACGTACATCGCGCTGTCATCTTGCGCATTCTCAATCAAAGCACTCGCATTCGCATCTGACATTGATATACGAACCTGTTCACAACGCAGTGTGTTCAGCACATCCAATACGTAGCTTACGTTGAAGCCAATTTCTAGCGCGTCACCGTCGAAGGTGACGTCTAACACCTCTTCGGCTTCTTCTTGTTCTGGGTTGTTCGCGGTAATACGCATCTCGCTATCGACAAGGTTAACGCGAACACCACGGAATTTTTCATTCGACAGAATCGCCGCGCGAGAAAACGCTGAACGTAACTCATCGCAACCGGCTTCTAATGTCTTGGTGGTATTTTGCGGCATTACGCGGCGATAATCAGGGAAACGACCATCAACGAGCTTAGAAGTGAATACATAGTTGTTCACTTCAGCACGCACGTTAGAGTTACCAATCTGCAGCGTTACAGGTTGTTCAGGTGCATCCAACAGCTTGACTAGCTCTTGAACACCTTTACGTGGAACAATGATCTGCTTCTGAGCAAAATCGGCATCAAGTTGCGCTTGAGATACTGCCATACGGTGACCATCAGTCGCCACACTGCGCAGGATCGAACCTTCAATCTCGAACAACATACCGTTGAGGTAGTAACGAACGTCTTGGTTCGCCATTGAGAATTGTGTTTTCTCAATAAGACCGCGCAATTCAGCTTGTGTCACAGACACTTCAACTTCACTGCTCCAGTCTTCTATGTTTGGGAAGTCTGCCGCAGGTAATGTTGCCAATGAGAAGCGGCTACGACCAGAGCGAACCTGAACACGGTCACCATCCAATACTACTGTGATCACTGAGCTGTCTGGCAAGCCACGACAGATATCTAGGAACTTACGTGAAGGTACGGTAATACTGCCCGCTTCGAAATCACCTTCAAGCGTTACTCGGCTGATCAGTTCAACTTCTAGATCGGTGGCTGTCATCGACAACACGTTATCTTCTACTTTCATCAGTAGATTGCCTAGAATTGGAAGTGTTGGCCTGCCACCGAGTGCACCAGATACTTGTTGTAATGGCTTAATCAGATGACTACGTTCAATGGTAAATTTCATATCTTGCTCTTACGGTCTAAATGGCACTTCGTAATATTACGCGCCAAGATTCGGCTTATTAAGGTTAAGAATACTGTGTATTAAGAAGAAAGGGTACGAATCAAGTTCGAATAGTCTTCTTTAATGTCGTGACTCTCTTCGCGTAGCTGAGCAATCTTACGACAGGCGTGCAGTACAGTCGTATGATCACGGCCACCGAATGCATCGCCAATCTCAGGCAAGCTGTGGTTAGTCAGCTCTTTAGCCAATGCCATCGCCAGTTGACGTGGACGAGCAACAGAACGAGAACGACGTTTAGATAATAGATCAGCGACTTTGATTTTGTAATATTCAGCGACTGTCTTTTGAATGTTATCGATGGTGACCAGTTTTTCTTGCAGTGCAAGTAAGTCACGCAGTGCTTCACGCACGAAATCGATAGTGATCGGACGGCCAGTGAAGTTTGCATTGGCAATAACACGGTTCAATGCGCCTTCTAGCTCACGAACGTTAGAGCGTAAACGCTTAGCAATAAAGAATGCCACTTCATCCGCAAGGTGAATTTGGTGGTCTTCTGCTTTCTTCATTAATATCGCAACACGAGTCTCAAGCTCTGGTGGCTCAATCGCCACCGTCAAACCCCAACCGAAGCGAGATTTTAGACGATCCTCTACCCCGTTGATCTCTTTTGGATAACGGTCAGACGTTAGGATGATCTGTTGGTTGCCTTCGAGCAGCGCATTAAAAGTATGGAAGAACTCTTCTTGAGAACGCTCTTTATTGGCGAAGAATTGGATATCATCGATAAGCAGCGCATCAACACTACGGTAGTAGCGCTTAAACTCTTCAATCGCGTTATTTTGTAGCGCCTTTACCATATCCTGAACAAAGCGCTCAGAGTGCATGTACACCACTTTAGCGTTTGGTTTGTTATCAACAATGGCGTTACCTACAGCATGCAACAAGTGCGTTTTACCTAAACCAGTACCACCATATAAAAACAATGGGTTATAGGCCGTTCCTGGATTATCTGAAACCTGACGTGCCGCCGCCAAACCCAATTGGTTTGATTTACCCTCAACAAAGTTATTGAACATATGTTTTGGGTTTACGTTTGAACGGTGGTTTAGATCGACCGCCACAGGCTCTTCATCACGCCAGATATTATGAACAGGCTTACGAGCTTGTAACTGCGCAGGTGCTGACGATTCAGCAGCTACATCAGCAGCTGTACGTGTCCTAGCAGGGGCGATAGTCTCAGGTTTTGTAGCAGTGGCTCGTTTACTTCCAATCTCAAAATGAAGATGCGGAATATCATGACCGCAATGTTCTCGCAGCAAACGGGTAATGCTATTTAGATACTTATCGCGAACCCAATCAAGTACAAACCGGTTCGGTGCAAATAGAGTTAGAGTATTGTCATTGAGCTCCGCTTGTAGCGGACGAACCCACATACTGAATTCTGTAGCTGGTAACTCTTCTTGAAGCTGTTGCAAACACTGCAACCAAAGCGAAGATGACAC